>JALVPN010000068.1 GCA_027031765.1 Promethearchaeota archaeon | reverse complement strand
GTCATAGTGGCTGCTGTGGGGAGCCCCGAGGACCGCGATGCAGACGGGCTTGCCGACTACGTCGAGTCCACAATCGGCACCCTCCCAGACAACAACGATACCGACGGCGACTCGATGAACGACTACTATGAGTTCTCCAACTCCCTCGACCCGCTTACCGACGACTCAGCGGGCGACCTCGACCTGGACGGCCTGACAAACCTTGCCGAGGCACAACTGGGCACCAGGGCCAACAGTGCTGACACCGACGGCGACGGCTACACCGACTTCTGGGAGTGGGCCAACGGCTTCGACCCGCTCGACAGTGAGGTCACCCAGGACGAGCGCCTTGCAGCCCTCCTACCCAGTGGTCCCGTCCTGTTGCTGACCGGCACCATCGTCGCTGGTGGGGTCGCCTACGGGACGTACCGCTGGTGGCAGCTACGTCAGGAAGCCCTTGAGGCCCAGAAGCAGCAGGACGAAGCAGCCAGGGCATTCCAAGAACTTGCGGTCGACACCAACGACACCAGCGAGGACAGTGATACCCCTGAGGACAGCAGCACCGGTCCCGCAGGCACAGACGACTGGGACACTCCAGCAGACGAGGACAGCCTGGACTAGCCCTGATGACGTTTGACTCACGCGATAGGGAACACACCCCCAATGACTGTACAGCAGACGGGAGCAGCATGGGCAGGCCCGATGACCTCGTGTCGCGTGTGGGCCGGTACCATGTTGTGCACACCAAGAATAGGGCATCCACTGTCTACCAGATAGTGTGAAAGGAGATAGTATGACTGGACTGGCGTGCCATACCGGGCCCCAACACGCACCACCATACCGCCACCACACGCCATGGCCGTACACCGGGCACCACAGCACACCACACACAACCGGTCCAGTCACCAGGCCGACCCGGCCAGCCAAGGGCCGCATACCCCCCGCATGTCTGACCTCACCCAAGCGCCAACGTGCCAGCAGCACCGCCTCAAGAGACCCCACCAACACATGCGGGCCACACAGGCCGGCTCGCCCAAGCCCCCAAGTTGCCCAGCACCTACACGGAACTGGCTAGACCACGGCAGTGCACCCCAGACCGGACCCGACTGGACGCACACTACCACCGCAGACGACTCGCGGACACCCATCATTGGCAGCCACCTCAGACCACCTGCAGACCACTGGCACGGCACCGGTCACACAAAGATACCAGATGTGTCGGCCCGTCCCGCAGATGGTCAAGATGGGAAAGTCAGGTGCAGGAAATGCGGCAGCCATGCGCTCAGGCCCAAACGGAAAGAGCACAAGGAGTGATCTACTCATTAGATGAGCCGGGCGTCTTGCCCTTCGATATGCGCCTCTCGTACTTTTCGAGGACCTTGATGACTTCCTGTTCCAGGTCAATGCCATAGTGGTTTGCAAGCGTTATCAAGGAATACAAGAGGTCTCCCAGTTCCCCTCTGATCTCTTCCCTGAATATGTGTTCACCCCTGCCGTAATCATAGCACCTCAGGATTTCCTTTGCCACCTCTCCCAACTCAGAGACAATGTCAAGCGCATGGAACTCGGGCGCCATCTGGAGGTTGTTCTCCTCAACGAATTTCCTGACCCTCTCTTGCAGTTCTCTCATCTTTCGTCTCTCCAAACAGCCCGCTCTCCACCCTCCTTTTCAGTCCTTTGAAGGTCGCGAGTCGCTCGCTGAACTTCTCATCCGATGGTCTTGCCCCTCCCACCTCTTTGGGAACAGCTTTCGGGAAAGACAGCACCTTTCCTGTTGCTCCGATGGG
>JALVPN010000067.1:35977-41083 GCA_027031765.1 Promethearchaeota archaeon | reverse complement strand
GCTCCTCAAGGATGCCCGAGAGCCCTTCCTCAATACGCCGCCGGAGCTCACTGTTCCACTTCTCAAGCTCCTGCGTCACGGTCGCAAGACGGCCCACATCACCAAGCGTATCGTATGCCTTCTGTGCTAGTGCGAGGGCATCGGTGCACCATAGCACTTCCAGTATGTCACCGAGTGTCCACGGCCTGGGAGTCACAACCACCTCCTCTCCGGGCCCCTGTCCGGGTCCGCCACCACCAGCACCAGCACTGGGCATGCCCTCATCGGGACTGCCGGCAGTGATTTCAAGCATCCTGTCAACGACGGTGTTGAGGTCTGGTCTTATCTTCCTGAGATAGCTGGTAGCATTGGTGTATTCCACTACCTTGAGTATGCCCCACAGCATTGCAGCCACCTCTATGCTGGAGGACGTGTCCACCTGACGGGCCGCCCGCTTCGCGACGCCTGCGGCCAGCTCCTCTGCCAGTCCAATGCACCCGGAATCACATAGCACAGAGAGGACTTCTGCACGCGACCGCCAACTCCGCCTCCTCTCTCCAAGCACCTTGCGTGCTGTTGCAGCCAGCACCGCCTTCGCTTGGGCCAGCACGGCCGTCAGCGTTTCGTCAGGAGTGGCGAACCTTGTGGAGTTGGAGAACAGTCTGAACCACCGTGCAGCAGTTGCGTCCCGCGCTGTGGTGTCTGTAGTGAATGTCGGGCCCTCTTCTCCTATGGCTACGCCCTCAAGTGGCGTCACGAAGAACAGTCGTCTCGTCCCTGCTGGGGGTAGCCCTATGTCGTATCTCATGACTGCCGTTGCTAGCCCACCTGCAGTACGGAACCTTGTGTCGTGCCTTGTCGTCGCCTCCATGACGCTCCTCAGCAGGTCGGGGTTGTCCGCTGTTGTAATGACCACCGAGCTCGGGGCCTCCTCTGTCGACACCATGAGCCTGCCGTTGCAGTACAGTCGTTTCCTCTCCCGGTCGTACTCGACCGACTCGATTGGGGCGATGCCCATGTGACTCATCGGCCGTACGACCACGAAGAATGTCAACGACGCGTCATCAAGCGAACGGTTGCGCAGGTGCACCTCATTGAAGAGTGCCTCGTGCCCGTCCTGTATGACGTGGTAGACCAGGCGTGTGAAGGTCACAGGCCCCACTGAATATTTCCACTCAAACACCTGGTCCTCGGTAGCAGTGGGCCTTGCCCTCACACCCTCGTCGACCATCAGTGCTGGGAACTTGAACTCACCCTTGTCTAGGAGCCAGAAGTCTATTGCCCCCCTCTCAGGGCTTACACACACCAGTCCGGCCTGGTCTATCCATCCATACTTCTCTCCGCCGACACCGCCAACAACTGTGCCTACGGTGTCATGGTTGCGCTGCATCATCTCCCCACTCGGCAGCGGCCCGTGCTCCCTCGTGTACTTGACTGCCCAGTATGGCATCATCCACTCCTTGGCGTCAGCAAAGGCCTCTCCTGCAATGGCGCTCTGCAGGCTCGCTATCTCTATCTCAGGCTCCTCTTGTCTGAGGTTGCTGGTATCGGTCCTGCGGGCACGCGCAATGCGACGTAACCGTTCCAGCAGTCCGGTCTCGGTGCCTCCCATGGCATACTCACATCCAAGGGTTCATTGCCTTTTGTTATATATGTGATAGCTGGACGTGTCAGGCCCGGTACTGTCGAGCTATCCTTAATAGCGAAAGCCCGCCGGTTCAGAGGGAAGCCAAGGATATAGACTGGCTGCACGTCCACAACATGTTCAGTCGAGGGAATTGCCCATGGCCGAGGTCCTCACAAAGCCGAGCAGGCGGATCAGGAACATGGTGGCGAAGGAGCTCCGCCTCATTGTCAAGGACAAGGTCGCCCTGTCCCTCATTTTCCTGTTGCCTGCGGCAATCATTGGCCTCCTGTGGTACGTGACTGACCAGAGCTCTCTTGGTGGCATGGAGATGTCCTCCTCGTCCTCCTCAGGCTCATCTGGTGACATGGGTGACAACAGCTCGTTCGTGAGTGATGTCGCCCTCGGAGTTATCGACCTCGACACCTCGCGCACGTATGAGGGCGAGGACCTCTCGGAGAACTTTACGGGCTTCCTTGAGATGTTCTCACGGACACTGATACGGTACAACAGTACAGAAGAGGCATTCCAGGACCTGTATGACATGCGCATCGACGGCTATGTTGTCATACCCGACGGCTTCGAGGCAAACCTCACGGTCAACGAGCCCACATACGTCGAGGTCCATATGGACGCGACCGCTCTCATCGAACAGAACACTGTCATGGGCGCTGTCCAGGGCGCGACAATAATGTTCCGTGCGTCCCACATGTGGATTCGTTCCGAGGTGTTCCCCGCAATGATGATTGAGTTCACTCCGGAGGGCGGATATCTTGAGAGCACCTTCGGTGGCTTCATAGTCGTGTTCTCCAGTTATCTCGGGATTGCAATGACCTCTGCCCAGTCAATAGTGGGTGACGCCCCGCTCCGGCGCATGCTCCTGACACCCACGAACCGTCTGGAAGTCATCATTGCGAAAGTGGTTGCCTACGTCATCATCGGGTTCTTCCAGTCGCTGCTCCTGGTGTCCCTGTGGATTGTGGCATTCGACCTCAACCTCAACACCGGCTTCGAGTCCCTCATCCTGATAATGAGCCTGACCAGTCTGACCGGTTCGACAACTGGTATACTGATCAGTTCTGTGGCCTCGACAAGGCTCCAGGCCAACCAGATGTTCCTGTTCGTGCTCTTCGGGACAATCATCCTCTCCGGCTTCTTCATAGATGTGGGTGTCATCGACGAGATACTCCCGTTGAACCAAGGCCTCGACATCCTGATTGCCACAGCATTCAAGGGCCTCTCTCTGCTGGATGTCCTCGTGCCAGTCCTCAAGCTCCTAGGCTTCTCTGTAGTGGCAATCTTGGTTGCCACCTTGATATTCTCGAAGAAACCCACTCTGGGATAGGTGAGCGCTGAAAATGGCGATACGAGCTGCACCCGAGACCGATGAGGGTCGTCCCTCCTTCATTGAGGAGGCATACTTCTCAGGCGCCCACTTGGCAGAGGCCATTGACTGGGCCCTTGAGAGGCAAGACCGCGAGCTCCACTGCGATGTGCAGGGTGTCCTCACGAAGACAAAGGAGAACGTACGCTTCAGGGGCCGGGTGTTGCGTGTCAAGAAGGGCATGCTCACACGCCGGATTGCCGTACTGGTGGAGGAAGACCTCCGCAAACGCAGGAAGAGCGAGCTCGACCTCGTCCTGACAGTCGGTGGCGAGGGGGCCACTCAGGAGGACGTTGCGCTCACCCAGATAACCATGCAGAACTACCTCAAGAGGGACCTGTATGACGACCTGTACTATGACGGACGCGACCTGCAACAGGCGGTCAAGGACACCGAGAAGATGAAGCAGAGCTTCGCTATCCGCTGCATGGTGTGGGGCAAGCGCTACTCCGACAGACTGCCTATCATGATCTCCGGCACACTGGTGAGCTCGCATACCATGCCTGCTCCAATCCTGCCCGAAGGAGTCCTTGAGGTACGTGTGGAGCCAGAAGGCCCGAGCAGTGACCCGATGATCTTCACCGTGGTGCAGCCGCAGCTCCTGGTCGGCCCACGTACCAACCCGAACCTGACGATAATTGCAGACAAGGTATACATCCAGCCGTCGGCATGGAAGCTGGAGACCGCCTACAGGAACGTCGTCGAAGTGCGCAACCTGACGGTGACGGTCCGGGGTGGGAAGAAGATCATTGAGAACGTGTCCTTCGCGCTCAAGGAGGGTGAGATGCTGGCAATCATCGGCGAGAGTGGTGCTGGCAAGTCCACCACAGTAAAAGCCCTCATAGGTGACATCCCCAGCAGGGGCGTGGCCCGCATAGCAGGCATTGACTCCAAGGAGACGACGAAGGTCCGGCACTTCTTTGGCTACTGCCCACAGGACCTGAGCTACCTGTATGACACGTTCACTCCACTTGAGAACATAATTGCCTTCGGCAAGAACTATGACATCCCTGAGTGGCAGCTCATCCAGCGTGGGAAGATGCTACTGCGTGACTTTGGCATCCTCGAGAAGGGCAACAGTCCGGTGCGCTCGCTCAGCGGCGGTCAGCAGAGGCGAGTGTCCATTGCTGTGGCCCTCGCCCATATGCCAAAGGTGCTGCTACTCGACGAGCCGACCAGCGGCCTCGACCCGGACAACAGGTACGAGTTGTGGTCGTATCTAGACACCATCAACCAAGAGTACGGCACCTCCATCATTGTGATAACCCACTACCCGGCCGAGGCAGAGTTCTGTGACAAGGTGGCGGTGTTCATGCGGGGCAAGAGCCTCGTCGCCTTTGGCAGTCCCGCGAACCTCAAGGCATCCATGCCCAACAGGGGCTTTGCCGTCGGGATAGTCCTTGAAGAGGTCGACCCCCGGGCAATGAAGATACTTGAGGGCGTCGAGGGTGTCCAGTTCGTCCTCCAGAGGGGCGAGTTCCTCAAAGTGTTCACCGAAGAGCCACTCCAAGTGATTGCCGAGAGGTGTGTTGAGGTCCTTGAAGAGAACGACATCCGTGTCAAGATTGTCAAGACGAAGGCCGTAGCTGACATGGTGGACTACTATATTGCCATCACCCGTGGCCTCATCACGGGAATGATTGAGAAGTGAGAGTCGTCTGGGGGTGGATCCCGTCTGACACGAAGAGTGCACGCTGCCGTGTTTGCCCTGCTGGTCATACTGGCCCTGTTGCCAGTGCCTACGATGCCGGTGCCCGGTCCTGGGCACCACAGTGCAGAGTCGAAGGTCGAGCCGTCACTACTGTCACCCGGGCGCATGGACGAGCGGCTCGACGTCCTTATCAGCTACGACCCGGGGGCGACAGAGTTCAAGGCCGAGGCCGCAGTACGGATGGCCGACCGCACCGCAGAGGTTGTGGAGTCCTTTGAAGAGCTGAACATGCTCCACGTCCGGCTGCTGGGACGTGCTGTGAGAGAGCTGGCCCAAGATGACTATGTTACTCGGGTCTGGTCGAACGAGCCACGCCCCATCAGGTCTGCTGCGCCCGGCTTTGTCAGGAGCGCTGTCTCACAGCTGTCCTCGGCGGCAGACACTGTTGGTGCAAGGGCGCTCTGGGAC
>JALVPN010000067.1:0-35967 GCA_027031765.1 Promethearchaeota archaeon | reverse complement strand
CTCTGGGACATGGGCTACAACGGCTCCGGAGTGGTGATTGCAGTCCTGGACACGGGTGTGGACTTCTTCCATCCTGACCTCGACGACCTGGATGACATCAGCAATACGACAGACCCGAAGGTGACGGCCTTTGCATCATTCGTCGAGGCCGACACCCTCCCTATTGACCTGCTCGGTCACGGGACCTATGTCGCCTCTGTTGCCGCCGGCACGGGCAACCGGTCTGAGGGCCAGTACATGGGCGTGGCACCGGGTGCACGGGTCATCTCCGCAAAGGTGACCTTTGGTGGCTTCCTTGCTGCCCCGAGCTGGATAGTCTCGGGGGTCTCGTGGGCAATGTCCCACGGGGCCGACATAATACTCATGCCCTTCAACACGCTGGGCGTGCCGGGCGATGCTGTTGACCAGGCACTCTGTGAGGCTGCCAGGAAGGGAGTCCTTGTGGTCGCGGCCGCTGGCGATGATGGCCCTGACTACCTCACAATAATGTCCCCTGGTGGCTCTGCATCAGTGTTCACAGTTGGCGCCTACGACCCCGTGCACGGCCGTGTTGCCGACTTCTCGGGCAGGGGGCCATCACTGGGCATGCTTGCCAAACCCGACATTGTGGCACCCGGCGTCAATGTGGTCGGGGCACGGCCCACCATGGACTTTGGTCTCGGGTCTGTCAACCTGGGCGAGCTCGGTGGTTTTGCCTCGCTTGTAGGCGGCGAGTTCGGCGAGGCAATTGACGACTACTACATGTGGGCCGACTCGACAGCCGCCTCCGCCGCCATCGTGGCCGGCGCGGCTGCACTCCTCATTGAGGCCTTCGACAGGGCCACCCCTATCGCCCTGGCAAATGCCCTCCGTGAAACGGCCACGCCACTGGATGCTGGTGCCAACGATGCCGGCGCCGGACTACTCAACATCACCGCAGCGTTCGAGTATCTGCGCGAGCGCCAGTCCCCGGTCGAGCCCCATGTGCGTACTACGGGTATCCCCCTGGTGGCGCTGGGCCTGCTCAACTCCGACAGCCGGGATGCCAGTTCCACCCTCCTCATGAGCAGCTATGGGACATCGGTCCTGGTCATGGACCAGCGTGGTGACCGCGAGGCCGACATGCACCTCCTGATGGGGATGTTCTCCTTGCGCTGGGACAACCACGACCCGACAAACCTCATGATGTTCGATATCAAGAGGGAGCTGCACCAGGTGGCAATGGCCACCCCGCCCTCGACCTACAACCGCTGGGTCGGTATCCTGTCGTATGAGGACGAGCTGTATGTCGTACTGCTCGTGGAGTCGTACAACCTCACACTTGTTTCCGCCAACCCCATCACCGGCTTCCGTATAACACCCATCCTGCTGGACCTGGGGGATAGGCCCATTGAGAACGTGAGCCTCTTCCTCTCCTATTCGCTGGACATATTCCTCGACGACATCGACGACCACGGCAAGTACTCGCTCAGTGATGAGATGCTGTTCGCATACGGGCAGTCGGAGGACTACGAGCGCTTCTACGTGGGCGTCAACTCAAGCAGGCACCTCTCCAGTTTTGAGGTCGGCAATGCGTCAACAATCGCAGACCATGTCTCTGCTGATGCCCTCACCGGCTCCACAACGTTCGACGGCAGGGTTGGCCTGGGGATGCGGTGGGACTTTGGGCACCTCGACCCCGGAGAACCGCAGAACGTGACGGTCGTCCTCGGGTTTGCTGAGAACCGCACAATGCTCGACAGCACGGTGGACACACTGTGGACGCTTGTCCCCTCCAACAGTTATGCCAGTCAGGGTGACCTCATTGTTGTGGAGGCACAGATACCACGCAATGCCCTTGCAGGCCACAGCTACGAGTCCCGTGCCGTGGTCATGAATGTTGGCGTGGACCCCACGACCGCGGTCGCGGCAATGATGATTGGACAGGGCAACGACAGTCGCGGGACCATCTTCAGTGATTTTGTGTCCTTTGACGAGATCCGGCCGTTCCATGCAGAGGTGGTCTCGACCGAGTGGAGCCCGGAGTCTGAGGGCATGTACACGGCCGCGTGGGTGGTAGCCGCAGGGATCCAGTATGCGATTGCCCTCTACTCACAGCCTGTCACACAGTTCACGTCGACATCCATCACCCTTCTGGACGACTTCTTGAACCGGGACCTCTTTGTGGTCACACCGCTGCCCTCTGTGGGGGTGTTCCCACGGCGCATCCCCCATGCACCCTTCGACCTGCGTTTCCCGTCGGACTATGGCCTGTATACGTTCCTCGTATCGTCCACAGTCCCACTGGGCAACCTCACGGTCTCCAAGCACGGCAATGCCACTGACTGGGGGGACGTGACACTGCACGCCTGCGACAACGTGGAAGGGCTATACAACTTCTCGCTCTTCACCCTTGTCCCACCAATCCTGATGGACGGGTACAGGCACACAGACTACGTCATACACACGACACAGGGCTGGACCACAAACATCACCCTTGACACTAACATCGAGTACCCACGTGCTATGATGCTTGTTGACACGTACCATGGTGGCGGCCTGTCTCTGCTCATGGGAGGTTCCATGGCCGGTAGTCTTGGTGGTGGTCTAGGCGGTGGTGGCGGCTTCGGGGCCCCGGGTGGCTTCTCACTGGCCGAGTCCGACGAGCTCCTGCCCAATGCGAATGCCACTCTCGGTACCGGCGTCGGGGACCTGTCCTCCATCGACGACCTGATTGAGGGCCTCCGCCTCACTACTCTCTCAGGGCTGTCAGGGATGAAGACGCGTCTGGCAGACCGCGGCCTCGACCTGTTCGAGGCGCCAGGGCTCCCACCCAGTGAGGACCTGCTGTTCATGTTCTCCGCCCTCTTCATATTCCGGCCCACGCGTGGCTTCAATAGCACTGAGGTCGGAATGCTGCGGAACTTCACCAACAGCGGTGGTTGCCTGGTGGTCTTTGGTGACAACAGCGACCGTGCGAACCTCACCGGGCTGCAGCCACTCCTCAACGAGTTCGGCTATGCAATGTCCGGTTCGTTCGACGCTGAGAACACCACTGAAGTCATCCCACACAACCCGCTCTCGACGGGGGTCATGTCGGTCTGGCTGGGCGGTGGCACGTTCATCGAACACAACCAGTCACTCGCAGCAGCCACGGTTGGCGGCCGCCCCGTAGTACTGCTGGACGACTCGCCGCCACAGCTCGTCCTCTTCGGCTCGTCACGTCTGTTCATGAACAAGCACCTCCACAAGTGTAACAACACAGTACTGCTCGACAACCTTGCCGACTACCTGCTCAGAGAGACCCTCGTAGGTGTTGCGACCCTCGCTGAGGACACGAGCCGCTATCCTGTTGGCCGGAGCGTCTACATCAACCTCTTCGTCACGGACTACAACGGTACCCCTGTGAATGACCTGATGGTCTTCGTCGCCTTTGAGCTACCGAACGGTACCCTGACCTTCTTCATTGCTGGCTTTGTGGAGGACGGCCTCTACTCCTCTCAGTTCCTACCATCGTACTACCACGGTCCAGGACGCGTGAATGTCATCTTCATCATCCTAGGGGGCGACTATGCCAACACCTTTGCCAGCACCAGCTTTGAGCTATATGTGCCGCCACACAGCCCCACCACCGGGTCTTCCGGTCGACTGCTCACAATGGTGCAGGTCGCGGTGGCGTCCAGTGTTGGCATCTTCACGGCCCTGCTCGTCGTCCTTTTCGTGAACCGGAGGCGCCGGAGGAAGCGGTTCCGGATTCCCGAGATTGACCCGGACTTCATGTTTGAGATTGACAACACTCTGAACATGCTCATGGCCGTGTTCCACCAGATGGAGGACATTGTCAGACGGGAGGACCTTGACAGGGTCCAGAAGGTCGAGGCGATACGGACACTCATGCACAGTCTCAACTCGGCCAGGAACCGCTTCAAGGACATCAGCGACCGCGTGGGAGGTGTATGACACTGCCGAGGCGTCTTGAGAGAGAGATTGACATCATCGACCTGAAGGTGGCCTTTGGCAAGTTCTATGCGCTGAAAGGGGTCTCATTCTTCGCCAACAAGAGAGAGTTCCTCGGTATCATCGGCGCGTCTGGTGCTGGCAAGACCACGGTCCTGCGTGTCCTCACAGGTCAGATACGTCCCACCAGTGGAAAGGCCTACGTTGGTGGACACGACGTCACAAAGCAGAGAGACCTGATAAGCTACCTCGTGGGGTACGTCCCACAACTGGAACACCTCTCACTCTACTACGACTTCTCGGCCCTTGAGAATGCACAGTTCTTTGGACGTTGCTTCGGGATGCGGCCACGTGAGATTGAGGAACGTGCCCGCAACATCCTTGACATCCTCGGTTTCGACGAGGACCTCATGACAAAGCGTGTCAGCCGCCTCTCAGGGGGCGAGCGGAAGCGCGTGTCCATCTGTCTTGGCCTCATCCACGACCCCCCAGTACTGCTGCTCGACGAGCCCACCACCGGACTCGACGCGCACCTCCGTCATGAGGTCCTCAACTACCTGAAGCAGCTGAACTACGAGCTCGGTACGACAATGGTGATCATCAGTCACGACCTTGAGATTGTTGACTACTGTACCCGCGTCTGCCTCCTTGAGAACGGAGAGGTCAGCCAGTTCGGTACACCCGAAGACCTTATCGCCAGCCTGCCGGGACGTGGTGAGGGCCTGCGTGTTGTCCTGCCGACCCTATCCCCGTCGGTTGTGGACCGTATCTGGTCTGTCCCCGAGGTACGCTTCATGGCCAAGGCCGGCCGGAACACACTGAAGCTCTTCGTGGACCGCCCTGCTGACATGGTGCTCCCAATCATCCGGGCGTTCAACAGGATGGAAATCCCCTTTGAAGAGGTCAGCGTCGTGGAGGCCGACTTCTTCGACTACTTCCAGGTCAAGCCGTGGAAGTCGCGTAGCGGACGGGACCGGGAGGGGGCAGCACAGGACTAGGTGTCCTCGCACAATACTAATAACAACATCTCGCCGTGTCCGTACAGCAATACGGGAGCACGGTCACCATGAAAGTCCGCCGTCTGGTCATACTACTGTCCCTATTTTTGTGTGTCCTCGCAGGCGTCCAGCAGGGTTCGCACATGGGTGCCGGCAACAGCGCTGTGTCAACGGGCACCACCTACGCCGCTATCGCCCCGTTCGAGGTCGCCCCGGTGTGGTCCAACTCGACCGGCAACCGTGTGAACGCCATCGTCACTGGCAACCTCGATACAGATGATTACTCAGAGGTCGCGGTGG
Source organism: Promethearchaeota archaeon (assembly GCA_027031765.1). Taxonomy (GTDB): domain Archaea; phylum Asgardarchaeota; class Thorarchaeia; order Thorarchaeales; family Thorarchaeaceae; genus JALVPN01. Next base: position 30,754 of record JALVPN010000067.1, on the reverse strand, counting down.
TCACAGACAACGGCAGTCTCTTTGTCTTCGACCAGGACGGCACGCGTCTTTGGACGACCGCACTCGGTGCTGCTGGCTACGGCATCGCACTCGTGTCAGCAGATGCCGACCCGCAGGACGAACTGGTCGTGGGCACAGCGAGTGGGCTGGTCGTGTACGACGACAACGCACAGCTGCTCACCAACATCACACTGCCCAGTCCAGTGAATGTTGTGGCTGGCGCCCAGCTCGATGCCGGCTCGCCACAGGAGGTCGTTGCGGGCTGCGACGATGGTACCGTCTATGCGTACCATCTGAACTCCACCCAGTTGTGGAACCATACTGTCAGTGGCCGGGTACGTGCCCTGTCGGCCAGCGACCTCGATGGTGACTCCTATTCTGAGGTCCTCACCGGCTCTGACTCGGGTCAGTTCGTACTGCTGCGGCCCAATGGCACGGCCGTCTTCTCCCACACGACCGTATACGGTGTGCGTGCAGTGAGCAGTGGTAACCTCACTGGCTCGGCGTCGGCGGACATCGCATATGGCAACTCGCACGGTGATGTGTACGTGCGCCTTGCCAATGGTACACCCGTGTGGACACTACTCCTGAATGAGAGCATCACGGGTCTCAAGGTCGCGCAACTGCTCACAGGCGGTGCCGACGAGATTGTGGCTGGTACATCCGCAGGCGCCCTCCGTGTGTACAACGCGTCAGGCCTCCAAGTGTGGAACAGGACTCTTAGTGCCCAGGTGAACGTGGTGGGGGTCGCCAATATCGGCGGTCTGGCAGACCCACAGGTGCTTGTTGGTACGGGCGGTACTGTGACCCTGTATAATGCCTCTGGCTACCTGGTCACTGGAGTGGACATAGTGGGTTTCTCCGGTGTGCTTGGGACATGCGATCTCGATGCCGACGGGAACTACGAGTTTGTCGTGGGCACGAATGGTGGTTCTGTGAGGGCCTATGGGCGCGACAATGACCGTGACGGCCTTGCCGATGCGAGGGAGGCCCTCATTGAGGGTACGCTCGTCGATGACCCGGACACTGACAACGACAGGCTCAGCGATGGCGACGAGGTGCTGCAGTACGGGACATCACCACTTGACCCCGACAGTGATGACGATGGACTCAATGACTTTGATGAGGTGGTCACCTTCGGCACCGACCCGAACGACAGTGACTCGGACAGCGATGGCCTGACCGACTGGCAGGAGGTGTACCTCGGGACCGACCCGAACAGGCGCGACACGGACGGCGACCTCCTCACCGACTACGAGGAGAACAACATCACACAGACCTCGCCCACAGAGGCTGACACGGACGGCGATGGTGTCGATGATGGACAGGACGACAATGATGGCGATGGCCTCACGAACCTGCAGGAGGTCAGGATAACGGGCACGGACCCGAATGATGTGGACAGTGACAACGACGGGGTGTCAGACTACTACGATGACGAGGACCGTGACGGCCTCGCCAACTGGAAGGAGATCTCGGTGGGCAGCGATGTCCACGACCCCGACTCAGACGATGACGGGCTGTCGGACGGTGAAGAGGTCAAGGTCTACAAGACGAGCCCCACGAATGAGGACACGGATGGCGACCGGCTCACCGACTACGAGGAGGTGGCAGTCGTCCACTCAGACCCCAGGGACAGCGACACTGATGGCGACGGCCTTGACGACTATGCCGAGTACGTCACATACGGGACGAACGTGTCAAGTGCGGACACGGACGGTGACGGCCTTGACGACTATGCCGAAATAAACACCTACAACACCAACGCCACCAACCCCGACAGTGATGGCGACATGCTGTCAGATGGTGATGAGGTCAACGTCTGGCACAGCAACCCCAACTCGAACGACTCGGATGTCGATGGCCTCAGCGACTATGACGAGGTCAATGTATATGGTACCAACCTCACAGAGTCCGACACTGATGGGGACTCTGTCGGTGATGGCATCGAGGTCAACAAGTACGGTACATCACCCACATCCGTTGACACAGACGGCGATGGCGTCCTTGATAAGGACGAGATTGACCGTTCCCAGCTGTTCGACCCGACCAATGCCTACACCTTCGACCCGACCAACGCGACCAACGACTATGACTATGACTATGACAATGATACGCTGACCAACGGTCAGGAAATATATCTCACACGGACGGATGTCGCACTCGCAGACACCGATCGCGATGGCACGCGTGATGACGCGGAGGACTCCGACTTGGACTTCCTGTCCAACATAGTCGAGCTGAACGTGACCCATACCCTCCCACGGGTCCCCGATACTGATGGTGATGGCATCAAGGACGGCCACGAGTACACAGATCTTGGTACCGACCCAAATGACCCGGACAGTAACGACAACGGTGTTGGCGACTATGATGAGGACCTTGATGGTGATGGTCTGTCGAACGGTGTGGAGCTCTATGTGACCCGGACCGACCCTACGACACCGTACACACACGGCTCCGGCCAGCCACGTGACGACCAGTACGACAACGATGGGGACGGCCTGCCAAACTGGTTCGAGGTACGGGAGACGCAGACCGACCCGTGCTACAATGACACTGACGACGACGGCACCCTTGATGGTGCCGAGGACCCCGACGGTGACGGCCTCACGAACATAGACGAGTACGCGTCAGGCTGTGACCCACGGGTCGCTGACACGGACTCTGACGGGCTGACCGATGCCGAGGAGGTGCGCCAGACCATGACCGACCCTCTGGACGCAGACTCGGACGACGACGGTGTGCGGGACGCCAATGACGACCAGGACCATGACGGCCTGACAAACGTGCAGGAGATACGCACCTACAACACTGACCCGCTGGTATGGGACACGGATGGCGACATGTTGCGTGACGGCCTAGAGGTGGATGTGGGCCTCAATGCAACGCTCTGGGACACCGACAACGACCAGCTGCCAGACGGTTGGAACGACACCGACCACGATGGGCGGTGGGACCCCGGCGAGGTCGGCGAGGACATCGATGGTGACGGCGTGGTCGACCCTGGGGAGACAGACCCTGCGACTGCTGACACCGACAGTGACGGCCTGAAGGACGGTGAGGAGGTTCTCACGTGGCACACTGACCCACTGCGCCCTGACACCGACAGTGACGGCCTGAAGGACGGTGAGGAGGTCAACGACTATGGCACGCTGCCCCTTGTGAACGATACCGACAGTGACCAGATTGACGACTACACCGAGGTCAAGGTCACCGGTACTGACCCCACGACCAATATGACCACCCCCGGTATCCTTGACTATGACCTCGACTCGGACAGTGATGGCCTCTCGAATGGCAACGAGCTGTACGTCTACAAGACCTCGCCCGGTGACATGGACAGCGACGATGATGACCTCCCGGACGGTACCGAAGTCCTCGGCTTCACGGTCTCCATTGTGAACAGTTCAGAGGGCATTGAGCACTTCACTGTGACCTCGGACCCGCTGGTGAGTGATACTGATGGCGACCAGCTCACAGACCATGATGAGTTCCTCATCGGTACAGACCCGCGCCGCAAGGACACCGACCGTGATGGGCTTGACGACTATTCGGAGGACCGCCTCTTGGGCCTCAATGCGTCAAGGTACTCCACATATGCAAATGGCACCTCAGACTACTACCTCGACGTGGACCATGACGGCCTTACCAACGGGCTTGAGATCTATGGCTACCACTCGAACGCGACCGCATGGGACACCGATGGTGACCTGCTCAGCGACGGCACTGAGGTACACCTTGCTGGTACGTCCCCCACGGATATGGACACGGATGACGACGGTCTCTCCGACTATGAGGAGTACGTGGTCTATCATACAGACCCCACCGGCGATGACAGCGATGCTGATGGGCTTGACGACTACCACGAGGTGTACGTGTCCAGGACCAGCCCTACTGACTGGGACACCGATGGTGACCTGCTGTCCGACTATGACGAGGTGAACACTTACGGCACCAGTCCCAATAGTCCAGACTCCGACGGCGACCAGATTGACGACCGGAAGGAGCTCGAACTTGGCCTTGACCCCAACAACAATGACACAGACTCTGATGGCCTCTCTGACTGGGAGGAGTGGAAGGTATACGACACTGATGGTACTGACCCTGACTGCGATGACGACGGTCTGCTGGACGGTGAAGAGATTGATCATGGCTGCGACCCCAAGAACCCTGACACCGACTTTGACGACCTGAAGGACGGCGACGAGGTCAACGACCTCGGTACTGACCCCACAACCCCTGACACTGATGGTGACCACCTCGCCGACAACGACGAGCTCTGGAACAGCCACACAGACCCGACGTCCAGCGATAGCGATGGTGACGGTGTCCCTGACGACCTTGATGACCAGGACGGCGACGGTATCAACAACTACCTTGAGATATACTACTATGAGACCAACTGTACACTGGTCGACACGGACGGCGACATGTTGTCCGACTCGTATGAGGTCTTCACAAGCCACACCTCACCCCGAGATGGCGACACTGACGATGACTCCATTGGTGACTGGGACGAGATATTCCTGTTCTCCAGCGACCCGAACCGGCGGGACACCGACGGCGACCTGCTGGAGGACGGTGAGGAGGCGTATACCTATCACACCCTGCTCAACAGCACGGACACCGACGCAGATGGCGTGTCCGACTACGACGAGATTATGGTCTTCGAGACCGACGCGCTCACTCCTGACACTGACGGGGACGGCCTGACAGATGGTCTTGAACTCAACGTATACAATACGGATCCGTTGGTGATGGACACTGACTCTGACCTGCTGCTTGACGCCCAAGAGGTCGCACTCGGGACAGACCCACTCTCTCCAGACACCGACTCGGACGGTCTCACTGACTACCAAGAGGCCAACCTTACCCTCACGAATCCACTGCGGTACAGCACTCGCGGCGACGGCACCTCTGATGCCGACTGGGACATCGACAGTGATGGCCTGTCAAACTCGGACGAGCTCGCCCTTACACACACTGACCCACGCAACCCTGACAGCGACGGTGATGGGATTGACGACGGTGCTGACGACGAGGACCGTGACCTGCTGACGAACTACCAGGAGTGCTACCTGACGGGCACTGACCCGCGTGACAAGGACACGGACGATGATGGTATCTCCGACCTCAATGACGACGAGGACGGCGACGGCCTCACGAACATCGAGGAAATCCTTGCTGGCACCGCCCCACGCAAGGCAGACACTGATGGGGACACACTCTCTGACTACGACGAGACCAGGGTGTATCACACTGACCCGCTGGCCCGCGACTCTGATGGTGACGGCCTCGACGACAACCGGGAGGTCAAGGACTACCGGTCTGACCCACTGCGGGTGGACACTGACGACGACCGGCTCACCGACTACGAGGAGGTCGAGCTGACCGGCACGAGCCCAATCAAGAACATGACCCACCCCGGTGTGCTGGACTCGGAGTGGGACTCTGATGGTGACGGCCTGTCGAACATAGAGGAGCTACGGGTCTACGGCACCCTGCCCCTGGACCCCGACTATGACAATGACGACCTGGCGGACGGCCTCGAGGTCCAGTACGGCTCCAACCCCCGGAAACGGGACACCGACTCCGACTCGATAATCGATGGTGCCGAAGTGCACCTGTATGGTACGAGCCCCACCTCGGTGGACACTGACAACGACCACCTCTCTGACTATGATGAGGTCTTCGTCTATGGGACGAACGCCACACTGTCAGACACCGATGGTGATGGCCTCTCAGACTACTATGAGGTGATGGTCTCGAAGACATCCCCCACCAGCGTTGACACCGACTCCGACGGCCTGTCCGACCGGGAGGAGGTCACCGAGTACCACACTGACCCAGAGCTGGCCGATACTGATAGTGACCGCCTCAGTGACTACGATGAGGTCAACGTGTACCACACGTCACCACTGGTGAATGACACTGACGGTGATGGCCTGTCCGACTATGCAGAGCTGACCCTCTATCATACCAGTCCTGTCAGTGCTGACACCGATGGTGACGGCCTGTCCGACCGAGAGGAGGTGGTCGTGTACGGTACCAATGCCACCTCGTCAGATACCGACGGCGACATGCTCCTGGATGGCGCGGACTTCGAACCGACCGTGCACTGGGGCTTTGCAGTGATGCGTGTTGTCTTGGCGGTCGTCGTCCTCTCAGTGGTGGGCCGCAAGGTGGCTGAGCGCTGGCGCAGGCGCGAGTACGTGACCGAGGCCGAGCCTGCAAGTCCGGGCCTGGAACCGGGCATGGAGGTGCTCGTTGAGTACAAGATCCGCGATGGCAAGGTCATCTTCGGTGTGGCGGTCCGGAACGGGTCGAAGAACCCCATGCACAACGTCCAGGTCGTACTCGGCGTCCCCGACCTGACCGATGTCATCAAGAGCCAAGTGGTCGGCACAATCGAGCCAGGTGGTGTGTCGGTGACCGAGATTGACTTCGAACTCCAGCCGGGTGCTGAGGGCGAGCTTGTGGGCATGGTCGAGTATGACAGTGCCGACGGCGAACACAGGGTCGTCAACCTCCGTCCCGTACACATCGTTGCCTGAACTCCCGGCAGGACTCGCGTGCACACCCCTGGTTTGACAGTGATACTGTTACCGTCCTGACCCCACCACGCAGGCCACATCTGGCAGTCATGGTACTGTTTGGACGCTGTGGTCTGTCCATTCCCACACTGTCACAACAGTGTGTCCCGTCGCATGGCGTCACCAGCCACGACAGACGCGCCCACTCTGGTCAGCCTCTCTTGCCGTTAACCGCGCCGGGCACGTCGTTGCTGACACACATCACCTCTCTGTGTCATCGTCAGGGACATCCTCAGTACCGGGGTGTGAGAAGACTTAAAGCCCGCCACATCCCTACGAGTACCGGGAACGTAACGGGATGGAGCAGAACGACATTGTTTCATCAATCGAGGGCCGGTTGAATAGCCTGCGCATCGGGACACTTGTGCAACCTGAAGAGATCCGACCAGTCGCCCTTCCTTCAAGTGACCGGAAGGAACTGGGCCGGCTTGAGGCCGAGCTCGAAACGGTGGTGGAGGCTGCAAAGGACGACCCGCGCCTGCCTGAACTACTCTTCCGGTTGGCGAACCTGCACTTGTCAGAAGGGAACACCGCACGGGCAATAGTGCTGTACGAACGGATGTTGGGACTGGACAGTGGCCGTGTTGCTGCATGGGTCAACATGGGTGTGGCCTACATGGTGGCCGGGTCTGCTGATGACGCTGTCAAGTGTTTCAGGACCGCTCTTTCTCTTGACCCGGACTGTTGCCTTGTGCTGACATACCTTTCGCGTGCCCTCCTGGACCTTGGCGACATCGATGGTGCATGGGAGTACGCCAAGCGTGCAGTGCAGGCTGACCCGCAGGACTCCCGAGCGCGTCTTGCATATGGACTGTGCCTTGAGAGGTCAGGGAATGCCCTTGGTGCGATTGCATGGCTTGAGCGTACCGTGGATCTCGAACCGCGCTATGTATATGCTCTTGTCGAACTGGGACGGATATACGCCTCGCAGAAGCGGTACGAGCTTGCCATCGAGGCACTTGAGAGGGCCCTTGCCGTAGACCGTGGCCTCTACCAAGCGCTCCAGATGCTTGGTGACATATACTACGAGCTCGACGAGTACGAGCGGGCAGTCCAGTACTACCAGGGAGCGGTGTCAATCAAATTCGATGACCCATACCTCTGGATCCGGAAGGGTGATGCCCACCGTGCATTGAGGTCATACCAGGAGGCGCTGGTCTCGTATGAACGCGCCATCAATGCAAGCCCTGAGTGTGTTGACGCGTGGGCGAGATGTGCACAGGTGATGGCACAACAGGGTGACCTTGACGCCTCACTGGAGTACTATAATACTGCATGTGCTCTCGACCCCGATGACCCGACACTGATGCACCTGCGGGGTCGTCTACACCTTGCACTGCAGCACTTCACAGAGGCCCTCTCTGACTTCGACCGTGCATTCTCCATTGAACCGGACAACCCAGAACACCTCTACTACCGCGGCCTGACACTGGAGCGCCTCGGACAGACCGGGGACGCCATCAGGACATGGCAGGTGGCAGCATCAATGTTCCGTGAGATGGGTGCGACCACACGTGAGGCTGAGTGTGAGGCCCGCATTCGTCACCTCAGCAGGCCCCAGTCCTGAGCATCCCCTGCGATGGGCGATGACCCGGTATTGCACTGTTGCCTGTCCGACCAGTCCTGCTGCCTGCCATGGCCTGCCCCCGTCGTAGTGTCAGCACGGCTGCACAGTGTGCCTGCGGCCACCTCTCCTTGTGGGGTCACTGTTAGGCGTCCCTCTGAACACTGGCGTGGTGGCGGCCCAGTTGTGCCCCTCCCACACGCTCCCGTCCTATGGGTGTTGCCCGTACGTCCGCAAGGCATGCCGACAACGGGCCGCTCACGTGGTCGTCCAGTATGTCTGGACAACTGTTAATACCGCCCCAAGCACACCACTCTGTGTTCTCGTCACAGTTGTACGGAGTGTCCAGCCATGCAGTCAGATATTGCGAACGTTGTTGTGCTGGCCCTATGGGGAATCTTATTGTTGCTGGTCATACTGTTCATCTATCAGACATTCCGCAAGAACCGTCACGCGCACCTGCTCACAGTGGGCCTACTGTTCGGTGTTGCCGGCCTCACGCTGTGGGCCTTTCGCCCGTTCCTCTCGGAGTACCTGGCATCCCACACATCACCGCTTGCAAACGGACTTGCATACGTCTTCATGTACTATGCAATCTATCTCCACTTTGAACAGGTCTCCGACCTCCGACCACACCTTGCCCGCTTGGCCCTGATGAGCGCCCTTGTGGGCATGGGTGCCGCCACCTCTGCGACCATGCTCACCCTTGACAGCGCTCCCGGTGCACTCACTCAGTGGAACGACTTTGCCCATGACGCCATCAGGATGGGCGCCTTCTTGTTCGGCATGGTGATATCGTTCCGCGGCTGGCGGATGACGGAGGAACGGAACGCCCTTGTCGAGTGGCTGGCACTGCTAATACTGGCGTCTGGTGGAATCCCAGCTGTCATGGGCAACTACTTCGGTTTCAAGCATGTCATCGACATGTCCGTCTACGAGCTGGGGGACATGATCACTTTTGTCGGGCTCGTCCTCCTGATAGGCATGTACCTGACCCACCCCAACTACCTCTATCGTCTACCAGTCCCGGTCTACCGTATCATCATCTACAACTCCGTCGGGATTGCAACATATTCCCGTGCCGTCCGTACCCGGGGCATGGAGGGCATGGTGGTGCCCGACCAGCTCATGAGCATGTCAATCACTGCGGTCTCGTCAGTCCTCTCCGAGGGCCTCCAGGTCAATGCCCAGCTACGCCTCATTGATGTCACCCGCAGGGTGCTGTTGTTCGAGTGGTCCAAGGACATCTCTGCACTGCTGATCTGCGAACGGGGCACCTACTTTGCAAGACGGTCGCTCAAGATGCTCCTGTCCTCGATATCAGCCGACCTATATGAGCGCCTTGCTGCAGAGGCCGTCAACGTCGACTCCAAGATGATGGCGCAGCTCGATGCACTCGTCCAAGCCGCATTCCCGTATCTCGTCTTCATTGATGAGGACACATCCAGTACCAACGACTCCGGCCCGGCGGCCATCTCATCACCTGACCGGACATAGGTGTTGTGCCTCAGACCCGCGCCTTCAGCACGTCAGTGCTGCCGGGCCCTCGGACTGGACGAGGAAAAAAAAAGTGGGGCCACCGGATGCGGCACCGTACCGTCACCCGGTGGCCTATCGGTTCAGGTCAGTACACCAGTTATTGACCCCACATCTGCGTGTGCAGTGACTGTCAACAGCTCGGTGGCGGATGCATAGTCTGGTGACTCGTAGGTATCGGCCGTGACCTTCGTCCATGATGCGGTCGTGATGTCCACGCTGCCACTCTGAGTGCTGGCGGTGAAGTGTGCTCCGGCACTGTCCGGCAGGTCAATGGCCACGTTCACATTGCCAGTACTCGTGCTGAGTGTGATCCGTGAGCCGTCTGCCGGGTCGGTGTCAGCCGCGACCAAGAGGGACACGCCCCCTGTGTCCGTTGTCAGTGAAACGTTGCCAAAGGACGCACCATGCGCAAGTGTCAGGTCTATAGAACCTGTGCCCGTTGAGACGTCTAGGTCGTAGGACACGGCGGTGCCCAGCGTGATGTTCACACTGGCCGCGGGATATGAGAGGGTGTAGATACTGCCGCTCTCTGTCACCTCAGGTTCACCCTGCTGCGCCAGCAAATCCCGCGGCACATCGACGGTCATCCTGTACAGCAGGCTGCTGTTGTCCTCAAAGTTGACCTTTACGTTCCCCGTGTTCACACTGACCACCAAGGCCACGTCGTCTGTGTTGTTGTCAGGTGCCATGTCGAAGTGGAATGTGACCTCGTTGCCACCGTGACCGAACATGCCCCAGTGGCCCGTTGTGGCCGCAATCCCGACGAATGCGGCACCGAGCACCAAGACTGCGAGTATACACGCTACCATAATGGGATCTCGTCTGTATGTGTTCTCACTTCTATCCATCAACTACTCCTCCAGTGTTTCTTCAGGAACTTATGCCACTTGTTCCGCAGACCCCTATACTGTGAGTCTTCTTCGAGCATGAACCTCCGCATGATCCTTGACGCGTCGCTCCGCACAGCTCCGGGGAGGCTGCGATAGACCTCCTCGTTGAGTATCTTGATGCTGGAGCTCACGGCGTTCTCGCGCTCGAGCAGTGGGCTGAGCAGCTCCATAGCCTCACCGACCTCGTCCTCGGGGATCACGACGCCGTATGCAGCGAGACCACGTATCATCGAACGCAGCCTCTCCCGTGCAAAGTCCGCGACCCCGCCATTGGCCTCCATCATCCCCCGGATACCCAGCCGGTACTCCCTGGCCGTGGCCCTGTAGTACCGCTGGACAATCCCGGTCACGGTCTGTTCGGTGCGTTCCTGGACAACGAGGCCCACCTCTCTGAGCTTGTCGATGTGGTGGAGTATCGTCCCCGGGTTCTTGCCCAGTGCGTCTGCCAGCTGCTTCACTGTCATTGCCCCATTGACCAGGTACTTGAACATGATTGCAGCCCGGGTCGGCTCGAACAACACCTTGATTGTCCGTGGGTCCGAGATGACCTCGAGGTCCTTCATTGGCTCGACTCTGCTGTTGCTCACCCGTCACGGCCCCCCGACAAACAGCGGTCCCGGTGCTCCCTCGTCAGTGGCGTCCTGCAGGTCGGCTGCTGTAAGGATCATATAGAGACGGCTGAGCGCCACGGCCATGGCCGGGACAAGTACGAAGACCGCCACAATGGCACCAGCTATCACCAGGATGACCCCCAGCAGGTTCGGCAGTGCCCCAAGTACGATGAACGCATACAACGGGGCAACAACTGTCAGCCCAAAGAGGACGAGAAAAGCTACCCAGACCCCCATGACCCTGTCGAAGTACCTGACCGCGGTCGACACCGCCAGCGGCAGGGCGCGGTGCACGGGCAGGCCATCGATAACTGCGGGGAACGTCAGGCTGGTCAGCCCACCCACCAGCATCACCCAGAACGTGGCAACACCAACGGTGACCCCAGCGACCACGCTCGTGTCGCCGACCGGGGACAGGTAGGGGAGCGTCACAATGAGGTACGCAGGCCCCACCACAGTGCAGTAGAGGGCTGCCCCACCCGCAGCAAGGGACTTCGACCTGCGTCTGTACCACGTCAGGACACCAGCGGCTGCGGTGCCTGCCCCCTCAACGACTTCCCTGCTCATGCCAAAGAGTGCTCCAATGGCAAGGAACACAGGGACGGTCACGACCAGGAGTACGAAGAACGCACCCCACGCGAGTACAGGGGTCGGTGACTGGGCGAAGACGCTGCTCCACTCGACGAGCGCACTCACCCATGCGGTCATGCTCTGCGAGAGCAGCATGAAGATGACTACTGTGACCCCGAGTGCAAGTGCCATCAGCAGGGCGGTGAGCAACATGACGCCCAGCATGCCGAGAGCGAAGGAGGCGAAGTTGTCCTTTGTCAGCTTCACGCTGACCTGCACGTCCTGAACTATTGCTCTCCAGACTGGTCTGTTCATCGCCATCGTCCTCCTGTGACACATCCGCTCATAAGGAGTCTTCGTAGTCCCTGCTGCACCCACACCTCACAGTATCGGGATGTCCACAGGTCTTTCCTCTGCCACCTCCTTCCCTGTGACCTCAGCATAGATGCGTGTCAGCCCAATGTACAGCATTGGTAGCACGATGAGGAACCACGCCATGACAGCCATGGCGATCAACAGTTCAAGTGCGAGGAGCATGGCCCACGGGAACGTCCCCAGTCCACCAATGCCTGCGATTGTTGTGCCACCCAGTGATGCCGCGGCTGTTGGTATCACTGTGATGGCCATGAACGCCGTCCACAGGCCGAACACACGTTCGAAGTGCCTCACCACAAGTCGTGGTGACCCCTTCACGGCGTCGATGACACGCTCACCATAGGCTACTGCCGGGAACGACATCGACATCAGCCCGCCCACTACGAACACCCAGAGGTACACAAAGACGGACACCACTGCCGACCCGACCGGTGATGTCGCGCCGCCCCCTGCACGCGAGACAACGTATCCAACAAGCGTCGGGGGGACTGCGAGCACCAGTGTCAGCAGGAACGATGTCCCCAACAGTGCCTTTCCCCTGTGGCGTATCCATGTGAACGGACGCTCCGCCCCGGTCTCACCCGTGGCAGTGAGGTCTTTACTCATCCCAATCATCGCGCCTACCAGTAGGAAGAGCAGTGTGCCCACTGGTACCACGATGAGTATCCCAGTCCCTAGGAGGACCACCGGGTCTGCATTCGCCCACCAGTCGATTGTGGAGCTCAGGTTCTCTGGTGACAGTCCACCAGATGCCGCGTAGGCCCCGAGTACGACCACAACCGCACCGAAAAGGACCAGTGCTGCGAATATGAGCAGCCCAATGCTCGCCAAGAAGTAGCTGATGAAGTGCCTCTTGGCAAGCCTGAAGCTGACCCGGAGGTCATCGAACAACTGTCTGAATGCGGTCGTCATCCGTCATCGCTTCCTGTAAGCTTTCAAACGTTTGACAAATGCCAAACACAACCCAGATATAAATGTTTGGTACTCGTCAAACGTCAAATACTGGCCTGTCTGTCCACCGGGCCGCCGCCACGGCCATCTTGCCATCACGTGTCCGTATCAGACGTGTTGCGTCCCCTGACTGTGCAGCATCAGATGATATATGAGGTGCTGCAGACTGGCCCGTGGAGAGCGTGGCCCCATACAGGGTGCTCCCAGCAGCCTGAGCTGTGATGTGGGCCACTGCGAAGGTGGCTGCTAGTAGTGACCGGTGTGACCCCACAACAGGAGTGGTCGGTTGCCGACCTGCACGTACACTCTACGTTCTCAGACGGCACAATGGGGGTTGCTGAGATTGCAGCCCTCGCACAGCAGCGCGGCCTCGATGCCGTTGCCATTACCGACCACTTCTGGCCGTCTCGTGGCTCCCGGCGCGGTGGTCTTTCTTTGGTCTTGCAACGACACGGCGAGATTGAGGACGCCCGGAACGACCATGAGCGTCTGGTCATACTGGAGGGTGCGGAGGTCGACATTGGTCTCGACGGCGAGCTGGCGCCTGTTGCAGGGGGCCTCGAACAGTTCGACATTGTAATCGGCTCGGTCCATCAGCTGTGTGGGTCCAGTGTGTGGGCCTCTGCGGTGGTGCGTGCGGCCAGTAGCGCGAGTTTTGACGTCCTTGGGCACTGGAGTGGCTACCTCACGTCCTACTCGCCGGATGATGGCCGGCGGGTCGCACAGGCCCTGGCCGACAGTGGCATTGCCATTGAGATAAACTCTAACTATCCATCTGACAACGTCGACTTCCTGTGTACTGCCCGGGATCTAGGTTGTGTCTTCACCCTCGGGAGTGATGCCCACTGCAGTTACGAGCTGGGCCGCCTGCAGGAACAGGCTGCACTGGCCCAAGGCCTGTCCCTCCCCTTGGTGAGGGGCTGGCCCAGACCCGGTCGCCCCTCTGGGCCCTGAGGCCCCTCACAACAGGCCTTCCGCACGAGTGTCAGGGCACAGGTGCACTGGCCTCCCGTCCTCCCGTCTGAACCCTCCCGTCCGGTGTTGTACATGGTGTCGCTCATACGTACGGGGCCGTGCGGGCATGGCCATGCACTTTGGATGCTGGGATATCGCAACAGGTACACACGGGCTCCGGGACTCGGTCATCATAGGTAGGGACGGCCTTGGAGTCCGAGCTCCTCACTAGTCCTTGTATGGGGGTGGTCTATGGAGTTCGAAAGGCTTTTGTCCGGCGGATGGGACTGGTGCCCTATACAATATGCTCCGCAACTGGGACAAGGACCTATGACCGAAGAGAGACTACTGTTCCCATCGCCTGAGTGGATTGCCAAGTTCAAGGAGTTGCTCGACCAGAACGAGGCCTACAAAGAAGCCGCAAAGACATGGGAAGGTGACTTTGTGTTCGAGGTGCAGGCAGACGGGGCCCTCATCAAGGAGCCCGTGCGTTTCTATCTGGACCTCTGGCATGGCGAGTGTCGCGAGGCCCGGATGGCCCGCCCTGATGACGACCCTGAGTTCATATACTCGGGCCCGTACGAGAGCTGGAAGCTGCTCTTCGCAGGTGAGATTGGCCCGATAAGGGGCCTGATGTCGCGCAAGTTCAAGCTCGGTGGGCGCGGCAGCATGGCCAAGATAATGCGTGCAACAAAAGCCGCCGCTGAGCTCGTGGCAACGGCCGCGCGCGTACCAACGAGGTTCCTCGACGAGTAGGTCGCTGTACCACCGTGATGGCATACGTGCTGCTCATGTCAGAGCCGCTCCAACAGCAGCTTGTGCTGACGCCAGCTGCACAGACCCCATATGGCCGGAAACGGCGCCCGTGTCATCTGGACTACACACACTCTCGCATGGGGGTCTGATAGGCGTTGTCTGCCTATACCTGACAACCCGTCGTGCGGTTCGTGGTCAGCCTACGGAGCGTTTCTGAGCGTACCATATCACAACTACTATGAGGAGCGCCACGGAGACCACACCTCCAGCGACTATCACCCCTGACAGGTCGGGTGACACTTCGATGGGGGGCGGATCCAGTCTGGTAACATGTCCCTCAGTCACATACGCGGAACTGTTCAGTGGACTGTTCTGGACTGTCTTCAGTGAGAACCGTGCCAGAGTACCATCCACAAGGTAGTATACCCACTCAAAGAAGACGATGAAACCATCATTCTTGAAGTCAACCCAACCGCGATAGGCCATGTGGGTCATGTTCTTCTCAAGCCCGCCAGAGCTGGAAACGCCCAGTGCCGTGTAGCCGTGCGATGAGGCCATCGCCGGTGCAGGACAGAGCATCCAGTCCTCGGGCGATGTCACGACAATGGAGTCGGCGATGTCGGAGTATACCGACCAGTTGCCCGCAGGGGTCGCTACCTGTGCAGTCACCACCAACTTGGTGAGGGGATGGGTCGCATTCATCTCGGTAACATTGTCCCACAGCAGGCGCACTGTTGGCCGCGGCATCCGTGGCCGGAGGTCGGAGATGCTCACCCCCGACACACCTTCAGGAATTTCAGGTAGTCCTGTGATAACTGCCGTGACGTTGCCACTCACTGTACTCTCAGAGGTCATTGTCCCGCTGGCGTTGACATAGTCGCGCCGTCCGACTTCAAGGCTCATCCGTGTCCCCACTTCGACCTTCCACTCCAGTCCTTGATTGCTCCCAGCGGTCACAGCAGGGACTGAGACGACAAGTCCCAACAAGAGCACTGACACCAACGTTCTCCTCATCACTGCGCTCGAATCCCAACTTGTCTGTCAACACAACTCACATAAGTGCTCTGTTAGGCATAGTGCCCCTTTCGCAGGGAAACCGGCCGCCCGGTGCATGGTCCTCCTCCTGTTGGCAAAGGATTCCGGACAGCACTGCCGGACACCATCCAGGTCCTGGCATGGTCCCTGCTAGGACCGGGTATGTTGGGGATGTCCATGAAGGGGCTGACAGACATGGGTCGTATGTGGTCCATGGTGGGGCCTCGACCATTTGCGGCGGCATCCCGACGGTGCAGACGGCCGGGGTCCACTGCGCGGAGAAGTGGTACTGGGAGTACCGGCCCTCACCGCCGCATCACCACTGTAGGGCCCGGACGAATCCGTACGCGAGTAGATTAGCATGCTCCCGCAGGCCATCTCATTTTTCGAACGGACTCATTCAAGATATAACTAAAAGCGGTGGCACGTTGAGTCGAGTGTATGTCCATTGGGCGACGGCGGCATAGGTCTGTCCCATATCCTACGACACAGCCCGTCTGACCAACGGAGGCGTCATCTGACATTGAGGTTGTGCCGGCATTCATGCGCACGCTGTTACTCAGCAAGTGTCCGTGATATTATCAAGGTCCTGTTGTTCGGCCTGTTCCTTATCGTGCTCATGGCACCGTCCAGCGCGGTACCCACCGCTGTTCGTGGACAGCAGGACACACCAGTCCCCCATCTCAGTACGTCCCCCTCGTCAAATGTACTGAAGGTCAAGCTACCGTATACAGTCGAGTCTATTGCAGTGGGGAGGACTCAGATTGGTACCGGTATAGGATATATCCATGATGGTGTGTTCCACTTCAAGAACCTAGTGAACAGCACCGAATACTCCATTGGGACTAGCACGACAGGTACCGTTCTCCACAAGACCCTGACCGGGGCCGATGTTGATGACGACGGCTATACAGAGTTCCTCGTGATGTTCAGCAACGGCACGGGCCCGTACCTCCTCCTCATCAACTGCGATAATGATACTCTCCGGACATATGCCTGCAACGTCACACAGGCGTTCGAGGTGTTCACAGGCGACTTTGATGGTGACTCCATGTGTGACGCTGCCGTATACAGCCACGACCTGATTCAAACAGTCGACCTCAACTCAGGCGCTGCCATCGGCTTCTACGACGCGGACGGGCAGATCAATCGCGCCTTCGCAGGCAACTTCACGAGCTCTCCGAGGCACGAGATCGGCCTCGTCCACACGTATCAATCTGAAATGCGCATCACCATCATCAATGGGACCGGCCTCGTCATTGGCTCGACCACGGTCTCGGACAACATTGGCACCGATGGCATCCGCTACGACGGGCCCGACGTGCTGGACTGCATCGCCGTCACGTCGGTCGACACCAGTGGTGACTCGCATTCACGTCTCAGGACATACAGTTCCTCACTGAGCCTGCTGTTCGAAAGGGATTTGGAGCCCGAGACCAATATGACCCTCAGAGCCGGCCAGTTGAACGGTGATGCGGACGAAGACCTCGTCTGTGTGCCTGCCAAGTCCTCCAATATCATCTTCGTCGACGGTGCTACTGGCGACAACCTCGTGCGTTCGGTTGACATGTGCCCCGGCTCTACCACACGTGGGTTTGACGCCGCAGCACTGGATGCGGACAACAATACGGATGTGGCCCTCGAAGGCCCGCGCGGTCAGTTGTCCATCATCCGCGGGCTAGACGGTAGTACGGGTTATGAGGAGCCACGGTTCGCCGGTCCCTTCACTCAGGTCATCACATACGACTTCAACGTCGACGGCAGGTCTGATGTTGCAGTACTCTCGTCATATATCGGCGTCCTGCTGAGCGACACACAGCCCCCCGACGTCACGGTCCACCCTCTGTCGCCACAGCACCCGACCATCTATGACAGTTACGTCAAGTTCGAGATCACAGCACTGGACGAGTCAAAAATAGACCGTGCAACCATCTTCATCTCCCCCGTCAGTGGCGTGGTACAGGCCGACCATGCCGAGTCGGAGATGGTCCCGAGTTCGGACAACCGCTTCTACTACCTGATGACCAACATGGAGCCCGGTGTGCAGTCGTACTACATTGAGGTCGTGGACCAGTACCTCAACACGTACCGGTACGGGAATGTGTCGAGTCCTCACCAGTACGTTGTTGAGGGGCACTTCGCAAGCCATGCTGACTACAATGCCACTATCGACGAGGCCCGTCTACATGTCCTGGCGGTCTCGGACGAGAGTTTCGGGGACGACATAATGGCCGGGATCGTCACGCACACTCCCTCTCAGCAGGCAGTTGTGCATGTCCACTATACCAATGGTACTCACATCAGTGACATCAACGTGACCGGTGCGTGGGACAAGGACGCGTTTGAAGTGTACTTTGCGCACATAGATGGCGACGCTATACGCGACCCCATTGTGATGGCCACGAACAAGAGCATGACTTTCATGTGGGCCTACCATGGGACCAACTACACCTTATGGCGGACCTTGCAGCTGCCGGCGCGACCAATGATGAGCAGTCGGATGCTCCAGGTGTTTGATGATGATGGTGACCAGACAGAGGAGCTGCACTTCGTCGTGGCCAACCGGACGGCAAGGTACCTCTTCCGTGTCGATGACCAGTTCTCGCTGAACACGACGACGGTCGCGGGCAATGCCTCACTGGTGGGCACTTCACATGCCGTACTGAGTGGTGAGCACCCAGAGATTGCGCTCCTGTGGGACTCTGGCGCCATTGACCTGTACGAGGCCAACACTCTCTCACTGTACCGCCACCTTGACTACGCGTCCCCCGGTGGTGCTGTTGGTGACACCCCACTGGTGGTCTTGCCGTTCCGCAACGGCAGTACGGAGGCCAACACTCTCGCAGCAGTCTTCCACTCTTGGAGTGGTGACACTCCAGTCAACTATATCTGCATGATTGGCGACACTACTATGGTGGTCGGGAGCGGGCCTGTGTACACCTGGTCTGGGAGCCATGCCACCCGTGTCTTCACATACGATGCTGATGCTGACAACACTGACGAGCTGCTGCTCTTGGACGAGTCCGGATACCTTACCATGATTGCCCCATCGAGTGGTGGGAACACCGTGTGGTCAAGATATGTGAGCGATGCTGAGCCTGTGTCTGGTGCGGTTCTGGACTTTGATGGTGACGAGGCCTGCGAACTCGTGCTGTCGACCTCTGACAACTTCCTCTACGCCGTTGGCATGGACGGTTCCATAGACTGTGACGCGGAGATTGGTGTCCTGTACAACCTGATTCCCGTGGACAGTGTAGATGCTGGCGCCGGGACTGACATTGCTACGTTCCCTGTGTTCCGTGCCCGCCACACATTCGGTGTCGTACGCAACATCGACCTGCTCTATGGACTGGATGTGGACGTGGGACTGAGCGCCTCGGTCGTGGTCCAGGGCAGCGTGGTGTCAGCGGACATCACGGTCACTAACGCCTACGACGAAGTGGTCGCCGACTCGTCGGTCACGGTGACCGCCTACTACCTCCAGAGTGGCAGCGTCTCGTCTCAGGTGTTTGGCCTCGTGTATGACGCACCATCGGGCAACTACACTGGGGACATCCCGTGCAACTGGCCAATAGGGCTCGTGAACCTGACCGTTTCCGTCCTGCACTCCCACTACACCGACGTCGCCATCGAGCTGCCAGGTGCCGTCGAGGTGCACTCCCCCCTGACGGTGAGCGTGTTCTCAGAGTCCGAGGTGCTCCAGACCGAGTCGCTACACATCAACGTGTCAGTGTCCGACAGCTTCGGCAGTCAGATCAGTGATGCCAATGTGACGGTGCTGTTCGATGGCCACGAGTACCCCGCTGCACCGTCCAGTTCTGGTTACTACACGGTCATTGACAACGTGACGGTGGCGCCCGGTCACCACACACTCCTTGTCCGGGCCGAGCACAGGTTTGCGGTCGGACCGGCCAATGCCACACGTGTTGTGTCTGTGGTGGCTTCTGAGCTGGTGATTGCGCGGGAGTCTCCTGTGGTCGTCGACCAGTACTCTGTGTTTACGACATGGCTCAACATCACCGACCCGTTTGACAACGCCATAGTCAACGCGACCGTCAGGGTCGAGGTCGCGGGCACAGAGCTGCGCCTCGACGAAGTTGCGCCCGGCGCTTACTTCCTCAACGACACGGCTGACTTCCCGATTGGGAACTACACGGTCGAGGTATTTGTAACCCACCCGTTCGTTGACGGCACATCCTTTGGGTCGTACCATATGGCCGTACGTGGTGCCCTCGACCCGGGGGTCACATATGACGATGTCGTCACAGCGGGCACAGACTTCTCTGTTTCTGTGTTGCTCTACGACGAGTTCGAGGAGGTACCGTCAGGTGGCTGGGTGAAGGTCGAGGTCAACGGTGTGAACTTCACGGCATCACACGTGGGTGGTGCTGAGTACCGTGTCAACGTCACTGCGAACTATACGATTGGCCCACAGTCCTTCAAGGTGTATGCTGGTGCAACCCTCGCCTATGACTATGTGGAGGCCTTCGACATCGAGGTGTTCTCACAGGCCTCTGTGACACTCACGGTCACACCGGGATGGACGATAGCACAGGGCGAGGAGCTCCACATGGTCGTCAACGTGACCGACTGGTACGGAGAGGTCGTGTCCGATGCCACTGTCACCGCAGTGAGCCCAGAGAGCCTGTCCTTCCAGAACAGGCCCACCGGGGACTACAACGTGACCTTGGATACCACGGGCTACTCCCCCGGTCAGTACCTTGTGGTCGTGTCTGTTGAGCACTACTATCTCTTCTCACATACTGTCAGCGTCAACCTCACAGTCCTTGGATGGGCTGAGGCGACCGTCGACATCCCTGACGTTGTCCTGAACCATATGACCACGACCATCAACCTCACGGTGACGGACATATATGGGAACCCGCTCTCCACCTTCAACTACAGCCTCGTGCTCGGTGGCACCATCAGTACCTCAGGCACCTCAAACTCGTACTCACTGTCCTGGACATTCCAGCCAGACCTCCCACCGGGTGAGCACGTCCTCAACATGTCCTTTGTCGGTGACTATGTCTACCTGTCGTTGCAGACCACCACAATCAGAGTCCTTGGTATGAGCAATGTTTCCTTCGTGTCACCGGCCCCCAGTGTGACCGTTGCCCAAGGCGATGCTGTGAACTTCACACTCGTGCTGCGTGACCTCGCCGGATACCTGGTCACCGGAGCAACCGTGCATGTGTCACTGAATGGTGGTACGTACTTCCTGGACGAGGTCGGGGACGGTGTGTACTCCGGCCTTGTTGCCACTGTGGGCCTGCCTCTGAGGACGTACAACTACACGGTGTCTGTCGAACACGAGTTCATGGCCGAATGGGCGACAACAGGTGAGCTCCTGCTCCAAGGCACTCCCACGGTCAGCCTCGTCACTGATCCCAGCCCACTGCGCAACACCGAGCCCGCACAGTTCAAGTTCACGGTCACCGACCAGTATGGTAGCCCTGTCAATGGGTTCTCCTACACCATTGCCTTTGGTGACTCTATTACCGTTTCCGGTACGTCCGATGACTATGTCCTCGTGTGGGGCTGGACCCCCGCAGTGGCGCCAGGGGTGTATGACCTCTCCCTGACTGTTTCTGGACCCCACGTGGCCACTGTGAACAGCTCGTGGACAGTACACGTGTACAGTACTGCAAATGTGACCGTGGTCTCACCAGCCCAGGGGAGTGTCACAGCGCAGGGTACGAGTGTCCCCTTCATTGTCAATGTGACAGATGGTATTGGTGACCTGATAGCGGGCGTCAACTGTACCATCCACCTCCATGGCAGTTCATACCGGCTTGTGGCAGTATCGCCTGGTGTCTATGCCCTCGACATCAGTACTGTCGGCCTGCCACTCGGCACGTACTCCGTACGTCTCACAGTGGTCCACAGCCACCTGTACGCAGTGGAACAGTACCTTGAACTGGTCGTTACTGGCCATGCTACCATCAGTGTCGAGTATGGCACGCCCGTGCGTGTCGGCGATGTCGTGACGTTCACGGTCGTGGCAACCGACCTGTACATGAACCCGGTGACAGAGTTCAACTGGACGCTGACATTCCAGGGCCAGGTGCTCTCGGGACACCACTCTGGGAGCAACACGCTGTCCGTCACACTGCCCGTTTCAGGGCCGCCAAGGGAGTATCCCCTGGTCGTACAGCTCAGCGGGCGGTACGTTGTACCGAGTGACTACCATACGACAGTAGGGGTGCGCAGTGAGGCTGTTGTCAGTGTGGTGTCGCCCTCCAACTCTACGGAGTTCGTGCAGGGCGAGGACAGTATTCACTTTGTCGTCAACCTCTTTGACACTGCTGGCAACCCCGTCCCCAACATATCGGTCAGCATTGTGATACGCGACTCCATGTCTAACTTGGATGGCCTTGACAACGGCACATTCGTGACCACACTGTCCACCGTGGGCTGGCAGCCCGGTCAATACGAGTACATGGTGGTGATTGCACATCCATTGGTCGACTACAGTCACACCGTACAGGGTCTCATCATTGTGAAGGGGCAGCCGGTGCTGGTCGTGGAGTTGTCACCGGAGACCCCCGTGCAGGGCGACACGGTCGCAGTAACGGTATGGGCCACCGACCTGTATGGCGAACCGCTCAGCAACCTCTCCATCACAGTGTCCTTCCAGGACCAGGTGCTGAATGCGACGGAAACATCCACTGCCGGCAAGTACGTGGCAGTGTTCACATTACCGGCTGAGGGGCACGGCACCTACGACATCCATGTCAGCGCAAGCGGCACGGTATGCGAGCCCGGCAGCACAGTCGAGGCGGTCTACATCGGCGTCCGACCGCCCGAGATATCGATGAGCCCCGAGACCTTCACACTTGGTAGCGGGCTCTCCTTCCTCATAAGTCTGGTCGGGTTCCTCATCTACTTCAAGGTGTCCTCGTCAATCTCGGCCCGCGGCACGGGCAAGGACCTGCACCGCAGCATAAGGCGCATGGACATCATATACGTGTCCATTGTTGCCCTTGCCGGCCTCGTCCTCCTGCACTCGGTGCTGTCCGCAGAGGCGGGCCAGTACTCGCTGGCAGTGGCTGAGAGCGTCCTCCTACTCGGTATCTCGGTCCTCCTCTATGGCATCTGGCTCTACCGGGACGCGAACTCTGCAATCCTCGACACCGGACATGTCAGCACACGACGCATGGTCTTTGGTCTCTGGCACCTGGTGTTCGTGCCGCTCGTGGTGCTACAGATCTTCGCGTGGGGCAAGCACATCGAGTGGTTCGAATACTACGTGTTGCGTGAGGCGTTCACGGTAGGTGGTGTTGCAGTGCCCACAATAATGCTCACGGTATTCGTCACCTACGTGTCGTCCATAGTGGTAGTGGTCGTCAACCTCTACAAGGAGCTGAGCAGGAGCATTGCAAAGCTCGACCACATGCGAGAGTCGGGCACACCAGCATCCGTCTTGGAGGAGGAGCGGATGGACCTGGTGGACAAGACTGGCTCCTCGATCCGCATCAAGTTCTTCATGTTCCTCGTAGTGCTCGCGGGTACCACCGTCAGCACCATGGACTTTCTCCGGAGCTATGCTCTTGGTGTCATCGTACTCATGCCGGTGCTCTTCCTCGTCGTCATCCCCTTTGTCACCTCAAAGATACTCAAGGCTGCTGACAGGGCTACTGGCTACCTCCGCAAGCACCAGTCCCCAACCTCGCTACAGGAGATTGCAGATGCGGGGGTCACCGTGGAGCACCAGCCTGACGACCAGACACAGGGACGGCCCACCGAGGACGGCCACAGCGACACGGGCAGGGCCTTTGCTGCGACATCTGACGGTCCCCACCATGACGCGGCGGGCGCACCAGACCATACCGGTCGTCCTAGTGATGGGTCCCCGGATGACAGTTACAGTTACAGTGACGATGACAGTTACACTGACAGTCATAGTTACAGTGACAGTGACAGCTACAGTGATGGTAATAGTGACCACAGCCGTGGCCCCGGGGATGACCATGACTACTAGCCTCGCATGTCATGCACGCTCGTCAGCGGACACCCAGTAATTAAATCACAGCGGAGCACACCCGTTAGTCATGGCCCTCATCAGGACAGAGATCTGCGACGTGATTGGCATCTGTCACCCAATACTCCAAGGTGGCATGGGGCCGTACAAGACGGAACGACTGGCCATCGCCGTATCCCGCGCCGGAGCGCTGGGTGTCATAAGCAGTATTGGCATGGCTGCCACCATCCTCCCCAACGCTGCACCCATCGACCCCATCCGCCTCTTTGGCCCGGACCCACCGGAGGTGCTACTTGAGACCTCCATACGCCGGGTCACTGAGGCTCTGCGCGGGTCGGGGGGCGTGTTCGGCGTCAATGTACCCGTTGCCTCCGAGTTCGTGCCGGCATCCAAGATGTTCGTCGAGAAGGTGGTCGAGACGGTGGAGTCCGACTCCCAGGTCGCCAGGCACCTGCGCGTCCTGATAACCTCGGCCGGAAACCCTGCACCGTGGGCCGGGGTGCGCCGGCATGGTCTTGTCTGGATACACGTTGTCCCGTCCGTCTATCACGCAAAGAAGGCAGAGCGTGCCGGAGTGGACATAATTGTGGCATCCGGGCATGAGGGCGGGGCCCATGTCTCGTGGGAGCCCGTACATTCCATGGTGCTCGTCCCGGCAGTTGCCCGGGTCGTGCGGACTCCTGTCGTGGCTGCCGGGGGTTTCTGTGACGGCGCCACCCTTGCAGCAGCACTGTGCCTAGGTGCCAAGGGGATTCAGATGGGGACCCGGTTCATAGCCACTCGCGAGAGCGACTTTGAGCCCGTCTGGAAAGAGGCCGTGGTGAGACGCGAGGAGCGGCAGACGCTGACCGGTCGCGGCCTGTTTGGCCCAATGCGGTTCCTCCGCAACCGGCGTGCCGAGATGATAGTTGAGCGCACCATCAAGGACGCACCGCGGTTCTTCTTGGGCGAGCCCGTCGAGTCGAACGAGGAGATACTATCTCTCGAGCGGGACGGCTTCGACGCCCTCCTGGACGGTGACGAGGACTCTGCACTCATGTTCGGTGGCGAAGTGGTCGGCCGCATCAACGACCTCCCAAGTGTTGCGTCGCTGGTCGAGGACATTGTTGCAGGGGCAGTGTCCACGCTCAGAAACATCAACGCATCCGTAATCCATTCGAAGGATTGAAGTAATCGTTCCCAGTCCCACTGTAGCAGGGGCGCTGTTTCACCGATTGCCCTCTACACAGTCTGGAGGTCGCCGCGTTTGTGGTGGTTCGATATCCCAAAGGTCGTCTTTGGAGAGGACGCCCTGTCCGAAGTGGAGTCAATCTGCGGCTGCAGGGCATTCATAGTGACTGACCGCACCGTGTATCGCCTGGGCATCCCGGACAGGATTGTCGAGACCCTGTCCCGTCGCAGGTGGTCAATCGCTGTCTGGGACCAGGTACAGTCAGACCCTACTGAGTCCTTGGTGCGCGAGGCTGCGGATGCAATGCGCAGGTTCGGTCCTGACTGGATTATTGCCGTGGGTGGTGGTAGTGTCATGGACACTGCGAAGGCCGCATGGATTCTCTACGAGCACCCCCAGATGGACATCCAGGCCGTGTCACCACTGCAACCCCTCGACCTGCGCAACCGGGCCAGACTGATCTGCGTCCCCACGACTACCGGCACAGGGTCCGAGGTCACAAAGGCCATCGTAATACGTGAGGACGAGACCGGTCGCAAGATGGGGACGTCCAACCGTGAGCTCGTCCCCGACATAGCCATTCTCGACCCATCACTGACAAGGTCGCTCCCACCGACGCTCACTGCCAACACCGGCATGGATGCACTCTGTCATGCCGTAGAGGCCTATGTGTCACAATGGAAGAACCCCTTTTCTGACGCCTGCGCCGTCCAGGCTGTCCGGATGGTGTTCGAGTGGCTGCCACGCTCTGTCGACTCCCCGGACGACCTCGCGGCCCGTGAGAACATGCTTGTTGCCGCCTGCCTTGCTGGCATGGCGTTCAGTAATTCCCAGGTCGCACTCGCACACTCGTTGGGCCACTCCATGGGCCCTGTCCTGGGCCTCCACCACGGCCTGGCTGTCGGCCTTGCCCTTCCCTATACGGTCGAGTACAACCACCGGCAGGACGAGAGTGTCGCCAGACAGTATGCAGGACTTGCAGCTGCTGTCGGTATCCATGGTGGCGACCCACACGATGTGTCACTCCGCTTTGCCACTCGCACGCGCCAGTTGATGTCTGATGTTGGCGTCCCAACGAACATCCGTGCGGCTGGTATCCCAGAGGACACGTTCGCCTCAAAGATACAGTCCCTCGTCGAGTTCTGCATGGCCGACTCCAGCCTGACAATGAACCCTCGCTCACCAAGTGAGGCCGACATTCGCAGGTTCTTCGAGTACATGTGGGAGGGACGTAGTATCGACTTCTAGGAGAGGCCACTCGTGTATGGCTACTGGGGGCGCCTCCTCAACATAGACCTGACCATCGCCTCCACCGACATCGTCACCCTCGACCCCGACCTGCTCCGGGACTTCCTTGGTGGGGTGGGCCTCGGTACCAGGCTGCTCTGGGACATGATAGGTGCCACGACCGACCCGCTCGGGGCCGAGAACCCCCTGCTCTTCATCACCGGCCCCCTCACTGGGACACGGGTCCCGACAAGCAGCAAGGCTGTGGTGTGTGCACGTTCACCCCTCACAGGCCTCCTCGGGTACAGTGTGTTCGGGGGCCGTCTGCCAACCGGGATCAGGCGTGCTGGCTACGACGGGATACTCATAACTGGCCGTGCCGAGTCGCCGTGCTATATTGTCGTCCGTGGGGCGGAGGTCGAGATACGTGACGCCGGCGAGCTCTGGGGGACGGACACAGAGGAGTGCTACCGACTCATTGACCGGTCGATGGTGAGTGACAAGTATGCCATCGCACGGATTGGTATTGCCGGTGAGAACCTCGTGAGGTATGCATGCATTGTTGTAGACAATGAGCGGACTGCCGGGCGCACCGGCATGGGTGCTGTGATGGGCTCGAAGCGGCTCAAGGCCCTTGTGGTGCGCGGCACGGACCAGACGGTGCCTGTTGCCGACCCTGATGGCCTATTGCAGGCTGTGAGGGCCCTCAAAGAGGAGCTGCGCGACGACGCCACTGTACGCATGTACTCTGACCTCGGTTCTGCCGGTTTCGTGGACATGGCGAATATGCTGTACGGCTCGATGCCCGCCGGGTACTACACAGTATCGGACTTTGATGCCACTGCAATTAGCGGCGTCACTGTCAGCGAGACCATCCGTGTGGGCAAGACTGGTTGCCTGGGCTGCCCCGTGGGCTGCCGCCAGCTGGTCGAGGTCACTGAAGGTGAGTTCAGAGTACCACGCTGCGGAGCGCCCGAGTACGAGAGCACATGCGCACTGGGCTCGCTCCTCCTGAACGACAACCTTGAGGCCCTGGTGTACCTCAACCGCATGCACAACCTCTTGGGCATCGACACTATTTCTGGTGGGAATGTCCTGTCCATGGTCTACTACCTGTTCGATAAGGGGCACATCACTGCAGACGACCTCGACGGCATCGAGCCGAGATGGGGCGATGTTGGTGCGGCTGTGGAGCTGACCCGTAAGATTGCACACTGTGAGGGTGTGGGCGCTGAGCTCGCGCTCGGGGCCCTTGAGTTTGCCCGCAGGCACGGTGTGGAGCACCTTGCGGTTCAGGTCCATGGGCTGGAGACCCCGGTGCATGACCCACGGGGCTTTTCCGGCATGGCCGTGGTGTACGCCACCTCGCCGCGCGGCGCCTGTCATATGACTGGCGACATGTACGCCGTACAGATGGGACTGAGCGACCCCAGCATGGACATAGTGAGTACCGACCGTTTCGCGAACGAGGCCGAGGTGGCCGCACGCCTGCAGGACTTCCGCTGTGTGACAAACTCGGCCCTGGTCTGTCACTTCTACCCGGTACACGGCGATGTCCTTGCACATCTGTTGGCCCTCGTCACGGGGATCCCGTACTCGGTGAAAGACGTAGCGACCACCGGCGAGCGTATCTTCACACTGCAGCGGCTCTTGGCAATGCGTCTGGGATACGACCCGAAGGGTGAGCAGCTACCAGAACTGCTCCTCCGCCCACTTGAGGGGCCGACTGGAGGACACGTCCCGGATGTAGGTGCCCAGCTGGAGGTCTGGTACGCCTACCGTGACTGGGACAGGGAGACTGGCATGCCCTCTGACCAGCGGATAGACTCCCTTGGGTTGCGCGACCTTGTAGGACAGCACACTTTTTGACTGAGGACAGCACACTGGGTCACCAGCTGTGGAGGTAGCAAGGTTGTTCTTCGACCCCGGACTCACGACAGTCCTACGTGAGATGCTCCCCTGGGCAGGGCCGTTGTTCATTGCAGTCACACAGCTCGGCTCCGAGCTCTTCTACGTCGTCCTCATCCTCACAGGCTACTGGGCAGTGCGGAAACGCGAAGCTATCGTCACCATGTATGTCCTATTGGTGTCGGTCGTACTGAACTTCTGGCTGAAGGCACTCCTCGCAGTAGAACGACCGCCACAGTCGTACTGGTATGAGGGCGTGTCTGCATCGAACTACAGCACGCCCAGCGGGCACTCTCAGAACTCCGTTGTCCTGTTCGGCTGGCTCTCACGTCGCGTGGGCAGCACCGCTGCCGTTGTGGTCTCCACAGTACTTGTGGTGCTCATAGGCGTGTCACGGGTCTATCTCGGCGTGCACTACCTGGGCGACGTCATACTCGGCTGGGGCATTGGTCTCTGCTTACTTGTCCTCCAGGTGGTCGCCAGTGGGCCAGTGAGCCGCTGGGTCAGCACAGTGCCTGACACGTACCTGTATGGAGGCATGTTCCTCTTCGGACTCCTCTCCACTCTCGTCACTGACATGGTGTTCTCTGTCCCCAGTGACAACTTCGGGGCGGTCGGTGGCCTCATAATGGGGGCTGCTGTCGGCCTTCCTGCGGAACGCCGCCTGGTCGGTTTCCAGGACCAGCCCACTGTTGACAGGTGGCGGCTGGTACTGCGGGTAGTCCTCGGTCTGCTGCTCGTAATTGGTGTGATGGTGGGCCTGTCCTCCTTCCTTGCAAGCGAGTACACTTGGGCGCGTGCACTGCGCTATGCCGTAACGGCAGTGGTAGGCATCGTGGTGTGGCCCGCAGCCTTCACAAGGCTACACATCTGATCTGTGGGCGGACGGGTGGGCTCACAGCTGCCAGGCCCCCCTGTGGGCCGACTGCCCCGATGTCGCGTCCCGCGTCGTCCTGTGGCCTGTCAGTCTGTGCGAGGACTGGTACATACCCCACGAATCGTCTGCCTCCAGTACTACAGGTACCTGGTGCACTCCATCTTGGCAAGCCGGAGCCCGGCACTCCGTGTGTACCTCTTGGACATCCGCCAGCACACGAGGGCGTAACCGGCGAAGACGACGTACGCAAGCAGGGGGCCGGCTGTGTAGTCCGCCGCGAGGATCAAGGAGAGTGCAGCAAGTGCGAGCACTTGTGGTATGATGTTCATTTTCAGTGATGCCAGCCCCTTCAGCGGGGGCTGTACTGAGACGCCCCTCTCGCGTACCAGCATGCGGTCAGCCGTGAACTCACCATGTTCTGCGGCCACGTCGGCAGATATGGCACCGGCCATGAGTGCCGTGGTCAGGGCTGCGAGCGGGATGAGTGGCGCCAGTGGCCACATGTCCCAGTTGACAATGACCGTGATGACGGCAACGATGCACCCCACAACAGACGATGGTACTAGCGCGACGTAGACCTTGCCCCTGACATACTCCTCCATGTTCGTAGCCGCCAGCTGGAGGTTCATGAGGTTGGAGCCTTCGAAGACGAGCTCGTACCCTGCAAAGTACATTGCATACTGCGTTGCGAAGGGGACGACCACGACAAAGAGCAGCACATCCGTGACCTCCATGAACGCCCCGGTCGTGAAGGGGACCACCAGCCAGACTGCACACATCAGTGGCCCCAACAGGTACCTCGTCAGCACTCTGGCGTCACGCCGTACCACCGTGACCGTGTACCATGCAGCGGCCTCAGTTGTGGTGCTTGTCCTGAGCACAGGGAGCAGACGCGGTCCCCATGTCCGTCGCACCGGGTGTTCCTGCTGCTCTCCTGACCTGTCACGTCTGGACGGGACGGTGTTGAGCCATCCACTATAGTGTGCTCTCTCGCTCACGAGCGCATTCACCTGCAGCAGTAGCACTGCAACCGCGGCCGTCACGCCCACCGCCATGATGGTCGGGAGCCCGACCGCGGCGCCTGCGAGGGTGTGCAGACAGGCGTAGGCCGCAAAGTAGCCCGGCGTCGTGGTCGCCGTGAACCCGACCTGCGAGGCCACCTCCAGGAGGGGCGTCCAGAAGTCCTTATTGTCCGGAGTGGCGTACATCCAGTAGTAGAACGACACCGACATGAGCATGGTGGCGGCTGTCATTATTGCGTACCCGACCTGTTTCAGCGTGCGGCGGCCTGCCACCAGCCGGGCAATCACCAGACCGACAAGGCCGCCAGCACTCACGCCAAGTGCTACCAGCGTGAACACGAGGCCGACGAACAGTGGCACTCCCAGAAGGGCCACCGGGTGGTCGGACGCCACGGCAATGCCGGTCACTACAGATGTGCCTGCAAACAGCCAGAGCAGCGACGCATAGACGGTCACCACAATGCTCTTTTCAAGGAAGACCGTCCTGGCAGGGATGGGTAGGACTAGGAGGTACTCCATCCTGCTGCTCTGGGCCACCACTCCAGCACTGACCATGACAGAACTCATGAACGCCATCAGGAGGATGAAGTTGAACAGGCCTGCAATGGGCCCCACACTTGCCAGCAGCACCCGTTCTAGATGCACGACCCTCGACGCCCCGGTTGCTACCACTATGGTGATGATGACCCCGACCGCACTCCCCACCCCGAGCAGCGCCCACCGC
>JALVPN010000066.1 GCA_027031765.1 Promethearchaeota archaeon | reverse complement strand
GGGTGGGGGCCGGAACCAGGCCTCCTGATGTCGAATGTCAGCACCTTGCGTCCAGCGCTCCGTTTCCCCGGTGGTCCGGCGATGAGTCTTTCGTGCTGGGTGCCTCCTGTCAGGGCTACCTCCGGTTGGACTACGAGGTGCTCTGCACCCTTGGCACCCGGACTGGAACAGTCCGTGGCAATGGGCGACCTGGCCATGACCACGCGTGGAGCAAGGAGTAGGAACGCACACAGTAGCCGTATTGCCGTCCCGTAGTCTGGCGCACGACATAGTGCGGGCGTCTTGTCCATGGCCGCGGCCAGCACTCTGGGGAGGAGTTGTCGATACGGACGGGTGGCCGCTACGAGCTTGCCGCGGTCGAGTTCGGGCACACGGACAGCTGCAGGTGTCGCAGCCCCCGTCTTCTCGCTGAGTGCACTGAACAGTCGTGTCCAGTCGAGTGGTCTTACTGCGGCCTCGACGAGGGGTACCCTCGCAGCCCTTGCAACGAGTGTGGGCCGGCCGAAGCTGTCAGCAGTCTGGCCACCCCTAATCACTGACACGTACAACCAGTCGCCCCGTGACACCACCTTTGCTGCTGTGTAGGCCCTCATGGCGAAGTCGGGGGCCGGATACGCTGGGAACAGCCCGGTACGGAGGAACGCTTCTTCTCCATGTCCAAGAGCCACGCTGCTCACAACGGTTTCCTGGTATACCACAGACACAGTATCGATGTCAGTCCCCATCTCTATCTGTCACCACCTCATTCCTGTGCGATATCGTGTGGGGCCCCAGTGGCGTAGGTGCTCCCCGTCATTGGCCGGCCCCCGTGTTGTCATGGTGCAGCAACAGGGTCTATGCCACAGCACGGGCAATGCCGGTCAGCAGGTCAGTGACGCCCTTTGCCTCAAGGGCATGGAGCCACTGGTCCTCGGTAGTATCGCGGCCCCAGCCCGTGGCCACCGTGGTGTAGAGGTTGACCGGTGTGCCCAGCCGCCTAAGCCTGCCAAGGGTTATGGCCATCACCCTGTCGAAGTACGGTCGTATCTCGTCCACTGTGAGTCCATGCAGGTCCGCCTTGCTGAAGACGAACATGACCGGCCGGTTGCTGAGGCCCCTGCGGGCCACGGCGTGCTCTATTGCCCGTGACACTGGCACCA
Organism: Promethearchaeota archaeon; assembly: GCA_027031765.1. Classification (GTDB taxonomy): domain Archaea; phylum Asgardarchaeota; class Thorarchaeia; order Thorarchaeales; family Thorarchaeaceae; genus JALVPN01. The sequence continues at coordinate 15,023 of JALVPN010000066.1, read as the reverse complement.
GCTGCTCCGAGAAAGCCTTGCGCATGCCAGCCTCGATGTCCGCCCTGAACTCCTCGGCACCGAGCCCTCTCACAAGGTCGATTACGACAACCAGGCAACTGGAACGCTCGAAGAGCTTCAGGAATGACGCTGTCTCGTCCGCTACAGGCACCTGCCTGTCCATCAGCCGGTACTCTTCCATCACGCGTTCGAACATTGCACCGGAGTAGTCCGAACTGCTGAGCACGAAAGGCCGGTACTTGCGCTCATCGATCTCCATGTCCTTCACTATGATCCGGATGTCCTGCGTGGCCACCGTCGGAGGTAGCTGCTGTCCCGCAAGGACATAGCGCAGGGCACTGTTGAAGTAGTCCATGGACTCGGTGTTCACGTGGCCCCATCCCATCTTGGAGACCACGTAGGCCATGCTCAACAACAGACACGACTTGCCCGCACCGTGGACTCCCACCACCGGGACCTTGCGTCGCCGCGAGAAGATGATGGTGCCCACGACCACTGCCGGCAAGCGCGTAGCTACCATTGTCCGTCCACTGCCCCCGCTGTGCTGATACGGACTGGTCACCCCGCCACTATTTCAATGTAGCCTGTGTGGGTGGTATCTCAGTCCTGTGCTGGTGCCTCCCGGAGCTGGGACCCCACTGCGGCCATGTACCGTGTGCTCCTGTGCTCGCCAGTCGCGCACTTACCAGACCACGTGTCCAACAGGTGTCGTGGTGCCAGCGTGCTCCGGCCTGTTGCCCCGGGGTCCTGTCAGGTCAGTCACCGATCACCTGGGACAGTAGCGGTCTTAGGGTGCGCGTCGCACTGTCCGATGCCGTTTCCAACATGCCCCTGACCGCACTGAGGTCCATGTTGACCTTTTTTCCCCCGATGTCGTCAGGCACTGGCACGCCCTCAGGGGCCACGAGCAGCTTCTGAGATGTGGCGTCCTTCACCAGAGCAACAATGCTGTCTAGTAGGTCTGCCCCGTCCGCACCTGCTGAGACCACGACAATCACCTTGCTTGCCAGTGATACGAGTGCCCGTGCCGCTGCGGTCGGAGTCCTGACCGTGGCCCCTGACATGTACAGCACGCGGACACCGCGTCCGGTGCTCCTTGAGAGTGTGTAACAGACCGATGAGCCGAGCACGAGGCGGTCTCCAAGGAGGTGCGCGGTCAGTTTCTCGCATATGGGGTCTTCGGGGACCGCAGCGTCCTCCTCGGCTGCACAGTGGGCCAGTGCCGCTACCAACGTCAGACCGTCAAGGTCGTCCGTACTCGTGACGACGACCAGCTCTTCGGTCTGGGTGCTCACAGTACGGTATAGGAGGGCGAAATATGATGCCCATGACACGAGAGCAAGGGCCAGCCAGAGGGAACCGTAGGCGGGGTAGAACTGGTAACTGGTGAACTGGTTGAGCAGGAGTACTGATAGTGTGAAGACGCCGACCACGAAGGCCAGGACCTTACCCAGGGCGCGTCTGCTCGCCCCTTTCTCAGTTGTCACAGAGGCCTCCTTCGTACCGACTACGTACCTTGTGCGCGGCTTCCCACCAGCAGTGTAGTTGACAAGCCCGAGCGGCCACGTCTTGAAGTCGTGTTTCATGGCGATTATTGTGGTGTAGTACCGGTCCGAGTCCGTACTGCGGGCGCTGCCGGGCACATGTAGCAGGTAGGATGCGTAGTACGAGTCACTGTTGTTGGCAGCCCAGTCCCTGTCGACTTCGGACTCCACCTTTGAACGTGCCTCCGCTCTGAGAGCACTGTCGGGGTCGGTGCTCCCGGTGTTGAACTGGCGTCCCTTCGCCCTTGCTATCAGGCCCGAGTGCAGCTCCTTTGCCCTGTCGAGGGTGCCCAGCATGCGGTTGTTGCTGAGCCCGATGGCGGAGTAGAGGTCGTCCGCGTCGAGGCGCTCCATTGCCACTGCAAGGCTGCTGTCGAGCCTGTCACGCACATCTTTGAAGTACCCCGGCACAACACGGTCGTCGTCGCAGATGGGCTCGTACTCGTAACAGTCAGAGACGTAGAGGAGGAGGCTGCCAACCCCCTCGCAGACCGGGCACGTCACTGTACCACCGCCCCCGCACGTTGGACAGGTCTTGGTGCCAGCACCATCACAGAACTGGCAGATGCCCGTGCCGTGACATACTTCGCAAGGCACATGCCCCTCACCCCCACAGCGTGTACACTTGCCAGTCCCACCGCACTTGCTGTGCGGCACACGGCCCTCACCACCGCAACGCGAGCAGGTGACATACTCGGAGCGAGTCACGGTCTCAACACCCGTGGTGTAGCAGTTGGTACACGGATAGCCGCTCACGTAGCCCCTACCACTGCACGCCCTGCAGGTGCGCCTCTCTTTCCACTCCCTGAGCACGGTGCCCCTCCCACTACACTCTGGACACCGCACTGTGCCAGAGCCCCCGCACCCACTGCAACGCCCGGTCGCACCACACTGTGGGCAGTCCACGAGGCCGCTACCGGCACAGTTTCTACACTTGCCACTCCGCGGTTGGTAGCACTTGGGGCAGGTGACAACACGGGTGCCAGAACAGTTGGGACATGTCACTGGTCGGCCACCACACCTACAGGCCTCCGTGAGCACGCTGCCCTCCCGTGGGAACTCGTCGTAGCGTGTTGTGAACGAAGTGGGCCGCATTGGTGGTACGCGTGTCCCCTGCAATGAGTATGTGTGGACACTGGAGAGGTCAGAGCCGGGTTCACAGTGGGCCCGTTTGTGGTAGTGCTCGTACTCGCTGGTGACCGCTACCCCGAAGGCGGCGTCCTCGACCACCTCCTCAAGTCGGATCACGACGCTCTCTGCGTGCGAGAACAACTTGAACGCCAGTTTGTTTCTCCGTGTCATGGCCTCATAGACAAGGTCAACGACCGGGTCGGCTCCCCTGTAGCGTGTCAATGTTGCACATCCTCCGACCGGATACCTGTATTCGTCCCTGGTATCTTGTCTGTCCACCTCCTGTGCGGTTGGGTGGGCACACAAATAAGTGTTCTCGGGACATTGCGGACGTGAGAGGGCTGGTTTGTGTCTGAGCGGGCCAGTCTGGGGCTCGCAACACTTATTGGCATACCGGCCGGGGGCCTGCATGGTGGCTTGCACAGTTGTATAGACAATACGAGTTGGCTGCACAGAGGGAGAACGCCAAGGCCGGCCGGCTGGTCGGTGTCATTGTGGAGGTCGTGGGCCTTGGACTGGGCCTGGTATGGCTCCTGTTCTTCCCGCCGGTGGACGCGTTGTCGGTGGTGGCCTTTACTGTGTACCTGCTTGCCCTCTTCATTGTGGGCCTTTGCACCACGATGCGCTACCAGGTACGGCTCAACTTCGTTGCTGACACTGAAACACTTGCCGAGCGGCTGCAGGTGCCTGCAAGGGTGTGTGGGAAGGCCGCAGTACTCGACATGCACCCGCTCTATGTGCTCAAGGAGCCGTCTACAGGACTGTTGACACTGGTCGCAATGACCGGTGAGGTGGAGTCCGCAGAGTCACCTCCCGACGGTATGTGGCACATCGAGCCAGATGGGCGTCCGGAGCCCACTGCCGTTGCCGGCTTCCCGGTCTATCGGTCTCGTGGACGGGCCACCGTGCCCACGGACTCGTGTGCTTACGTTTCCGGGCCGGCAGTCATCTACCTCGTGGTCCTTGGTGACGAGGCCAAAGCTGCACACATCCCTGAGCGTGGCGAGTTGCAGGAACTCCTCCAAGAACTGCGGTCCGATGCTGGACTGTGACCTGCGTTTCCACATGCGTGTGCCTGTCCTCCTGTCCCATGTCGAGTCCACAGCAGGGCTCATGCCAGTTGACGTTGGCAAGTCTGGGGTGGATGGCTCCAGAGGACTGCAGCAGCCCTGATGGTGCCCAGTCGAGCGGAAACCTCATAAGTCGACAGACAAGCGACCGGGTCGGGTGGCTTTGGTATGGACTTGAGAAAGAAGACCATCCTCATCCTTGCCACCGCGGCCATTGTCTTCATGGCAGTGGCACCGCTGTGGATGACGCCCACTAGCGAAGCCAGCGGTGTGGAGGAGTATACTGTACACATCGATGCCAGCAAGGTGCGTCGGGCCTGGACAAACCCCGTGTTTGTTTCGTACATCTGCAGGGGCGCCGTGGATATCAGAAAGGTCTACGCATGTGAGTGGCGTATCTATGTCCGCATGACAGTAGGTCGCAGAGGGATCACGTCCATCTCAACTGACCTCGACCTTGACGACCCGATTAGCCCCACTCTTACCCATAGCCATACCTACACGACATACAGCGCGACACACAGGCGGGTGACCTGGGTGTTCAAGGACAGAATCCTCAAGTCGTACTGGTCCGGCTATGACGACCAGGGCCGCTACGGCACTTGGTACAATGAGCGCATCTGCTACCTCCTGGTCCGCATTGACGCCAATGGCTACTACTACTGCGGCGGCTTCTCCACGTATGCAAAGACATTCTACACGACACATCTCTACTTCGTACCGAAGTACTACTAGACTCGTTAGTGATTCCTACGTGCCCCAGACTGGGTACCCCGGTGGCCTCGAAAAGGCGCACGCCTTACGACGGTCACCACCTCTTTTTTTTTTCCCCTCTTCCTTCTCCCTACAGACACCACCTGCCTGCTGGTGGAGCGGGAGATGTCAGCGACGCCCGGCCAACGTCCTGACGGTGTGTCTACTACATATATGAGAGGTGATGCGGGGCCCGCTATTGTAGCGCGGCAGCCGCCACCCAGCGAGCAGTGCCCATGTAGCAACAGGCCCGGTGCCAGTATGGACTGCCACATGACTTAAGTGTCTGGGACCACGACTTACCGCAATGACCCGGCATGGCCCGGGGAGTGGTAGTCCATAGTACCCGCCCGGTCTGCAGACCCGCGCCCGTCCGTCGGCCTGTGGTCGCCGCAGGTCGCCTCTGGGCCGTGCGTGGGAGGTGCACATAATGGGTACGAAGACATTCTGGAAGCGAGTGACAGTCGTCTGTATCGCAGCGCTGGCCCTTTCAGTCTGCACTTTTGTCCTTGCCAACCTCAACCTCGAACAGTACGTTGCTGGCTACGACACGGGCCTGGAAGATGACTTTGTCTTCACGACGACCGTCGAAGGCGACCATGCGTACACCATCCGCGTGGACATCTATCGCAGCGGCGGCAGCATAGCGACCGCAAAAGGGGACGTGATCATCCTCCTCAATGGTACCACGGTCTACAATGCCACTGTCCTAGACACAGAGTCCTCCAGCGGGTCGTCCAGCCGTGCACAGGCAACGGCATTCTACTCATTCAATGCGACAGGGGCCACGGAGGTGCGTGTCACAGGCCACATGGTACTGGGCGACTCTTGGGAGGTGCGTGTCTATCAGGATGTCCCACCAGAGGCGCAGGCCCTAGTCACGTACTCTGTAGTCGCAATAGGTGTGACCGGCATCCTGACAGTCATTGCTCTCGCAAAGTACGCGACCTACTGGGATCTCTCTGGGCGCTCCGCCACCAAGGAAACGGCACCCACGAGTGGGAGCCCCGAGACCTGAATGACTCGACTCGCCATCGAGTGGGTCGCGGTATCACGCCATGCTGTCAATCAGCATGCGGACAGTGCCGGCCCTCCGTGCTAGGACAAGGAGGCGTCAGTGTACCCTTCAGCGCACTGCAACTCCATCGGCAGTCAGCGTCCTGTGACCCGGAAATGGAGAGTACCACCCATGCACATCACAGGCGGGTCTGACCATGCAAAGGCATTGTGTTGTGGCTCCCAAGAAACTCCAGGCACAGGTCTTCTTGTAGCCATGAAAGCCCGCACTGGTTCTAGGAACATAGACATCTGGCACAGGCCGGCCGTGAGAGGGCCACGGAGGAGCTTCGCTATTCTTATATACGTGCGCAAGACCTGACCTTTTTCAAAAAGGGGCTGTCGGGCGCCTGGGTGGGCACGCTGCCCGTCTGGTCTCGCATGCCATGCGGGAGGCAATCTGTCTTGGCCACGACGAAACATTCGACTGGGCACGCGGAGCGAGGCAAGTTTCTCTTGTACTGTGTGGTGTTTGCACTCATCGGCTGGTTCTTGCCCCTGGCCGCCATGATTGTTAGGGTCGTGTTGTACTGCACGTATGGCGAACTGTATTACTTGACCTTCCTGGAGGCCTTGTTATGCGAACTGGGATTCACACCCGTTTGGGCAGTGATTGTGACAACATTCATTGGCCTGCCGACCTTTGTTGCTGTGGCAATAGACAATTTCATGCGGGGGTGGAACATGCAGAGGCGCGCCGAGTCGGCCACCAGCTCGCCTACTGGATGGACATTCTTGCCCTTCGTGAGGCATGCTGTCGAGATTCTAGCTGTGTTGTCTATCGCCATGTGCACATTCAGTGCCCCTTTCGTCCGTGAGGCCATACATATCTTGGTCTATGGAAGTACACCCTCACAGATAGTCCCTGATGGCGTTCTCGTGCAGAGGTACTTGGTCGTGTTGTCGCTTGTGTGGTGCATGTACTTGGTCCACTTTTGGCGCACGAGGCAGCATGCTGCTCTGACTGGTTCCGACAAGACCGACATCGCTTGCCACACAGCACTGGGGCTCTGTATGGCATGCGTTGTGGCCCCGTGTATCATGTTCTACTTGCCCTTGGCGAGTGTGCTCCTCCCCGACATCACACTTCTCGTGTCCATCACATGGTCATTACTACTCGTCATGCCGGCCGTCATCGTACTGGTACTCATCGGGTGGCTGGTAGCAGCGATTGTCTGGACCATTGTAGGGGTACCAAAGAGAACGGAAGGTCTTCGAATCCGCGGCATCCATGACTTGAAGGACATATTGCTCAGCTACGTCACACTCAGCGGCAACAACCGTATTGCGAACAGGTTCGTGTTCTACGCGGGTTGCATAATGGCAATGGCACTCCTCTCAATCCCAACACTACAGGAGGCCGCCCCACTAGTTGCGAAGGCTGACGCTACGCTATACCTGAAAGCATGTTTCGTTGGCGCGTCGTACGTAGTGGCTGCCAGTCTGCTCCTCGGTCTTCTGTGTATGTTCTTCATGTTGAGGGGGCCCGAGTCCGTATATGGTTCCCACATCCTCAGGCTCAACTTTAGGACCCAGTTGATTGTACTCCTCATGGCCATGTTCACAAAGTATGTCTACATTGCCCAGATGGTGTTCTTCCCCATCACACCGGGCCCGAGCTCCCTGACAAATCCGAGCCTGTTGATGGCGATAGACCTCGGCATGGCTGTGCCCTTCTATGCCATGGTCCTGTCAAGTTTCACGAGGTACTCGGAAGAGAGTGACTTCATAGGCAATGTGGTGACACGGGCGCTGTCATCAGGCACGTATGCCTACCTGCTGGTCGGGAGTGGAAAAGTGGCTGAGTTCTTCGTCATAGATGTAGTGTCGAGGACACTGTTCCAAGAAGATCTGCTGGAAGGCATAGACAAAGGGTACCCTGTGCTCGTGAGTCGCAAGACCGGCATTTCACTCCAAGCCCTTCCGCGCTCCCCCACTCGTCCCGATACCTGGATATACATTGTCAAAGGGATGGCGGTAATAGACTCGGCACAGACGATTCGGACAATGGGGACTCATCCACACCTCGGGACCTACGGGGTCCTTGAGATCGCACTCGACTCGCCCAGACACATGGTGTTGCTCGTGCCAGCAATAGTTGAGGATGTTTCCCGCAACCCCATTGCGCGCAGGTTCATGAGGTATGCCAAGATTGTCGTCTACACACCGTTCAACCGCACAGCAATGCTCTCAATGTTGCAGCACGCCCGCAGTCTGCGTGACAGGCCGATTGACTTCAACCGCACCTGGCCTGTCCTGGTCACGGTGGTTGACTCTTCGAATACTGTACAACTCGTGATGCGGGAGAATACTATCACGGCGGCTGGCAGCCCCAGACTTGATACGGTACCGGTCTTCCCAAACAGGTGGCTTGCCTCATTCACCGGTGCTTTTGCCCTCATCGGGTGGGCCCTACCCAATGCGCGTCGGATAACTGGGAGTGGTGCAACAGAGGCCCCTGCGCGTCACGGAGAGAGTGGGGCAGACTACCCCGCACTACTCGATGCGGACATAGTATCTGTGGGGGAGCCGTCACGCAGGCTGTTCTATGCGCTCGAGACCATGGTGTGGGGGCTGGTCAGCACCATGAACGGGGGAAACAAATCCGCCTTCAAAAAGGAGGCCGAGAAGGAACTGGCGTCCATTTCTGCATACATGGTGCGTCCAGATAGATGGGAGGCATTTGTCTATCGGCCGCGGCATGATGCCTTGGTAACCGGACTTGTGCCCCTGCACTTCCGTGACTCCTTGGGGACTTCGGAGGACGAGGCCCCGTTGGTCAAATGGTTGGACGTCTTCATTGGGCAGCCACATCAAGGTGTACTCCACAACGTTGTCCACAACATGCAAGTCGTTTCGATTGATGGGAGTGAAGTGGACCCATTCATGGTCACAAAGTGGCTCATGAGGGTGCTGCAGTTTCGCACCAGCCAGCAGACTGGCGGAGGGCCCAGCAGCGGCGGCTCGGCCGACCACGACTTCCCACATGTGGAACATACGATTAGATTGGTGATTGAAACAGAGGATGCAAACCAAGCACGCACCTGCATCGAAACACTGGCCCGGACAATGAGGAGTTGCGGCCACATCCACCTAATCCCGACAATAGTGCCCCGCCCCCAACTGGTGGCATCCATGTTGTCAGCAATAGCCCGATATGGTGAACACCCATCCCGACACGATGAACCAGTCACGCCACGCCAGGATGAACACGATGTCCGGCTACCTCATTGTAGGATTCACTGTCATGCAGGGAGGCAGATTGCAAAGAACCCAGACGAGAACGCAATGGGGTTCCATTGGATCCTACATCCTGACTACCTCCTTGTCACACGGGGTCTTGTGAGGGGCCGTGTGACGTATGGCTGCTCAAGTCCCAATATCATACCCTTGGTGTTGATGCTGCGTCACCTCATCTATGACCGTCAAGGTGACGAAATGACTGGGAGCGAGTCTGGTTCACATCCTCCGACCAGCGAGTACCCACGTAAGTGGTCTGTTGCTCATCTTGCGGTGTGCATGAACGACGCACCAGGGTCTTTCATCCGGCTTTTGGAAACCCTTGCAGGCACCGTTGGGATGGACATTTCGGACCGACCGAGTGGCACTCCAACAAAGAACCTTCTCACCTTCACCATTGTCCCATGCAACCAGTGGGAACCCCGTGCGATTGTCCAAGCGGTATGGGACTATGTGGATACTAAGGACACTGGGGATGGTGAGGGCACTGAGGACACTGGGGATGGTGAGGGCACTGAGGACACTGGGGATGGTGAGGGCACTGAGGACACTGGGGATGGTGAGGGCACTGAGGACACTGGGGATGGTGAGGGCACTGAGAGTGAGGCTGGTCTTCCGTGGATCAAGACTGCCTACATTGTAACGGACGAAGGTGGTAAGTCCGTCTGGTCGCACATTGCGAGCAGGTTTGTGAAGATTGCCAGTCGCTTTGGTTCTGAGCTGGGCTTGAAAGTGACCGAGAGTAACGGCGGAGTCTACATCAAGATTGCCCCAATCGCCCAGTACACACCTCAGGGAAGCAGAGTGTCCAAGCGTCTGGATACTAACATGGACACCCGGCTGTGTCCTGCTGCAGCCTACAGGACTATGGACAACATGGGGTTGCAAGCGAGGTTTGGGACGAACAACTTGCTGTGTTTCGCGGCGTCCTATGACCTGCTACTCAAACAGCTTGGGAAACCAGGTGGACGGCTCATAGAAATGGAGGGAATGGAGGGGTCGGCAGACAACACACAGTTTGTACTGGAAGTGCTTGTTGCATCCGTGTCGGGGCCGTGCTACCGTGACTGCTTTGCAGACCGGACTGGTGGTGGGAATAGTAGCGGCTCGGGTTCCACAACAGCGACAACCAAGCCTTGCACTTGGGTCTCAATGGTGCTCCGCCTATCAAATCCAGAGTCCACGCAGTCCGGTCGTAGGCCGACCTAACGCCATCGGGACGCTTGTGGCGTACGGACTGGACCAACCAGCAGCCAGTCAGGTTGGCTGGGCATTTCAAGTATCCCATCCCGTGAGCTACGATTGCCCGGTGTGTGCCGTGTCCTGTTTCGGGGAGGTACGATACCTCTCCCAGTCTGTGTCAGCCAGTAGTCTGGGCGGTGGCGCGAGTGTTGGTGTCACCTCGTGTTCATGCAGGGTGGTTATGAGTACGACATGATAGGAAATACTATTAGTGGTCACTGCGGCAATAGTAGTGGCCCGTTATGGGGGCGCGTAGATGTCAGTGAACGGCCGCGGCACGCACGTCAATGAACGGTGGTTAGACACCTTTTTCCTCTCAGTGAGTGCTGCGTCGTTCACGGTAATCGTTGTGTACGGGTTCTTCTTTGCGGGCTACCTCCTTACAGACCAGGCGCTCATGGACAGGCTCTTCGCAGCTGTGTGGCAGCGCGACTTCATCACGGTACAGGAGATTGTGGAACAGATTGACGAGGGCGTGATGAGTGTCGAGGGGTGGGTGCGACTGGCCCTTGGGCTGGCCCTCCTGCTGGTGTCATTCCTGTTCATGTTGAACATCGGTGGTACCATCTACTCTGTGTTCGTGCACAGGCCCTTCAAGGTCGGGGACGACAAGGCAACACGGAGCTATCTCAGACAGGCCCTGTCCCGCCTGTACCTGACACTCAAGTTGACACTGTTCATTGCACTGTACAAGGCCACGGGACTGCGAGGACTGACGATAGTCCAGGAGTTCTTCCCGGGCAGCCCACTCCTCAAGGTGCCGTTCTTCCTGAGCAACGTACTGAACCTGAGCACACTGATCATCCTTGCAAGCATCATAAAGGTGGTCGTGTACGAGGTGCGCCGGTACGAGGACATGGTAGAGCACAACCGGCTTGACATCCTTGCTGCAATCGACGAGTTCCTCAGGCGTTGGAAGAACAGTAGCATTGTCCTTGAGGAGGGCCTGCTGTCGGATGAGGCCGGGTACATCAAGGCAAAGCTGGAGGACGCGACAAGGGACATGCGTCAGAACCTCCGCCTCTTAGAGGCCGCACGCGGTGACCTGAACGAACTTGCCACACCAAGTCCCATCATCCGGAAACTCGTCCTCACCTTCGTAGGGGTGGTCATATTGCAGTTCTTTACGGACTTCATCCTATATGTCGGCTGGGGTACGGTCCTCTCATTTGTGATCGGTGTGCTGAGTGGCAGTTTTGATTGGACGGTGATATGAATGCAGATCAAGACACCACAGACGGTCATTGTGACGAGCAACAAGGGTGGCAGTGGGAAGACACCACTGGCCATTGCGCTGGTCATGTGGGCGCTGTCAAGATCCCCACCTCTCAGAGTCTTGGCTGTGGACATCAACCACACGAACCAGGACCTCTTCCAGGCCTTGCGCGACCTGCGTGACGGTGCTGAACGGCGTTTTGAGACCGCCTTCTCACTACCCTCTGTGGGGACAGCATACTACCTGCCCGTGACCGACCAACTGCACCTCGTCAGGCCACGGGAGTTCAGCCCCCTCGGTCCTGAACAGGTGTTCGAGCTCCTCCGGGAGGCTGCGGTCTCGTATGCCGTCGAGCGTGGCGTCGAGGGATTCCAGCCGGACCTGATAGTGGTCGATGGGAACTACTGTTTCCCAAGCTACCGGCCCGATGCACCACGTGACCTCGGCATGCCACCATTTGTCTTCATGAACATCTGGAGCATCACGAGTCCCCACGAGCTGCGCATACCGGGTGCCTACCGCACGACAGTGACAATGTTCAAGGATCTGTTCGGTGACGACACATGGGACAGTACTCACTTCGTCCATGTGTTCTCTGTCCTCGAGAAGGACAGGGGGCTGTCCACAGAGTTCTCCCGGCTGGTCCGGCTCCGGCGCGAGGTCTACACGGTGCCCGGCTCCGACGACCTGGCCGACCTCTACAGGCGGCTCGCCACTTCACCAGAGATGCGCCCACAGGGCTTCTCCTTCGACGAAGTGCAGCGCGAGATATTCTCACCCATGCTTGCCGAGCTCGAGTCACTCGTAGTGCAGGACCCCACCGCGTACACCGAGGATGTCGTGAACGCGCGCTGGGTCGAGCGGGTCAACATCTTCCTCACCAGGCACCAGAAGTTTCCACTGAACGTGTTCCCACTGCCACACTACTACCCATTCCTCAGAAAGGCAGTGGTCGACACGATCCTGCGTCGGCGTCTCGGCGTAGGCCTTGTGAGGGAGATGCTCGGCTCCTTCTACGACTGGGTTGACATGTTCCTCACAAGGTACTTCTCCGGATGAGGACCACGTCCATTCGACAGGGCCGGTAGCGTGCCCCGAGCGCGAGAGATAAGTGAGTCGAGGACAACGACTGCATGGCAACTGAACGGCTGCAACACCGCCGTCCCGCAGTCTGGTGAGGGGCCCCAGATGAGTGTGACCGATATCGATGGTTACTTCTTCAACAGTACCATGGTCGAGTACTTCGAAAAACAGCAGCTCTACTCGCTCCAGCTGGAGATAACGACCGCATGTGGTCAGGGCTGCAAGTTCTGCTACGTGCGCACTCCCGGACAGCCTGTGACCCACATGGACGGCGAGCTCGTACTGTCCGTGCTGGAACAGGCTGCTGACGTGGGCGTGAGGGTAATTGAGTGGCTGGGCGGCGACCCAGTGAGGCACCCGTCCTTCGAAGAGCTGCTAGCCGCCAGCACAGCCCTGGGCCTGACGAACAACATCTGGAGCTCGGGCGACATGCTGCTGTCCGACACGGTGGTGGACTTCCTGCTCGAGGAACACACGCAGGGCTTCGTATCGTTCCACTTGGACACTCTCGACCCCGAGCTCTACCGTCAGCTGGCAGGCGCCAGCAGTTACATTGACAGGGTGCTCTCCAACGTACGCACACTGCTCGACATGGGCGTGGACCCGGCAAGGCTGAACAACTGTATGACCTTCACCCGCTTACAGGCCGACGGTGACCTCGAACGAACCGTGGAGAGACTCTTCCACGAGTACGGCATTGCATCTGGCATTGTCCCTTTCAAACCGGCCCCAGGTGTCCCCGATGCAGACAGATACGTCCCCACCAGAGGACAGATACGACAGGCATACCAGACCATAAGTGACACTGTGTTCAACGGGGAGATGCCGGTCATCCCTAACTGCGTCAGCAAGTTCTACTGCGGGACGACCTGCGCGGTGACCATTGGGGGCGAGCTGACGCCCTGTGCAAGGATCCGCCACCCTGTGGCACGGCTCAATGGTTCCGACTTCGCCGGCCCCTTTGAGTCCGCGAAAGAGCTCCTCCTCAAGGTACCACTCCGTGACCCCTCACACCTGTCGGCTGCCTGCCGCAACTGCAAGTACAACAGCATATGCTGGGGCTGCAGGGGCAACGCGTACTACTACGGTGGTGACTTCCTAGGCCCAGACCCAGAGTGCTGGCACCAGCAGTGACTGTAGTATGTCCTCCGTCAGTGCCCGGACTGGGAAGTACGACCGGTCACCTATCTGTGTCCCACTCGTCCCAGCTGCTGTCGCTGTCTGCCAGGGCCCCTTTGTCGTCTACGGCTGGCCGGTCACCCATCAGCTGCCCCTCTGTAGTGGTTGACACCAACGTGCGCTGTCCACCTCGCCTGGTGTGGTACTTCACTACGTAGGGCAGGCCGAGACCCATGAGCAACACGACGGTGGCACCAAAGAACAGTATGGCCTGCGTTGTCAGGGAGGCCAGCCACTGCGGGATGTCCGCGTACACCTTCACCTCCCAGCTATCACCCACAGTCATGTTCCCACGTACCACAAGCTCAGAGGTGTGCGTCAGTACCAGCTCGTACCCCTCTGAGGCCACTGCTGTGACCGACTTTGCGGGCTTGCCGGAGCTGCGGGTAGCACTAAGGGTCATAGTGTGTACGGTCGTGCCGTTCACAATCACTTCCACCGTGCCGTGCACTGATGCTGACCCCTTCGCACTACGGGTCAGGGTCACGTACACAAGGTAGGAGTGTCCACCGTCCAAGGATGTGCTGACAGAAATGTCCGGACTTGAACCGCTCTCCCGATATGTCACGTACTGTTCACGCATGTAGGTCGTGTACACAAGTAGCGACGTGGAGCAGACCACCAGCATGACCGCAGCGACAATGGCGAGCTTCCACACCTGTTTCCTTTCCGTAAGTCACACTCTCCTGCTCGGCGCGCCCGCAACGCTGTCAGGGCCACTGTCTAACGCACGCAGTGCCAGTGTGGCCGTCACTGATGGTCTCATTGTCACGGGACATCCACACATTGCCCGGACAGCTGCAGCAGGCCTTGTGCCATCATCACTGGGTCCCGGGTTCCATGTCAGACCCCTATTAACTTGCTCGCTACTCCCAAGGGGACTATCACCACGCAGTGGACGCCAGTGAGATACGGAGACGGCTGTTCCACAATACTTTTGGCCAGCACCACACAGAGGTAGGGAGTGGGCTATCTCATGGGCACCGAGTATAGGCGTAGCGTCATCGGCATGGTCGTAATGTCACTGTTGGTCTACCTCTTCTATGCCAGTGGCCCGAGGTGGGACTCTGCAAGGGGTGCAGCTGCGATATACTCAGCCCTTGCATTCCTGTGTGTCACCCTCACCGTGTCCCTCAAGGTCTTTGAACGCATTGACGACTCGCCGGCGAACGCTGTTCTCACGGGCACTGCGGGGTACGGAGCGGTCGTATTCGGTGGTTCTGCAGCACTGAACCTGCTGCAAGCCGGGGGCACCGTAGCCCACGTACAAACGGCTGGCGTGTTCGTGAACCTCGTCGCATTTGCAGCAAGCGGTCTGCTCTCGTTGCTATATGCTGTGCTCAGGACACGTGCGGTAGCTCCTGTCGTGCGTGTACCGCCATGGGTCATTGAACTCGCATTTGTGGCTGCTGGCACTCTCGTGTCAGCGGTGTCGACATGGGTCGCCCGTCTGCCTCTCGGTGACGAGACGTTCGTCCTTGCAGGTAGTGCCGTGGGCGCCGTTGCCGT
>JALVPN010000065.1:2697-5685 GCA_027031765.1 Promethearchaeota archaeon | reverse complement strand
CGGGCCAGATGGCTGCGCCCAGGCCCGACTGGCAGATGGAGGTGACGAATGGATCATGTGTAGCCTCAAGATGCGGCAGTTGTACGAGGAACTCACAGGAAACCGAATGGTGCTGACACTGTTGGCAATTGGAGCGAAACGCCTCTCAACGGTGGCCCACGCCACATGCGAAGACCCAAACCCGTTCTGAGCAGCGACACCCCGGACATGCTACGATTGTCAGTAGCAACAAGGAATAGGAGCCAGCTGCCAGTCAGGGAGGACCTGTAACAATGAACAATGGAGGAAAACATAGTGAGTGACCCAGAGCCAGGTTGTCCAGACCCGATGCCATTCTAGATGACACGAGTGTCAAAGCCGGAGATTGCAGGAGGATGTAGCAGTTTGATAGGAGCAAGAGATGCCAACTCGGCCCTCAGTAGTATTGCCCCACAGGACATAGGACGCCCTGTTGACCCGATGACAGACTCGGAGGACATCCGACTAATAGCAGTAAACCTCGAACTGGCAATGAGGAACCTCCTCAGTGCAACGGCACTCCCGACCGACATTGTATTGACAGCCGACCTGAGGACATGTCGGGTCATGGCCATGCCAACAGAGGACGGAGAAGTGCAAGTTAGAGTCTTTGGCCTGTGAGAAGAAACTGCAACGGGCTGGATGCGGAATCGTGGTGCACCCCTCACCGGCTGGGTGTGATGGCCGGACACGAATGGAATAGGTGCATCCGGAAGTGTCCTGCATCCGACCTGTGATACATGGGCCGTGAAGCACACCCACAGTAGTTGGGATACCGCATGTCTGTCCGAGCAGGCCACCGGAGGATTATATGGGACTAATAAGGTGCATGCGAAAAGGACGGGGGACAAAGGAGTAGCCCCAAGAGGACAGCACCATGAAGGAAACACTGCAGTCAACAGACGGGCCAGTACAAACGGAGGACTCATATCCACCAGCTGAAAAGTGTAGTCAGGAGGCCGACATCGTGTCCCGGGAGAATCGGGAGTCTGACAGGGCAGTTGGAATCCGGAGTGCACTGCAGGACATCTTCGCATGGCCAAACTACAAGATCTACCTAGTGACCGCATGGGCCTTCAGCGGCGGGACGGTCATATGGTCATACTTTGGACTCTACCTCCGGTACCTCAAGTGGGACTACGTCCTCATCGGTGTGGTCCTGTCCGCTGCTGCCACAGTAAGTGCGGTCTGCAGGTTCTTGGGCGGGTATATTGGCGACAACACAAACAGGAAGACACTCGCTGTTGTTGCGATGTTCATGGCTGCAGCGTACCACATCGTCGTTGGCCTGTTCACTGATACTGTCATGATTATCATTGGCCTCCTTATCATATCGACAATGGACCTGGTCAAGAGCGGGTCCTCTGCGTACCTGCTTGAGAACATCCCCGACAGGCATTCTGGGCTGGCGCTGTCCCTCTTCAGTGCTGGCAAGTCGTTTGGGATTGCGACCCTCCTCGTCCTCGGGGCCCTGATCCCACTTGTAGGCTTCACGCAGGGCATCCGGGACATGTACCTTGGAGTGGGGGTGCTGCTGCTGCTCTGCACACTAGTCCGCGCCCTGTGGCTTGAGGGCAGTCCGCCGGACATGAGGGAACGCAAAAAGACCCTTGTCATGGACTTTGCAGCAGAGAACATCAACACGATGCGTGAGCTCACAAGGACTATGCCGACAGTCCTTGTGATAATCGTGCTCGACTCTATGAGCGACTCCATATTCAAGTTCGGCGCCCTCATATACTCAAACGAGTTTGTAGGAATAGATATCCTAGGAATCAACATGATACTGCTCGGCACGCTTGTGGTCTCCGTCCCCCTGCTGCTGAAGACCGGACGTTTTTCCGATACGAGGGGCACGAGGAAGGCAGGGATGCTTGTCTATGGGATGATGCCCATTGCGGCAGTCCTGCTCGTAGTTGCCCCGGCAGTCCCAGTCTGGGCGCCAGTGGGGGCGGTCGAGAGGGCTGACGCCGTATACCCGGGCCTGGGAGTCATATTCACCACGCCATTCCTCGCGATAATGATAAAGTACGTGAATGACGCCCTGTGGGGACTGATAATAATCACGCTGATTAAGAGGATGCTCCCACGAAACAACACTGCAAAGGCGCTTGCCATGATGACAATGATTGGCTATGCCTGTGCAGCGGTCGGGCCCCTTGTTGGGGGCTTCGTATTCAAGTACCTGCCCCCATCGATGCTATTCGTACTTGTGCTGTGGCTCAACGTGATAATCTTGGGAGTGCTTGCCAACACTCATATGGAGGAAGGGGGGAGTGTGGGACGGCAGGTCGGGTAGACCCGACCAGTGCAATGTGCCCACAATGGTGACGCACCACTACTGCAAGGTGCCAGCGATGTCTGGGACAGAGAGAGCACTGGAGGTCATCAGGTGCCTTGAGAGAGCATATCCTGATGCACCGGCCACGTATTTGGACCACAGGAATGCGTTTGAGATGCTCATTGCGACCATCCTCTCCGCCCATACAGCTGATGCTGCTGTGAACAAAGTCACGCCACTCCTCTTTGAGAAGTACCCCACACCGGCAGCGCTGGCAACCGCAGACCTTGAAGAGGTGAAGCAGATAGTCAGACCATGTGGTACATACAACAGGAAGGCGACCTACATAGTCGAGGTCGCACGAATCCTGACTCAAGAGTATGCTGGAGAGGTGCCCAGCGAGATGGACGCACTGGTCAGGCTACCAGGAGTCAGCCGCAAGACGGCAAACGTAGTGCTCTCCGTTGTGTTCGGGAAGAACGAGGGAGTGGTCGTCGACACACATGTCCGGAGGGTCACCCAACGCCTCGGTCTGACAGCAGAAACGAGTCCACAGAAGATTGAACGAGACTTGATGGCGGCGCTGCCGAGAGACCTGTGGGACGACTATGCCCGTCTGGTCGGGGCCCACGGTAGAAGAGTGTGCAAGGCCAGAAAGCCGCTGTGTGGACAGTGTGCTGTGCTACACC
>JALVPN010000065.1:0-2687 GCA_027031765.1 Promethearchaeota archaeon | reverse complement strand
CCTGTGTCCCTATGGCCAGTCGTCTGGCCAAGCGAAAGAACCTAATACCGCACAGGACTGACAGGCAGCGGGCACAGGCCGGAGCGTATCACAGGACAGGTAGCTGCCCACCTGACCTAGGCATGGCATGGTGGCCAGGCACGGGCGCACCGGGCTCCATTCAAGGACATGATGTGAAACGACCTGTGCTATCGGGTCATAACAAGGGGCTTGCATTGCGGATTGGTATGGTGAGCAAGTTCGGGTCGCCTGACGGGCTGTGTGTCAGGGTGCAGGCCGTGGTCAATGGGCTTACGCAGAACGGACACGAGGTGCATGCGTTCACGCAGGCGAAACGAGTGGATGGCCTGCCCACAGAGAGAGTACACTCCTTCCCAGCTATCGCGCTGAACCCCCACTTCTACCTTGACGCACCAACAGCAGTCCGTCTCATTGCACAGAGGAGCATTGAGCATGACATAGAGGTGTTGCATGTCCAGATGAACTCCAGTAGCACGGAGTTCCTCCTCCCGAGGTTCAGGGGCGCCCTGCCGCCAATGGTAGTCACATTTCACCTCGCCTACGCACAGGGCAGCTCCCTGACGAACACACTGTTTGGGATTGCATGGCGTGCGTCACTCTCGGCAGTGAGGAGGTACGACCACATCGTGCTTGTCGACCCGGGCCAGCGGGACATATTCATTGTAGAGGGCGTGCCAGAGGAGAAGCTGACGGTAATCAGTAACGGTGTGGACACGGACCTGTTCAGCCCACCGAGGGAGCGCCATGACAGGGATCATGTAGAGTTTGTATATGTAGGGCGCCTCAGTGTTGACAAGGGTGTGAAGCTCCTTGTGGAAGCATTCAGGGAGTATCACGAGGAGAACCCCAATACACGACTGACACTCGTGGGAGATGGGATGCTGAAGTTCTGGATGCTTGACGAGATAAGGTCAGGGATGATACGGTGGTTCGGTAGCATTAGGCACGAGCAGGTGCCTGAGGTCTTGCGGACTGGCGATGTGTTCGTCATCCCGCAGAACATAGGAGGCCTCGGCCTGAGCGTGATTGAGGCGATGAGCTGTGGCCTGCCAGTGGTCACGACTGCAATCGGTGAGACCTGCCGTCTATTGGGGGAGGACGAGGGTGTGCTCGTAGAGGCGAACAATCGGCAGGCCCTTGTGGATGCGATGAGGCTGCTTGCCGAGGACCAGCAGCTGCGCCAGTCCATGGGGAAGAAGTGTAGGGAGAAGGTGCTGCGCGACTACTCGTGGTCTAGACAGATAGGACTACTGGAAGAGGTCTACAGGAGGGTCGCGGACTAGCGAATAGCCTATAAGGTCACGCTGGAGGGACACACCAGCCCGGCGAAAGTCACGGGGTGTCACTGATGCTGGATATCCGGTTCATAAGAGAGAACCCAGAGGTGATACGAGAGAGCCTGCTGCGACGCAGGGATGAGGAGCGACTCCGCGACCTTGAGAGGCTCCTTGAGTTGGACCAGCAGTTGCGGGCGCTCAGGAGGAGGATACAGGACCTCCGTACAGAGAGGAACAGACTGTCTAGGGAGGTCGGCCAGCGCAAGAAGCACGGGCAGGACGCATCAGACCTAGTACAGCAGGTCAGCCAGATCAAGACCGAGATCCAGCACACAGAGGAGGAAGCCGACACTCTACAGGACGAGCTACATGCGATACAGATGAGGATGCCAAACCTCCTGCACGAGAGCGTCCCTTACGGGGAGAGCGAAGAGGACAATGAGGTGGTGCGTGAGTGGGGCGGACGACCACAGTTCGATTTCCAGGTGAGGAGCCATGTCGACCTGCTGGAACTACTCGATGTAGGCGACATCCCACGGGCAGCCAAGATCTCGGGCGCACGCTTTTACTTCATGAAGAACGAGCTGGTCATGTTAGACCTGGCGATGCAGCTCTTGGCGCTTGAAATGCTGCTGAAGAAGGGGTACACTCCAATATATCCCCCCTTCATGATGCGCAGAGCACCATACGAGGGTGTCACAGACCTCGCGGACTTTCAGGATGTGATGTACAAGATTGAGGGCGAAGACCTCTATCTCATCGCGACTTCGGAACACCCGATGGCAGCCATGCACATGGGAGAGGTCTTCGAGCCGACAGACCTGCCACTCAGGCTTGCAGGGGTCAGTGCGTGCTTCAGGAAGGAGGCGGGCTCCCACGGTCGGGACACAAAGGGCATCTTCAGGGTGCACCAGTTCAGCAAGGTCGAACAGTTTGTGTTCAGCCTCCCGGAGGAGTCATGGGACATTCACGAAGAGCTGATCCGGAATGAGGAGGAGTATGTCCAAGCCCTGGACCTGCCATACCGTGTTGTGAACGTCTGCACCGGGGAGATTGGGACGGTGGCAGCAAAGAAGTACGACCTTGAGTTCTGGATGCCGGGGCAGCAACGCTATAGAGAAGGGGGCTCATGTAGCAACTGCACCGCATATCAGGCCACACGACTGAAGATACGGTACCGACTGAAGAAGGGTGGCACTGAGAAGGCCTACGTACACACTCTGAACAGCACCATGATGGCAAACCCGAGGACGCTCGTGGCCCTGATGGAGGTACACCAGAGGGACGACGGCAGTGTCAGGATACCAGGCGTGCTGCACAGGTTCCTACCGGACGACGTGACGGAGATAGTGCCCCGACGGATACGGGAGCCCTGAGGCCGCTCACATC
>JALVPN010000064.1 GCA_027031765.1 Promethearchaeota archaeon | reverse complement strand
AGTAGCTAACTCATCCGTCTACTACGGCACCCAACAGTGGGCCTGGGGTCTCCACGGGGCCCAGATACCGCAGCAGCGTCTATATGGCAGTCATTCCGGGTGAGTGCGGTGACCACGACCCCGACAGGAGCAGGCCGTCCTCAATGCAACACGGGACGACACACGCAACTGGCAGGCCCCAGAGTCCCCGTGGCCGCAGCCGATGTGCGTCCGGAGAGAAGTGATACGCGCCCAGGACCGTTGCTAGGGTGTTGGGCACCGTCTGTCGCGCATGGGCACATGGGGGGGTGAGCAGGTTGCTGGTGCCCCGTGCCTGACCGTTCGGGAACACTCGTGCCCGGGGGACGGTCTCGTCCGTGCAAGACGCACGACCCGCCGTATTGTCGACACAATGTACGGCCGGGACACCGGTGAGGTGGGAATCAACATCGGGGGACAGGGCACCTAGAACAGGGGCGCGTCACGTCCGGGGTACTCGACGTGGAACCCGGTGTCCAGGTCGACGCTCTCCTTGAGGATGGCATTGCCCGCGACCAGGCGCTGGATCTGGTTCGTCCCCTCGTATATCTGGAGCAGCTTTGCGTCCCTGACGAGCTTCTCCACCGGGTACTCGGTGAGGTACCCGTAGCCGCCCATGATCTGCACTGCGTCGATGGCGTTCTGCATTGCGGCGTCCGAGGCGAAAAACTTTGCAAAGGCGGAGTGCTTGGACACTGGCATGTTGTGGTCTGCGAGCCACGCAGCATACCTTGTGAGCAGTCTTGCTGCCGAGGCCCTTGCCCCCATCGCGGCGAGCATGAAACCGATGCCCTGGAACTTGCCTATGGGCCGGCCGAACTGGTGGCGGATGTTTGCAAACCGTGCGGCCTCATCGAGGGCACGCTGGGCGACCCCGGTGGCAATGGCTGCAATCCCGGCCCGGGTCTTGTCAAGGGTCATCATTGCAATCTTGAAGCCCTCACCCTCCTTGCCGACAAGGCACTCAGCAGGCACCCGGACATCCTTGAATACGACCTCGCTCTGGACGGAGTTCAGCTGTCCCATCTTGTTCTCCACATGGCCTATCTTGACGCCCTTCGTCTTGGGCACCATGAATACTGACAGGCCCTTGTGACGCAACTCAGGCTGTGTGGAGGCAAAGACCGTGAACAGTGATGCCTGTGGTGCGTTGGTGATGAAACACTTCACGCCGTTCATGATGTACTCGTCGCCGTCACGCACGGCCGTGGTGGCTACCGAGGCGACATCGGAGCCTGCCTTCCGTTCGGTCAGACAGAACGCACCGAACTGCACTTTCTTGCCGGTTATCAGGGGCTGCACGTACTCCTTCAACTGGTCAATGGTCGCCGCAATGACGAGTGGCGCGAACGCTAGGTTGTTGCACATGATTGACGTCGCGATGCCAGCACAGCCGTAACCAGTGGCCTCGGAGACCAGGGTCTCTGCGAGGAGCGACATCCCGGGCCCACCGGCCTCCTCTGGGATGTGCAGGTTCATCAGTCCTACCTCGTAGGCCTTCTGTACGACCTCCATTGGGAACTCGTTCCGGCGCTCAAGTTCGTGGGCACGCGGTGTGATGTACTCGCGTGTGAACTCCCTTGCTCGCTCAGCGAGCTCCTTTTCCTCTTGTGTGAGTGCGAAGTCCATCTCTGTCTACCTGCCCCTGTGCGCCTCTATCCGGCTTTTATTCCTTTGGAGTAGCACCAACCCATGAGGACTGGCAGCGGTCACGACAGAGTATGGTCCTCCAGCAGTCCCACAGCCCCACTCTATGTGGGCGTGCCCACCAGACTGCTAACACCGTCATCCCGCGTTTCCGTGCGGACATCCGTCCGACAACCATGCCCACCACGACCGAACACAGACCGATGCCGAAGAAGACTGCGGATATCACCGGCACGTAGTACTCGAACGGCACTGGCAACGTGCCCAGCTTGACAGTGGCGAAGTACACGGCCGTGTAGCGGTACATGGGGATACCAATGACGTCCGGGTTAGGGCCATAGCACACAGGAGAGAGTGGGAGGAAGACCTCGAAGACAGCAAGCGTGCCGACCACCAAGGCAACTGCAATGGCATAGGTCAGGGCGGTCCTGCGCCCCCTCACGAGGGCACCGATCACCACACCAACAACTGCGGGCAATAGCATCCCTATCACCACCCGTCAGCAGCACTACAGCCTACCACTATACCCTCCAAAGAAGGTATCCCTCACAGCAGCCACGACACAGCGTCAGCCACCTGTCCACCGACGCTCATGTGACCGTTGACCCACAGCCGTGCGAGCTACCGTACACAACACGCCGGGAGGGTGGTCGGGACACTGGCAGGCCCAATGGCACGCCGGCCACCAGTGCCACCACGCGGTCTCCAAGTGCTACCACGTGCTCAGCAGGCCCAGCGTCACCACTACGACCAAGATGTCGGTTAGCAGTAGCGGTCCGTTGATTGGTGCACAAAGTTTTTGGCAAAACAGGTGCATACATAGGGCTGTGCCAAGGACGTGTGGGTGTTGGAGCGCCGTCCTCTAAGACTACTCCTGTTGAGCATGCCACTCGTTGTGCTAGTTGTAACTGCTGGGGTGTTGTCCGAGCAGCAAGCATGCCCGGTGAGCGGCTGCGGAGGGACAGGCCGGGAATCAGGAGGGCCTGAGCGCACCCTGTTGGACACCGTGGCCTACGTGTCCCACAGCCCGGTCACGATAGCCTCGGACAGCGACTTTGCGGCCCAGGGCTGGCCTGGCAACGGTACTCAGTCCGACCCGTATGTCATTGAGGGGCTGAACATAACCACCAGCGGTCACTGTATCTCGATATCGGATACGAGTGCCTACTTCGTGGTCCGGGCCTGTCTGCTCACGGGTGGCACCTCTGGTGACGGAGTACACCTTGACAACGTCACACATGGGACGGTCACGGGGTGTCAGGTCTCCGGCAAGAGGTATGGGCTATACCTTGTCGACTCCACGTACAACACACTGGAGAACAACACTGTCACATCAAGTGACCAGTACAGTATGCAGCTGACCACATCTCTCAACAACACTCTGGTGGACAACACGGTCTTTGCAGGTGGTGCGGGTGGTGTGCGTTCGGACCGGTCAGGCTGGAACACGGTGATGAACAATACGTTCGTCCAGTGCGGGCTGGTGATACAGGGCACTGACCTTGAGCACTACCGGCAGGACGTCACGGCGGACAACACTGTGAACGGAAAGGCCCTCGGTTACTTCTGGAACGTCACCGGTGCGGTTGTCAACGGCACCGACTATGGACAGGTTGTTCTTGCGAACTGTACGGGTGTCACGGTCAGTGGTCTTGTAGCTGCCAGTGTGGACATCGCGGCCCAAGTGGCGTACTCTCACAACTGCAGCATACTGGACAGCACGCTGAACGCCACCAGACACGCCGGAGTGTACCTCACGCACACGACCAACTGCACGGTGGCCAACGACAGCATCTACGATAGCTCAGACACTGCCATACTCGCCGAGTACTCGTCTGGTTGCACCATAGTGGAGAATACAGTGTCCGCCTCTGGCGGTGACGGTGTGAAGCTCTACGTGTCCGACAACGGCACGGTGGCACGGAACAACATCTCCGACAGCGTACAGTATGGAGTGGAGCTCTCGTCGGCCGACTACAACCGGATAGTGGACAACCGGGTGCTGTCAGGCGCCATATTCGGCGTGACACTGAAGAGCGGTTCGGCTCACAACGTGCTTGCCAACAACACCATCCATTCATGTCAGAACGGGGTGCGGCTTGAGGGCTCCTCCTCTGCCAATGTCATTGCGAACAATACTGTGTCTGACAGCGATGACAACGCCATACTCCTCGACCACTCGCCAGACAACGAGATAGTGGGCAACAACATTTCTGCCAACGGTGGGAACGGTGTCTGGCTCTACTATTCAGCAGGCAATACCGTGACCGGTAACAACATCACAGGATCCGGTCGGCATGGTGTGGAGGTCTGGGGCGGTGACCACAACGAGGTGATGGACAACACTGTCCAGTCGAGCGTGCAGCACGGGGTGCTACTGAAAGGTCTTGCATACCTCAACACTGTGTCCAACAATACGGTCCGGTCCAGTGGTGACAACGGTGTCCGGATGGAGAGCGGAGCGCACGACAACACCGTTGCCAACAACACGGTGCAGGACAACGGTGTCGGGGTCATGATCACAGGGAGCCCGAGTCCCTTCAAGAACCTGGTATATGGCAACGTCATAGCGTGGAACACAGGTGGCAATGCGCAGGACGACGGGACAGACAACAGGTGGAACACCACCGGGACCGGGAACTACTGGTCTGACTATGGTGGCAGGGGTGTCTACAACATCTCGGGCTCTGCTGCCGCCATCGACTACCACCCCATGATATGGCCGCCCGACAACGACCCCCCGACTATTGACCATCCCGCGGATGTCGAGTACGAGGTCGGGGCGACGGGGAACACAGTGGTATGGACGCCCTCGGATGCGCACCCCTCGGACTACACCGTGCTGTGCAACGGGTCGCCCCTCGCATCTGGCGACTGGCCCGGCGGGACCATTACTGTAGACATTGACGGACTCAGTGTGGGTGTCCACAACCTCACCGTCCTCGTGTACGATGTGGTCGGGAACTGGGTGCAGGACACGGTCTTCGTGACGGTCGTGACCACAGTCCCACCTACGATAGACCACCCACAGGACATAGTCTACGAGGAGGGGACGACGGGACATGTGCTCGTCTGGTCGCCGTACGATGACAACCCGTCCAGATACGAGGTGTACCGCAACGGCACACTGCTGTGGTCTGCGGACTGGGACGGAGGGGATGTGAGTGTCAATGTCGACTGGCTCACCGTTGGGGCCTACAACTACACCATCGTCGTCACCGACACCTTCGGGAACACCGGCTCCGACACTGTCATCGTGGTGGTGCAGGACCAGACGGCACCTGTGCTTGACCACCCGCCGGACATCAACTATGAGGAGGGCACAACCGGACACAGGGTGACCTGGCACCCCTGGGACCGCCACCCCCACAGCTACACGGTCTACCGCAATGGGAGCACCATAGCAGCTGGGAGCTGGTCTGGAGAAGCGGTCTCCGTAGACATAGACGGTCTTGCCATGGGCGCGTACAACTATACCATTGTCGTGTGGGACTCTGCTGGTTACAGTGACTCCGACACCGTGTACGTCATTGTGGAGGACACCACGCCACCGGATCCCAGCCACCCACCGGACATCGAGTACGAACAGGGCACCACCGGACACACCATCACGTGGCACCCTTCAGACCTCCACCCACATGGATACGAGGTCTACCGCAACGGCACACTGCTGTGGTCTGCCCAGTGGGACGGGGGGCCGATAGTCGTCAACGTGGACTTGCTGGCAGTCGGGACATACAACTTTACGGTCGTGGTCGGGGACACCTCTGGGAACTGGGGCTCTGACACCGTGATGGTGACTGTTACGCTGCCCGGCCTGACGCCACCCACCATAGACCACCCACCCGACCTGTCCTACGTCGAAGGCACCACCGGCAACAGCATCACGTGGACGCCATCCGACGTCGCGCCGTCCAGCTACGAGGTGTACCGCAATGGCAGCCTGTTGGGGAGTGGCGCCTGGACAGGCGGGACCATCACGGTCGGGGTGGACGGTCTTGCCACGGGCGTGTACAACTACACCCTCGCTGTGTATGAC
>JALVPN010000063.1 GCA_027031765.1 Promethearchaeota archaeon | reverse complement strand
TTCCACCCGTGGGTTGCAATCAGACTAGAACTAGGGTTGAAACAGTATTTCCTCACGGAATATCGCGTTCCACCCGTGGGTTGCAATCAGACTAGAACTAGGGTTGAAACACCCTCCTCGTCACGGACTCCCCCAACGGGACCCGTGTCAGTTGCAATCAGACTAGAACTAGGGTTGAAACGTAGTCGGGTTAAACCCGAGCAGCTTAACTGGTTCAGTGTTGCAATCAGACTAGAACTAGGGTTGAAGCCGAGACAGACGTTGCCGTCCACCGTGACAATGTTCAGGTTGCAATCAGACTAGAACTAGGGTTGAAACACCGGTGTCGGCCCTGTAGGCTACTACATAGTAGCCTGTTGCAATCAGACTAGAACTAGGGTTGAAACTCCCCCCGGCGGTCGGTGGTGGCTGGCTAGGCGACCAGTTGCAATCAGACTAGAACTAGGGTTGAAACGAACGGTGCCAGATTCCGTAGCTGTAACTCCCTCCTCTTGTTGCAATCAGACTAGAACTAGGGTTGAAACACAGTAGTCGATCCACCACTATCGTTATCATTGTTCCTGTTGCAATCAGACTAGAACTAGGGTTGAAACGAAGGTAAAAAGTGAACTCTACATCACCCATCCGGCCCGTTGCAATCAGACTAGAACTAGGGTTGAAACAGTTTCCGGAGCAGGCCTTCAAAGTCCCCCTGAATCGTTGCAATCAGACTAGAACTAGGGTTGAAACCCGTGACGGGTGAAGTTAAGGCTTGAGCTCATGAACGACGTTGCAATCAGACTAGAACTAGGGTTGAAACTGGCCAGAGGGTCGGTTACATTGACCTGACAGACCCGTTGCAATCAGACTAGAACTAGGGTTGAAACAGGGCACAGAGTCATGACTGGATGACATGGACACCATGGCGGTGTCGTGGGCACCACGGTGGGGCCAGATCGGAACTGCACCGCAGGAAAAGGGGAAAAAAAGAAGGTGTAGGGCCAGCCGGAGCTGGCCCGCTAGGTTGACGTGTGAGCGTCATCGACGGGCCGGTCACCACGGCGGGTCTTCCGGCTCGTCAGGCCAAGTGTACGCTATCGCTATCGACATGTGTTGTATGGGCGCACAGACGTAGAAGAAACAGCACGGGCGTACTACGGGTTCAAGGGCGTACTACGGGTTCAAGGGCGTACTACGAATCCAAAGGCGTACTACGGGCCCAGAGGCGGGACTGTGGGACATATCATGGGCTGCGGGACATGGGGCGACTGTGGGAGGTGGTGGTGTGTCTGCTGGCGGCAGTCTGGAGAGCTGCCATGATGCGGCGTACTTTGGGCTGTCACCTTGTGGGCTGTGGCACTGGTCATTTGCTGCACTGGTGGTCATCCTCCGGTCGTGCTGGTGATGGGTCATGTTGTAGAGAGTCAATGAGATGTGCGATGACGAGTGAGAGGGGTGTTTCGGGGCCCACGTCCGTCCGTGCGTGAGTGAGGAGTGTGAGAAGTGTGTCAGTGTCTGGTGTGGGCTGGGTGGTATGAGAGGGGTGCCACTGGGTTGCGAGATGGTCGAGGGTGTCTGCGATGTGGGACAGGCGGAGGCTGGACGGTAGAGAGAATGAGAGCTGGTCAGCGAAACGGCGGAACAGGGATGCGAGCCGGTGAACGGGGCTGGGGGAGGAGAGGGCAGTGGTACAGAGGACCCACTCGAGGAGGAGGGCGGTGTCGGTCATGTCAGAGATGAGGGCCTGGCCCGGCGTCCTGGCGGGCACGGCGTGGACCACACGCTCGATGGAGGCGAGAGCGCGGGCGGCCATGAACGACAGTGCTGCGATGAGGACAAGTGTCATATATCCGTCAGTGCCGGTCAGGTCGACCACAACTTGCAGGTGCCTGTCAGGGGTCACCATGTCTTCGAGAGCACTGATGGTCTTGCGGACGTCCACGAGTGGAGAAGGACCGTGTACGGGGCTGGTCCTGATGACAGACCAGTCACGGATGTGGCCTGCAAGCCGTGCTGCGTCGGCCTCCTGCAGGACATGTGGTGTGCAGCCAGACGTGAAGACCACGAGCGAGTCGAAGGGGCCAAGGAGCTCTGCTATGGCAGCTGTAGAGGACAGGGCCTGAGAGCTCCGTGGCGCGACCGCGGGGTAGCGGTACTCCGTTGTGCCCTGTGACACCGCAGCGCCAGACCCGATGAGCACTCTGTACCGGGTCCTGCCATCTGACGGGCCCACATCCCGAAGGTGGGTCATGGACTGATGTACACCTGTCGGGAGCACGGCAACACCAGTGAGATTAATGTAGTCACGACGACGCGCTTGCCGCCGGGTGGCCTAGGGGGCCGGCAGGGGGCCCAGGAGAGGGGTTGTTGCGGCTGCACGCTGTTGGGGACAGCAGTCGCGGAAACCTGTTCATAGGAGAGCCGTGCATCCGGTGCGTCGTGGTACCCAGAGGTGAGGCCGGGGTGTGCCACGCCCGCCAGAATACTACGACCGCAGGGCCGCAGCGCGAGTTTATAGGCGGGACATCACATACACCGGGACAGGACTGGCGGAGAATGCGTGCCCATGAAAGTGATGATTGCCACCTTGGGTCGGAACGAGCAGGGCAGGATTGCTTTCGTAATGAACAGACGAGGGGCCGATGCGCTTGTGATCATGTGCACGAGAGAGACACACAACGATGCAGAGAGGATCAGGGACGAGATACTGGAGAAGGGGCACATGCCCATTGAAATAGTGCAGGTCGAACCGTGGAGATTTGACGATGTGCTGTTCAAAGCGGTGAAGACCGTCAACACATACATGTTGGAGCAGGAAGGACAGGACAATGACGAGGAGGTCGAGTTTGCGTTCAACCCGTCACTTGGGACACGCATCATGAGCGCAGCACTCTATGCTGCAGCAGCCTTTACCAAGTCGGTGATACACCTTGTGAAGGAGGACGGGAAAGGTCACGCCATCGATGTGGTCGATGTGTTCCCCATAACAAGGGAACAGCTGAGCCCGCCGAAGAAGAGAGTGCTCGAATCGCTCAGTTCTTTGAAGGACGAGCGGGGAAACTACGAGTGGTGCCCATCGATTGGAAGGCTCGCGAAGACGGTACGCCTCGGGATGTCAGCGACATCAGACCATGTTTCGACGCTTCATGACTGGGGATATGTCGAGACCGAGAAGGTAGGGAACACCAAGAAGGTGAGGATTACCAAGCTTGGCAACGCGGTACTTGAGATGACACGGATCTGGAAGGCCCAAGAACATGGAGAGGATAAATGAGACAGGTGCATCTACAATGGTCACCAGTAGCGGTCACTATGCTGATGAGCAGGCCCGGCAGGCACTCGTGCAGCTGTGGCGAGAGTGTGTGTATGGGAGCTCTGAACGCTTTGGGCTGTCCCACGAGCTGACATCGATGAGTGTCGTGGTGGACGGTGAAAGGCCCATTGACTGGCCCGAGGCCTGGGACACACAGGTCGCAATTGATGGGAACACCGTACACCTGCCGTTCATTGTGGGCACGGAGGCCCCGCTTGTCAGGGCACTCCTGAACAGGGAGGCACTGAGGCTCATGCTCTCGTCAGACAGTGTTGATGCGGTCGTTGTCAGCGACATTGCATGTGCCTTCGGGGAGCAGTGCCTTGGCGGGCCCCTGCTGGAGGAGTGGAGGCAACGGTGGCGGGCATCGAGCAAGCAGGTACCATCTCCAACGGGGGCAGTATACGACGGCCCGGAGATCTTCAGACAGCTCCACGCCATGGGTGAGGAGGAGTACATTGACGGCGTCGTCGGGATGGTGATCCGGTTCGCGAGGGCAGGGGTCAGACTGTCAGTACACGAGTGGGTGCGGTTGCTGGCCGACTACATGAGGGGCTATGTCATCCGACTGAACACTTCCGAGGTGCGGGTACTGGGAGCAGTCCTCGCCTCCAATGGCACCGTAAGGGAACGCATTGCTCAGGAAACAGGGATGAGCACCAACTGGGTCGGCAGGCTCCTACAGAGGCTCATTGCCCGGGGCCAGCTCAGAGTGTTTGAAAGACTGTCGTTGCGGGCACTGAGCGTACAGGTCCGACACCTGCTCATCACGCCCACTGAGGGCAGCACCGTGTCTGCAAGTGACCTGGTCGCCAAGTGCCCATTCCTCTACTCGTCACGGGAGATAGTCAGCGGAGGAGGAGGGCTTATGGCCACCCTCGCCATACCCGACAACAAGGACAACTCCCATGCTGTGGACCGTGCCATCGCTCATGCAGAGAGTGAAGGGGTCAGCGTGCAGGCCATGACACGCGAACGCGTGAAGACACACTACTCATTCCACCACTACGTCCCCGGGATCGGCGGGTGGTCTATCGACTGGACAGTGCTCTATCTGCGGACAGCACACCTCGTAGAGGACGGGAGGGCACAGCCCTCGCTGCTCGACCTGCCGGACCCGCCAACACCGTTACGGTACATTGACAGTATTGGGACAAGAGTGCTGTGCGAGTTCCAGGGCGGTGCGACAACGGTGCGTGAGCTGAGGCAGACAATCGGCTGTCGCACCGAGACCATTTGCAAGTGGCTGAACGTGTTCCGTGAGAGTGGTGTCATAGGGCACGTCTACGAACTCCACCATGCGGGCCTCTCGGAAGACATACTCGTGGTATGCAGGCATGGTGATGAGGCGTACGGGCTGGCCGCCCTTGCCGAAGACCTCCCCATGACACACGTTGAACAGGTCTCGGAGGACAGGTTAATGTTCCGGATCCGGGTCCCGGATGGCGAGACCGCGGGGCTTGCAAGGACTGTACGGGGTCTGTGCCCCACTGCCCAGGTGCACCTGCTGGGTGGTGCGCTCTACGGCAGGTGGAAGCTCTCGACATTCATTGAGGACTGGAACTCATACCATGGCCGGTGGGACGCATATCGCGGGGTGGACGAGTGGCTGGACAGTGTCGAGGGGACGGGATATCAGGGCATCATCGACGTATGACACCTGCGGGGTGTGACTGGTCGCCGACATGCCCCAAGACTCACACAGTACTCTTGTCTGCAGCAGTACCGTCGGGATACCGGTACTCGTCCGTCCTGCCAAGGACTGTGAGCACGAGCGCTGGCACGAGCAGGAGGCACAGGCCTGCGACTGCGAAGGCGAAGAAGTAGCTGTGTCCGCCCAGGGCGAGGAGGAGCCCTGTGACCAGGGGGCCGGTGGAGTGGCCGATGTCCATGACGGTGCTGAGGAGTCCGAGGGCGGTGCCGCGTCGGGACGGGGCGACCCGTTCTGTGACGAGGGGCGATGTGGACGAGTCTGTGGCCACGATCGAGAGACCGATTGGCACTACGAGCACGTACTGGACGAGCATGTCATGGACAGTGGAGGCCACGGCTACAAGGATGCACAGTGATACCAGGCCCGTGACTATGAACGGCACACGGCCGGTGCGGTCGGATGCCCTGCCGAATGCCGGGCCGGCGAGGAGCAGTGTGATGGTGAGGAGGGTGAGGGCCGGGCCGGCCATCCATTCCGGGGCGCCGAGCTCCTCTGACCACAGCAGTGGGAAAAAGAACTCGTAGGCGCCGTAAAGGAAGAAGGTCGCAGCCTGTGCGGCACAGATCACGAGGACGTCTCTGCGCAGGACAGCTGTCACTGGTACCCGTGGGGTGTCCTGTGCCCCGTTTCGAGGCATGCGCTGGGGAGTGGTGTCTGTGTGTGGGCCGGTGGCGACCGGCAGGAAGATGGAGACCGCAAGGACGGAGAGCCCGATGATACCACAAGTGAGGTAC
>JALVPN010000062.1 GCA_027031765.1 Promethearchaeota archaeon | reverse complement strand
ATGTCAGGGGCGGGCGGTGCGAGAAGTGCAAGGGTGCAGGCGTCGAGGTCATCGAGATGCAGTTCCTGCCACCGGTACAGGTGACATGCAGTGAGTGCAGGGGCCGGAGGTACAACCGTGAGACCCTGCAGGTACGTTACAAGGGGAAGAACATTGCCGATGTCCTTGCAATGCGTGTGGACGAGGCGCTGGAGTTCTTCAGGGACATACCACCGGTCTACAGACGCCTGAAGACTCTGTACGATGTGGGCATGGGATACGTACAGCTGGGCCAGCCGGCAACGACGCTCTCGGGCGGCGAGGCACAGAGGCTCAAGCTCAGCAAGTTCCTCTCACGTCCTGCCACGGGACGGACACTCATCATGCTCGACGAGCCCACCACCGGCCTCCACTTTGCAGACATAAAGAAGCTCCTCGAGGTCCTCCACAGGCTGGTGGACATGGGGAACACAGTGCTGGTCATCGAGCACCAGCTGGATGTGGTCAAGACCGCAGACTGGGTGATCGACCTCGGGCCCGAGGGTGGGGACGAGGGGGGCTACGTCGTTGCAGAGGGCACGCCAGAGGAAGTGGCCGAGTGTCGCAGGTCGTACACTGGGCGGTACCTGCGTCCCCTCCTTGGAATGCCACCCTGGGGAGAAGAGGACTGCGACGACACCGGCGGTGACGACCGTACTGGTGGGGGTGGGGCATAGCCTGACAGACTACATCCGTGTTGTAAGGGCCGAAGAACACAACCTCAAGGGCATCAGCGTTGATATCCCCCGTGACCAGCTCGTGGTGGTGACAGGCCCCTCCGGTTCAGGCAAGTCGACCCTGGTCTTCGACACCGTGTTTGCAGAGGGGCAGCGGAGGTACGTCGAGTCACTGTCCGCGTATGCACGCAGGTTCCTTGGCCGTCTTGACAAGCCACGCGTCGAGAAGATAACCGGGCTGCCGCCAGCGGTGTCAATAGAGCAACGGGGGCCATCGAAGAACCCCAGGAGCACCGTGGCCACCAGCACCGAGATCCACGACTACCTGCGACTGCTCTACGCCAACATCGGAGTCCTCCACTGCCTCCAGTGTGGCAGGCCTATCGAACACCTCACGGCCGAGTCTGCTGCACGGCTCCTCCTTGAGGAGAACGGCGGTGAGCACGTGCTCGTCCTCGCACCGGTCGTACGTGGTCAGAGGGGTGACCACAGGGACGTACTGCGTAGGCTCCTCGAGAACGGCTTCGTCCGGGTACGTGTGGACGGCAGGGTCGCTGACATAGAGACACTGAGTCTGGACGCAGCGGCCACACATGACATCGACGTGGTGGTCGACCGCGTGGTGCTGGGGCACGGACAGAGGGAGCGCCTGGTAGGTGCACTGGAGACCGCCCTCGAAACGGGTGATGGGGCGGCGGTGGTCGCGAGAGAGGGTGCCCCCGACCTGTTCTTTGCAGAGGAGCTGATGTGTCCCCAGTGCGGCACGAGGTACGAACGCCTGGACCCGAAGGCGTTCTCATACAACCGCCCGTCGGGCGCGTGTCCAGAGTGCAACGGGCTCGGCGTCATCCTCGACATTGACCCCGAGCTGGTGGTGCCAGACAAGACCCTCTCACTCCGCGAGGGCGCACTCCGCCCGTGGAGGAACGTGTCCGACAACTGGCAGGGACGGTTCCTCGAGGCACTTGCACATGCTGCGGGTTTCTCACTGGACACACCGTGGGAGGAGCTCTCAGAGGAGGCGGTCAGTGTCCTGCTGTGGGGCCAGCCCGAGTACACGGTCAGCTTTGAGTACGAGGACGAGCGTTACAGGGGCGGGCGTGAGCGCATAGCCGTCACGCGCAGGTGGGAGGGGATGATACCACGGCTCCGCCGGCACATGCAGGAGACGTCATCTGAGAGGTACAGACAGCACATAGCCAGTCAGTACGCCCGGCGTCTCCCCTGTCGTGCCTGTGGTGGCAGGAAGCTGCTGCCGGAGAGCCTCGCGGTGACTGTCGGCGGGAAGGCCATCGACGAGGTCTCGGCAATGACCATTGAAGAGGCCCTGCGCTTCTTTGAGGGGCTGGGGCTCTCCGAACGCGACGAGAAGATTGCACGGCTGGTGCTCCGTGAAATCGTGAGCCGTCTGAGGTTCATCGTGTCTGTGGGCCTTGAGTACCTGACCCTGGACCGGCTGTCAATGACGCTCTCCGGTGGTGAGGCCCAGCGTATCCGGCTTGCCACCCAGATCGGCTCTGCACTGACGGGTGTCCTGTACTGTCTTGACGAACCGAGCATCGGGCTGCACCCGAGAGACGTACAGAGGCTGATTGACACCTTCTACCGCCTCCGTGACCTTGGGAACACCGTGGTCGTCATCGAACACGACCGCGACATCATCAGTGCAGCCGACCACATCATAGACCTGGGGCCGGGCGCAGGTGTGCACGGTGGTCAGGTCGTGGCCCAGGGGCCCCCGGAAGAGGTGCTCTCACATCCGGTCTCCCTGACCGCCCAGTACCTTGCAGGAGAACGACAGATACCTGTGCCCGAGCACCGACGCGTACCTGACGGGCGGAAGATAGTACTCCGTGGTGCCCGGCTCCACAACCTCAAGGAGATAACGGTGGAGTTCCCGGTCGGCCTGTCCATCTGTGTCACCGGGGTGTCCGGCAGTGGCAAGAGCAGCCTGGTCTACGAGACCCTCTACAAGGCACTTGCCAGGCACCTGCGTGGGACCGGGCCGCTGCCGGGCCCACACGACGGCATTGACGGGGCCGACCACATTGACCGCGTGGTCCTCGTCGACCAGTCACCCATTGGGCGCACACCACGCTCGAACCCGGCCACGTACACCAAGACATTCGACGAGATCCGTGCGCTTTTCGCCAAGATGCCGGAGGCGAAGAGGCGTGGCTTCGGGCCGGGACGCTTCAGCTTCAACACCCGTGAGGGACGGTGCGAGAAGTGCAGGGGCTCGGGCCTACTGCGGATCGAGATGCACTTCATGAGTGATGTGTATATCACCTGCGATGTCTGTCATGGACGACGCTTTGACCGTGAGACCCTCGAAGTGGAGTACAAGGGCAAGAACATCACGGAGGTGCTCTCGATGACCATTGAGGAGGCCCTTGAGTTCTTCAGGGACATCCCGAAGGTGGCCTCCCGTCTGCAGACCCTCGTCGATGTGGGCCTGGGGTACCTCCAGCTGGGCCAGCCGGCGACAACCCTGTCGGGTGGTGAGGCCCAGAGGATGAAACTGGCTGCCGAGCTCGCCCGACGCAGTACCGGGAACACGCTCTACATCCTTGACGAGCCCACCACCGGCCTCTCAGCATCGGATGTTGCCGTCCTGTTGCGTGTCCTCAACCGCCTCGTGGACGCTGGCAACACGGTCATTGTGATAGAGCACAACCTTGAGGTCATCAAGACCGCAGACTGGATAGTCGACCTGGGGCCCGAGGGCGGTGACAGGGGTGGCGAGGTGGTCGTCTGTGGCACCCCGGAGGAGGTGTGCGCGTGTCCGGCCTCATATACGGGACAACACCTTGCCCGAGTCCTGCACGGGACGCACGTGGCGCATGCGGCACTGGAGGGCCAGACGGACTCGGGCCACTGAACAGAGACGTGGTCCTCCAGACCCCGGACGCCTGCGTGACGTGGACACGACCCCGTAGGGCTGGAGGCAGGCCTCGAGCTCGTGCCTGATACAGTGAGAGAGGCTGCAGCCCGGTAGTGGACCCTGCGGGAGGCCCGGGGGGCAGAGGACAGGACACTCGTGTCGGTACAGTTGCACACCCCCACGACAATTGGGTGCATTGGAGGAACTCTAACTTTAATAGTGACGACTCAGAGTGGAGTGTGTCCGCCATCGTGGTAACTAGGACACAAGGTGCTGGTCATTGTTGGACGAGGAGATGGAGTCCCGGGTCAGACGGACAATTGCACGGTTCCCGCCACCCCACCGCAACATGCTGATGACATTGTGGGACGAGTGGCTGAACACGGACCCGGGGCCGCCGTTCTATCAGAGCTGGGAGGAGTTCGCCACACAGCACGACGACCCCCTTACCCTCTTTGATGAGACGCGGGTGTACGTGAAGCGTGTCAGGAACGAGCTCAGGGACATGGAGGTCCCAAAGACATTCTGGCAGAAAGCTGCAAAGGCGCTCGCAGCGGCGGCAGGCGTGTTCGTACTGGTCTTCCTAGCCCTCTCGCGTGTACTGGCACGTGCCAGTGAGTGACTGCCAGTCCCAGGTCATATCTCGCCATGCCCGAGATGACGACTTATATTGTGCTAGTGGCGTGACCTCATGAACAATGCACGACCTACTGATGACAGTACCCTATGACATGAGGGGGCTGCTAGAGGAGGCAGCAGGCGCCGTCCACACGTTACGCAAGCCCCTCGCCATCTCGCACATAGATGCGGACGGTATCACCGCCCTCGCAATATTGGTGACCATGTTCGAACGGGTCCACAGGGGGGTGGTCTGGAAGAACATCCACCAGCTGAACTCAGAGACCATGGAGGAGGTGATGCGGCTTGTCAGAGAACACAGCCCAGACCTTGTCGTGTTCAGCGACCTCGGCACCGGGCAGCGCGCACTCATTGAGGACAACCTTGATGACATGGTCGGTGTCGAGAGGGTCATCATCCTTGACCACCACCTGCCCACAGAAGACACACTGGACTCAGGGGTCGTCGTGGACAGGATAGTCGAGGTCAACCCCTGTCGGCACGGGCTCAACGGGAGCTACGACGTGTCGGGTGCTGGCGTGGCCTTCCTGCTTGCACTCGCTGTCGACCCGGAGAACTACGACCTTACAGAGCTCGCGGTCGTGGGCGCCACCGGTGACCTCCAGGACTACTATGGCAAAGGTTTCGTTGGTCTGAACCGGGAGATACTCGGCCTTGCAAGGCAGACCGGGCTGGTGCGCATAACGCGTGACCTCACGTTCTTTGGCGTCAACACGCGCCCCTTGCCAATGCTCCTCGAGTACTCAACAGAGCCCTACATACCGGGCCTGACCGGGAACAGGGACGCGTGCTATGCCTTTTTCGAAGCACTCTCCATCCCTGTGAAGGACGACGACGGACACTGGCGTACGTGGATGGACCTGTCCAGCGCGGAGAAGAGACGGGCAACCCAGAGGCTCTTCATGTACATCCTCGACGCCTACGACGACCCCCGGGTGGCCGAGGGAATCATAGGCGATGTTGTCCTACTGGTCCGGCGGCCACAACACACCGAGCTGGCGAATGCAAAGGAGTTCTCGACCCTCCTCAACGCCTGCGGCAGGAACCGTCGGCCCGAGGTCGGCGTGAAGGTGTGTCTGGGTGACAAGGGGGCCTACGCTACTGGCAGGACCCTGTTGCACGAGCACAGGGCGAACCTAGCGGCTGCACTGAGGAGGCTTGAAGAGAACGGGTATGACGAGCGGCCGGGCATGTACCTGGTGCGCGACCCTGAGACCCCGGACACCATCATCGGTATCGTCATCGGGATGGCACAGGGGGCGCGGATAGTACCGGCGGACAGGCCGGTGATCGGCGTGAGCGAGAACACGACTGATGAGGGGCCGGTGGTGAAGATCTCAGGACGCGCGAGAAAACAGGTGCTTGATGCCGGGGTGAACCTACGCGATGCCTTTGTGAGGACAGGTGAGGTGCTCAACCAGAAGTACGGTACCCTCGTGGTCGAGGCCGGGGGCCATCCGATGGCCGCAGGGGCATTCGTACGGTCAGAGCACCTCGACGAGTTCCTTGACGGGCTCTCTGAGGTGTTGACATCAATGATGGCATCTGCCCAGTGATCAGCAGTACTCGTTGTCCCCTACTGGGGGGCCGCACATGGTGGACAGCACGGACACAGTACAGCTCGCGCGGCCCTCCAGTGGGGCGGTACGTGCCGCCAGAGTGAGATACGGTTGCAGGTAGCACGTACGCCTACACGGCGGGCTATGAGTCTGTTTCCTGGGTCATGGACGCACCGATAATCCCCGGGACGAAGATGAGGGCGAACGAGACCGCAAGGTCGATTGCGAGGTCCAGGACCTCATTCTTCAGCGGCTCCAGTGCCAGCGGGGCACCCAGTGAGAGGATGAAGTAGCCAAGGAAGAAGAGGACGAGCGACACGATTGACACGAATAGCATCCGCAACGGGTCTTTGGACACCAGACCGCCAACGAAGCCGCCAACACCGAGGGCCACCATCGGTGCGTAGGCGGAGTATGTTGTGGCAATGGTGTACGGTCGTATCAGGTTCTGGAACAGAGCTGCGCCCCAGTTGCGGAGGGTCTCGGTGATGTTGCCACTCTGGAGGAGCTGCTGGATTGCATCAAGGTCCAAGCCGACAATCTGGAACGCACCTATCAGCACAGCTGCTATGAGTGTGACAAGTAGAGCTAGGAAGGTTCTGGGCATGTTAACACACATCCACACGTTGTCTGTAGGTCGGACAGAAGACCAGTTGGAACACGTACTTATTTATCTCTTGGGCTGCGCAGGGCACATGCGGTTGTGTTTCCTGTCGGAGGACGGGGGAACAGCATGTGCCATCTCCGGAGCGAGTGGGGACAGGGGCGGGTACTACGGCGCTGGTCGTCTCGTATGGGAATGGCGTCGCACGACCTCGGTTATCCGGGGCAGGTGGTAGTCCAGCAGGTGGGCCACCAGTGGTGGCATCTCATCACGTGGTAGCTGCACATGCGGGAACCATGCCACCTCCGCCTTGGCGGACTCGGGCCTCGTGTGTTCTGTGAGTGCAACGGCAATGTAATGGTTGAGCACGAAGTGGTACTGGACGCGTCCGGCACCGTCGGAGAAGATGAGGTCAGCAGACCCCGCGTACTGCACCGGCCTGCATAGTACGCCGGTCTCCTCGAACACCTCCCGTACAACAGCCTCCTCCATTGTCTCGCCGAGTTCGACGCCACCACCGGGAAAGCTCCAGAGGCCAGCATCAGGGAACTTGTCACGTCGGACGAGGAGCACGCCCGGCCTCCCGACAACTATTGCGCCCACTCCCGGAATGGGGTGCTGAGGGTACTCACGACCGGACGTGGACAACACCCCCATCGGTCAGCTCACGGCCAGTGCAGCGGGGAGCGGCACCTCACCGTCACAGCGTTCGCAGTACTGCGTGCCGGGGATTTCTATGTGGTGGTGCCGACACCGCAGCCTGCTCGTGACCCCACACGAGGGACACGTGACCTTGACGTACTGTCGCAGCTCGATTGACTTGCGCCACGCGTTCACCTCGAGGTCGGCCATCTGCCGCCGCCGGTACTCCACGGCGAGCGCAATCCAAGGGGCTGCCGCACCGACATCTGCGTAAGTGCCCCGGTCAAGGCATCTGATCACCCGGTCGTCCATGCCCAGGGCCCGGTAGGCCTTCATCAGCGGCCTCCAGCTCTGGGTATGCGTCGACTCGTTCGACTCCGCGAGGCGGAGGTAGTACATGGCCTCTGAGACCGTACCCCGTCGGTACTGTGCAACTGCCATGAGTGAGAGGGCCACGATACTGTGCGGCCGCTCAGCAAGTACCGAGCCCAGTAACTCCACTGCCCGGTCGTACTCGCCGGCATGGACGAGCAGCTCTGCATGCAGCAGGTGGTACTTGGACCCCCTGGCACCTAGCTGCTGCATGTCCCGCAAGACCTCTTGGGCCTCCGCATAGCGGCCGAGGGTGATGAGGGCCTCAACAAGGCCGGCACGTGCTGTTGCGGACTGCGGACACTGTCCCACCATCTGGCGCCAGCAGGCCTCTGATGCAGAGTAGTCTCCGAGCCGGAAGTAGCAGACTGCACGGAGTATTGTCAGGGTCGGCAGATGTGGAAAGTACTGCGATGCCTCTTCCAGCACCATGAGGGCCTCGCCATAGTGCCGGCGGGCAAAGAGGACGGCAACGAGGTCTTCCCATGCCTCCTGTGCATGAGGCTCCAGGGCCACTGCCCGGCGCAGACACTGTTCGGCCTCGTACAGGTTGCCGAGCGATTCGAGCGCGCGGCCGAGGAACAGGCACAGGATGCAGTGTTCTTCGACCATCCCCTCGGCCTTCCCGAGCACACGGGCTGCCTTCTCGGGCTGTTCGGTCTGGACATATGCAATGCCCAAGTACAGCAAGACCTCGGGGTTGTCACTGTCGGACTCCGCAAGGGGCTCGAGTATTGCGAGCGCGTCCTCGAACCTGCCCTCGTCTAGGGCGCGTATTGCAGCACCAAGTTCCTTTTCCAATAGACCTCAGGCCTTCCTTTCACTTGCACCGGTCGCGGACCATCAAGACCCAGTGCGTCGTCCGTCGACTGCTATAAGTACCTCTCGTTAGGGGAAGGGCGGATGTCTGGCACATCATATGCAGTTGCAGTCGGTACGAAGACCACGGGGGACTTATCTGTGGGACTGGGGGCTGTCAGTATGACATGAGAGGCGAGAACGTCACTCCATTCTCACTGTTGCACGCAGTGAGCCTGCTGACGCACACATCGCGGGTCCACAAGTTCCGACGGGCGCTTGAGTGCACGGTGACTCCCGGGTGCCACGTGGTAGAGTTCGGGGCAGGGACCGGTGTGCTGAGCATGCTCGCCGC
Organism: Promethearchaeota archaeon; assembly: GCA_027031765.1. Taxonomy (GTDB): domain Archaea; phylum Asgardarchaeota; class Thorarchaeia; order Thorarchaeales; family Thorarchaeaceae; genus JALVPN01. The sequence continues at coordinate 8,014 of JALVPN010000062.1, read as the reverse complement.
ACGTCTGGGCGCCGGGCAGGTGACCGCCCTTGAAGTGAACCGCAGGTCTGTGGACTATGCGCGCAAGGCGGTACAGCTGAACGGGCTGTCCGACACTGTGACCGTGGTCGAGGGGCACTTTGCAGACTTCTGCCTGTCTGAGGGTGCAGACATCCTCGTGTGTGAGATGCTGTCGTCCATCATGCTGGTGGAACCACAGGTGCCGGCCTGCAGACACGGTGTATCACACGTCCTGAGAGCAGGCGGGACCGTCCTGCCGGCATCTGCAACGGTGTATCTCGTCCCAGTGGAGTGCCCGGGAGTGCTGCACCGCTTTGCGGTCGAAGGACTCATCTTCCCGCCGGCACCACAGACGGTAGACCATGGTGTCGCCCGCGACCTGGCCGACCTTGTGCCCGTTGTGCACTTTGACTTCGGCGACCCGGACACGCCACTGCACGTCGAGCACCGGGTCCAGTTCGAGGTCGCGGACAGGGGGACAGTACACGGCCTGCTCGGGATGTTCGATGCCACGCTGACGGACGACATTGTGCTCCAGATGGAGGACGGGTGGCGGGAGCTCTTCCTCCCACTGGAAGCGCCGGTACAGGTCGACAGGGGTGACCTGCTGGAGGTGCGGGTGGCGTACACCCCTGGCGAACCCGCGTCACTGGAGCTTGATGCCAGGACCAAGTAGTGTCGCATGCCCCGGGACAGCACGGCCGAGGAAGAAAGCTTTTAGAGTGTGACCTAGAGCCGGAGACTCGGGTTGTGACCAAGATGGAACTCAAGGGACCCCTGTGCTACGTCCTCGACTTTGACGACATCTACCAGTATGCCTACCAGACGGCCCAGAAGGTCAAGGAGTCTGGCTGGCGGCCCGACGCCATCGTCGGTGTTGCCCGTGGTGGCTGGGTGCACGCACGAATCCAGTGCGACCTGTTGGGTGTGAAGGACCTCTACAGCCTGAAAATCGACCACTGGGGAGTGACAGCGACCAAGGACGGACAGGCCAAGCTGACAACGCCCCTGAACGTAGACCTCACAGGACGCAAGGTCTTGGTGGTGGACGACATCACCGACACTGGACAGAGCCTGACCATGGCTGTCGAGCACGTGAAGGAACATGGTGCTGCAGAGGTCCGCTCGGCAACGCTGATGCACATTGTTGGTTCCGAGTTCGAGCCCGACTACTATGGCGTCTCGGTCTCGTGGGCGTGGGAGATCTGGCCCTGGAACTTCTTTGAGGACCTGACATCGCTGGTCATGAAGATATTCGAGGGCGAGAAGGTCACTGAGATGAGCACGCAGGAGGTCAAGAAGCACCTGCGTGAGTACAACAACATCGTGCTTGATGACGAACGTCTGTCCAAGGTCAAGGCGCATATGGGGTACCTCGGGCTCATCGAGTACCCTCTGGACAAGGTCTGGCGACTGAAGAAGTGAACACACTGTCTGTCTGAGGCCCTGTGCACGGCGCAGACAGGACCAGGAGGAGGCCGGCCCACCACCTGTCCAGGCAGCTACCGGCAGGGACACCACGGTCAGGGCCCCGGCAGCGGCCATTCAAAATAAATGCAGGTCTGTGGAGGCAGTGAGCAGACCACTCCAGGAGTCGTGAACGGATTGGCGTTTGAAGCAAGGCTTGAGTTCGTGGCACTTGACAGGTCGAGGACCTCAGATGTGGAGGGCCTCCTACCCATTGAGATTGGAATGTTCGGTGGCAGCGGCAACTACGAAGCCACGGTGATTGAAGACCCCCTTGAGATCACAGGGTCCGCGCCCTTCGGTGCACCGTCAGACCACCTGATCGTGGGCCGGGCTAAAGGACGGAGCTTTGCGTTCCTCGCACGGCACGCACGGGGGCACACCATCCCGCCCCACCTCATCAACTACCGGGCCAACGTCTGGGCGATGAAGGCCCTTGGAGTGAAGCGGCTCATCAGTCCGGCGGCATGCGGCAGCCTCCAGCCTGACAAGATCAAGCTCGGTGAGTTCGTCGTGGCCGACCAGCTCTTTGACAGGACGTTCGGCCGGCGCAAGGACACTTTCTTCGAGGGCGGGCCGGTGGCGCATGTGGCATTTGCAGAGCCTTTCTGCCCGGAGCTGCGCAGGGTCGCCGTGGAGACCGCAAAGGAGCTAGGCTACAGGGTACACGATGGCGGTACGTATGTCTGTATCAACGGCCCGCGGTTCTCTACAGCTGCCGAGTCCATGTTCTATCACAGACAGGGGTTCGATGTCATAGGCATGACCGCCTACCCAGAGGCCGTCCTTGCCCGGGAAGCGGGGATCTGCTTCGTCAACATCTCGATGCCTACCGACTACGACGTGCACGGTGAAGAGCACGTCACGCATGAGATGGTCCTCCAGACGATGGCCAAGAACATCCAGCGCGTGCGCAAGCTCACCTTTGAGATGATAGACCGCATCCCAGAAGAGGCAGGCTGCACATGTCAGACCGCGATGCGTGGCGGCCTCTTCTAGAACGTCACGGGCACTGTGAGCTCGTGGTCACGCAGCGCCGAGTGCCTGCCCCCCGAACGGCCAGCCCAACACGTGGAGTGTAACATCGGTCATGGGACAGAGCAGCTGACGAGGACACGCAGGACATAGGAGGGACGTCGTGCTGGCTACGGGCATGACCCCACTGCGGAACGGTCCTCACAACAGCGGCCCGGCCAGGAGCCCTCACCAACAGGGCCCTCACTACCAGTCGTCCTCATCGTCGTCGAACTCGTCCCACTCGTCGCCCCACTCTTCTTCGTCCCACTCGACCTCGTCGGCCCAGTCATCACCAGGTTGACGCATGACACCACACCCCGGACATGCTCCACCGGTCAGGGGGCGGCCCCTGTACAGCAGACTGACTGGGGTATCCGCACAGCATAAGTCTTTCCAAACACACGGCCGGAAGCGATGGAGCACCACGTAGCTGCGTGTGTGTGGCAGCGGTGTTCTCTCGGGACACTCCACCAGGCGCATGGTGGTAGGGGGTCACCCTCCTCAGCGGTCACGGCCAAGACTCGCACGGGCCTGTCTGGGCGGATGTGCAGGTAGGGCGCCCGCCGTGGGCAGCGGAGTAATGGCAAGACCCGTGACTGAGGGGTCTGACCGCAGGCCGGACAGCCCGGTGTCGGTTGTCGTGCGTCCAAGAGCGGTGTCAGTACCACTGCCGCCGGCCAAGGAAAACTATGAATGGGAGGACGCCATGACAGCGATGCAAGTGCAGCCGGAGCGTGAAACAGGGCGACGTACTAGCCGTACAGACCCTTTATGTAGTGCCATGTACGTACTGCATATAGTGTCCAGACGACCGAGAGGCGTTCTGGACGACTGATACGCGTGAGTGAGTGAGGATGTCTGAGACGCGCGCCCGACTGGAACGGACCATGACAGCGTACCAGTGCGTTGGCATCTCGCACAAGGCCCTGAAGGAGGGTGTCGAACACATCACCGGTATCAACCCCGACAAGGAGGCCGTATACACAGAGGAAACAGGTCATGTCATGGTGGTCTCAGAGATGGAGGCCACGCTTGGGGACTGCAGCTGTGACGGGGGAGGTGCCGGTGGCGAGTGCGAGGCCATCTGTTTCCTGATAATTGCTGTGGCGATGGTGATGGTGTTCATAGCGTGGGCCATCATCATGCTCGTCTTCTCAATATTCACGTTTGGTGGGTTTGTGAAGCGCAGGCACATGTGCAGACTGCTGATTGAGCGCGAACACCGTACGTTCATAGGGAGACTTGCAGTCTATGCAGCACGACGGGGCGGGCTCCTCTACTACGAGCTGGGACACCCGTCCTACGATGAGTGGTACAACCAGAGCCGCAGTGCGTTCAACCGGCTGGTCTGGATCCGACAGTTGGCCATCCTCTTCGGCACCATATGGGGGACTGTCGAGATTGCCTTCAAGCTATACCAGATGTTCATAGACACAGCCTTCACCTACGACCTGTGGCCACTCAGGTACGTCATGGTTGCAGTCTTCGTCCCCATGATACTGTACAGTCCAGTGGTCGAGTACCGGATCCGGAGCCTCCTCTCAGAGGCCGATGAGGTGCTGACGCGACTGATGATGGAAGAGCCCGACCTGAACCCGGACAACCCAATGCACTTTGCCGAGAAGCCAGAGCTCGTACCTGTGCCACTGCCCCCAGCCCCCGAGGAGGCAGAGGGAACCGGAGAGGCTGCAGCAGACCAGGACACTGTGAGCGAGACCGCAGACCGCGACGACAGCGACAGCGACAGCATCTTCTGATGGTGGGTCGTGCCAGTGGTCGTCATTGGGGTCGCCCAGTTCAGGCCGGTACTGTGCCGTGCGGAGGAGTCGCGGGAGGCCACATCGCGCATTCTCGCAGTGGCAGACAGGCATGGCGTGGATGTACTGGTGCTCCCCGAGCTTGCCAACTCCGGTTACGCCTTCAGCGGCAGGGACGAGCTGGCAACCATGGCGGAGGCAATACCCGGTGGGCCATACTGCGAGCTCCTGAGGGAGTGGTCGGCTGCCGGGCGACTCGTCGTGGCCGGGGTGGCGGAACGGCACGGACAGGGGTTCTACAATTCAGCTGTGATGTTCGGTAGTGGCAAGCACCTGTGCACGTACCGCAAGGCCCACCTCTTCGACAGGGAGAAGGTGCTGTTCCGCCCCGGTGACGAGGAGCCCCCGGTCATCGAGTATGATGGGGTCAGGTACGGGGTCATGATATGCTTTGACTGGGCGTTCCCCGAGACCGCCCGTATCCTTGCCCTCAAGGGGGCCGACGTGATACTCCACCCTGCGAACCTGGTCCTGCCATACTGTCAGGACGCCATGGTGACACGCTCTATTGAGAACCGTGTGTTCACCGCCACGGCCAACCGCGTTGGGACCGAACGTGGGCTCACGTTCACCGGGATGTCGCAGGTCACCGGGCCCAGAGGTGATGTCCTGCTCCGCCTGTCCAAGGACGAGGAAACAGTGGGGGCCGTAGAGATAGACCCACTGGAGGCACGCAACAAGAAGGTCACAGAGCGGAACGATGTCCTTGGAGACCGCAGGCCTGAGCTCTACCGCAGGCTCGTCTAGTCGTCACGGTGCTTGTTGGGTGCGACGCCGGCCCATTCCGGAGCGGGGTACTTGGCCTCGTTCCTACGCATCTTGGACTCGAAGGCCTCGGCAAGGTCGATGTTGGTCACATCGCAGAGCCTGAGCAGGTATATGAAGACATCAGCAATCTCATCGGCAAGAGCGCTCCGGAACGCCTCTGAGCGTAACGCCTCAAGCACCTGCCCGTCAGTCCGCCACTGGAAGAGCTCCAGGAGCTCGCCGGTCTCGATCGCAACGGATAGCGCCAGTGCTACCGGCCGGTGATACTGCTGCCAACGACGTGCCTCGACGAACTCACGGACACGCTCCGTCATACTCTCGACTGTGGACTGTGGTGACACTGTACGTACCTCCCACGCCACGGCCCAGTGCCCCCTTATAAGTAGCGCTCAGCCTGCGTTGCACCGGTACCACAACGGAGCACGTCGGACCGGCCTCTGGGGTGACTGTGCACTCCCGGTGTTCTCCAGCCACATCCTGCACTCTGTTGAGGGGCAAGCGAGGAGCTATGGGTCGCCGCCGGTGTCCATGTGAGGAAGTCCCGGCACTGGGACTGCCCACGGCCCCTGCACCAGCGCCTGTTATCCGACCCCCCGATACCCGGTGCCCGCGGTGATAACCGGACGACCGCACCCGCTCATGCCCCTATGGACAGGCCTCACGTCCGCACCCAACGGAGGTCACTCGTCCTCTGGGACGGCCCGCGGGCTACGTGACTGATGAACCACGTGATGTGCAACGCTTATCAGCAGCTTGCCCGTAGCGCTGTTGAAGCCTAGGGAGGCATGACCTGTCATTCAACCACGAAGAGTTGGTACCGGTCTCCTTGTGACGCAGCTCCGGAGGTCAAAGGTAGTCGCAGTCCTTGCCCTCACGGTGGTCATCTCTCTGCTGGTAAGGCCATGGACAGCAGCAGAGGCCCTCGACTATGTCACGTTTGGCGCCCTGTTCTTTCTGGTGGCCCTTGTGATGGCGGCAGTGGGCACTGCACTACACGAGAGCAGCCACATTGCCAAGCTTGCCGCACTCGGCTTCGAGGTGGAGGACTTCGTCGTGCACAGGATTGGCAACATCAGCTTCAGGATCAGTGGGTACGAGAGGATGACGCCCGATGACGTGTACGAGGTCGCCAAGGCCCCCTTTGTAAGGCCTGTACAGTACGCAGTGGAGGCGGCCAATCTGTCTGTGCTCACGCTGATAACGTGGCTGAGCCCATTCCCGTTGGACATCGTGCTGCTGGTGTTCCTGGTCCTGATTGCTGTTGTCGTCCTTGCAGACCTGTGCGCACTCCGGGTCATCAGGAGCCGGTTGACCGATGGACCGTGTGTCGCACTGGCCAGTACTGTGACCAGCCGCGAGGACATCCAGGACATCGTGGAGTGGAACATGCGTCAGGCAGCCACCGACTATGCGGAAGGGGTTGAGGAGGCGAGTGAGAACGGGTGAACGAGACCATACGACTACTTGACAGGAGAGCACCAATACGTGGGTATGATGACCGACCAGTTTCAGAGGAGCACAAGGAGCTGATAGTGCACTGTGCCATACGAGCGCCGACCTGAGCACAACAATGACATGACCGCACCGAACCGGACAACATCCGGCCCCGTCCCGGGTACCGCAGCGCAGGAGATAGGGGGGTTGCTATGAGAGCATCACATCAGCAAGGTATTCCCTTGTAATCTCCACCCGTTCGTCGGCAGCCATCATGAGGGCCTTGTGCGTCCTGACGTTCCCGATGTCCGCGTAGAACAGGATTACGGTGGCGCCTGCATCCTTTGCCGTGACAACTGCAGGTACGAGGTCACTGTCACCTGCAATCAGGATTAGGAACTCTGCATCACCCTTGAATGCTACGACGACCAGCTTGAGCGACAGGAGCACGTCGACCTGCTTCTGTACGAAGACCGGAGCCCCACCACCAAGAGGGAACCTAGGCTCCACCTTGCCGAGCTGCACCTCTGTCCGGTCAATGTATTCCAGACGCTCCAGGAACTTCCGCTTGTTCTCGAAGCGCTTCTGCTGTTCGGGTGTTGGGTCCCGCCCCTTCCAAGGAAGGGCGTCGAACCAGTAGGTACGCTTGCGCCTGTAGTTCGGCTCACACACCTTGTCCAGAAAACGCGGGAGGTCAATCCGTCCCCCAAACTCCAAGTTCAGCTTCGCCATGTAGCCGCCATCAACAAAGACGTATGCGGGAGGTCTCTGAAACATGTGACTCCCCCCAAATGAGGAATATAACACCCGGGCACCTAGCTCTGTGGCCGGGGAGTATAACTCCTGAGTCATTCACCATGACCCAGGCAGTAGTATTGAGGGCCCAGCTGCAATATAAGGGTTGCTTGCACCGCAACTCTGGGCCGCGACAACACATGGTACCGTGTCAAGCTGACCCCAGCGGAAAAAAGCCCTGAGTGCTCCTATGCGTGTGGCCCTCTCAGGACTGTCTGCGGTGTGCGAACTCCAGTGGCACAACACCCTAGCACAGGCGGTGCTACACCAGTCACACGTTCAGCGGGTACCAGGTGCTCCAATGATAGCGGGCCGACTCCTCGTCAGGCGGGACTGGTCACTATTCCGGGCACACGTGTCCTGTCCCCTGTGTCACCGCCCTCTGTGCAGGCCCCACTGGTACCAGCAGTCACTGTTCCTGCTGCTGCTTGGCGATGTGCTGGAGCAGCCACAGGCTGTACATGCAGAAGACCGCCACCATGCTCGCCGGCCCGACGAGGGGCGTGGTAGACACAGCCGGGAGCAGTGGCTGGCCGGCGACAATCCAGAGGCATGTGTCGACAATGGAGATCACGACGCTCAGAGTGATGACCACTATGTTTGTCGGGCCGCCCCACCGGAGCCAAGAGTCAGCAGCGAGTTGCCAGAGGAGCAGTGACAGGTACACTGCAGCTGCGAGCAGGAGGAGCAGCATGTAGTTGGCCACGATCACCCAG
>JALVPN010000061.1 GCA_027031765.1 Promethearchaeota archaeon | reverse complement strand
CTCGTGGGCAGCCTCAGCCACCTCCATCCCGATGAGCCCGCCACCAATGACCACGACCTTCGAAGATGAGGCCATGCCTGTGGCCAGTGCCTTCGCGTCGTCGATAGTACGGAGATAGTAGACTCCCGGAGTGTCAAGGCCATCAATGGGAGGGGCCGCGCTGCGCGCACCAGTGGCGAAGACGAGTGCATCGTACTCCAGTGTGCCACACCCATCCGGCCCGTCATAGGAGATGGTCCTGGCCCTGTGGTCGATGGACCGGACGGTGGTCGAGAGGTGCGCATCAATCTTCAGTGACGACCACCGGGTAGGTGGTGTCAGTACCAGGTCGTCAACAGAACGGACGTGTCCGGACAGAGTGTACGGGAGACCGCACCTTGAGTACTGCGAGTACGGCTCACGGTCAAAGACTGTGACCTCGACATTCCGGTCGTACTTCCGTGCCTGCAGGGCCGCCGTAGCACCCGCTGCTCCACAGCCGATTATTGCGATGCGTCGTGCCATTGCTCTTGCGCTCCAATTCTTCTGGCGCGCGCCCTTGTGGGGTCGGGTCTTTCAATGTTTGGGACTGAGACACGGGCAGCCAATGACAGCTGCCCGTCGCACCAGTCTGCACAGGGTCATTCCCGCTCGCGGTCAAGCTCCTCGGGTGTCAACGATGGGAGACGCGCATCTGCGTCCTCTGGAGGAGACCCTCCGCTGCCGCTGTCCGCGTCACTGCCCCCAGCGTGTCCGCCCTCCTCATCACCACCAGCAGGAGCACTGTCAGGCGGGGCGGCCCCTTCGCCCCCACCGGGACCAGCGGCCTCGGTCTCGGTCTCACCAGTGCCCTCGTCCTCGCTCTCATAGACCAGTGACTCCTCACCCGTGTCAGCGGTCGCGGGCGTCAGTCCACTGGGCCGGCCCTCAGTATCAATGTGGAGCTTCTCTATCTGTGTCTTGCGTGCGACATAGAGCGCTACTATGACCCCTACAGAAAGGGCTGCACCCATTAGGGTCAGGGTGGTCTGCCAGTGGCTGGCCTTGTCACCCAGTAGCTGCTGCCACGTCAGCACGACAAACACGACCCCGAGCAGGTTGGTCACAAAGCTCCGGAACGGTGTCCTGACCTTCTGGATCTCGGTCAGGCCGGTGTCGACAAGCGCCGAAGCGATGACACCGGCATTGTACTGACTGGACTTGGTCTTCTTAGCAATCATGTCTATCGACATGGACTTCTTCTTACCGAGGAGCTTGATGACGGAGGGCACCTTCGATGCAAGGAGCTCCGCATACTCCCGGCGCGCTTCGGCCTCGTCAATCCCACACTTCTTGCAGGTGTCCTCGTCCTTTGGCCACGACTTCTTGCACTTGGGACAGCGGTTCCTGGGCCATGCACTAGGAGCGACCTCACGGAGTCTCTGTCGTACCATATACTCACTGACAGCGCTGCTATGACCCTCCGCCTTCTCAGTGGTGCGCATCTGTGTCAGTGACGCAAGTAGGGTGAACAGTGGAGGCAGTGCCCCAATCACAGTGAGGTTTGGTAGTGACTTTATCTCGGAGGCCTTCTTCTGGATGCCACGTAGTTTGTATGCGGTCTTGAACCCGTCAATCAGCTGCCAGATGCTCGAGCCGAGGCCGTAGACAGCACCACCTGTGACTGCCACCGTGGCAATGCCTGCGACTGAGGTGATGGTCTCCATCAGGGAGGCCTCAATTAGCATGTAGAACCGAGTACCTATGACACCAGAGATACCGGGGTCTTCCATGTCCTGGTAGGTGAAGTTCACAGTGGCCTCGAACAGACCGGTCATGAGGTCCACCGGGCCCATAGAGAGCGCCTGACTCCAGTTGATGTATACATCGATGGGCTCGATCTGGACACTAGGCGGGATGACCACCCACGGCCTGTTGTTCTCCGGGTTCACAATGGTGATTGGCAGGACTTCGAAACCTTGGTAGAGGAAGGTAATCATGCCCGTGATATTGAGCGGATGAACGCTTGTCGTGTTGATCTGCATGTGTAGTAGCATGAGCTTGTCGAGGTGGACGGGGATGGGGTGGTCCTCGTCAGCGGTTGTGACGCTCCTCCTGTCGAGGGCGAGGTACACCCGTAGCGGGTCGTCCTCACCACCAATGAACTGTTCCGATGGTGGCTGGGCACGCGCAACAGCAGCAGAGAACAGAATGGTCGCCGCCACAATCAGGGCAACTGCATGGATGAGGTTTCTCCGGTTCAAGTGCAACACCAGTCCTCTAGTCGAGTTCACACCACCCAGATTCAAGAGCAGGACAAGAAAAGGGTTGCGGACATGTAGCTAGTCCGCGGTGGAGATAGTCCAGTGCTGAGACCACTGCGGACCGTCCCGCCACGGCGGGCACCGACAGGGGTCATGTCATTGAAACGGACGGCTGGACCACAACACACAAAACGTGTGTGGGAGAGCCTGGACTGACCGGACCGGGACGGCCGTACCACCCGTGCTGACGCATGTCACCCTCTCCAACAGTGTGCAGATACGAGTGCAGGTGATGGGACAACATGGTCAGAGGTACACCAAGAGTCGTGGTGGAGAGCAGACTCAGGCTTGCCGGGCTCGATGCTTCCACCCGCGAACAGGTGCTGGCCGCACTGCCAGAGGTGCCGCACGGTATCGCATGGCCCGATGACAGTGCCATTGACGTTGTGGGATCAGACCACCGTGATGGGCTCCGCATAGTGTTGGAGTACGACAGGCTCAGGGCCTCAGGGACTGTCAGGCCCATCGTGCTGGCGCTGGAGGGTGCCTCCGCCACCGGGAAGTCCGTTGTGGCCCTTGAGATGGTGCAGTGCCTCGCCCCGACACGCACGGTGACGACAGACACAGTGAGACAGGTCCTGCGAGCCGTCCTCTCTGCGGAGCAGTACCCCGAGCTGTTCTGCCATACGTATCAGGCACACAAGTATAGGAGGGCCGGGCCAGAGGGGCTGAACAGGGCGGTCCGTGGCTACCTTGCCCAGTGTGCTGTGATGCAGCCAGCAATATCGGGACTCGTAGCGAGGGTCATATACGAGGGAGTCGATGCTGTTGTGGAGGGTGTCCATCTAGTACCGGGCACGCTTGAGGACAGCAGGAACGGCGACAATGTGTTGGAGGTGGTGCTCAACCCACCCGAGGAGCTGCACCGGGCCATGTTCCTTAGCAAGGGACTCACAGGACTCCGCACGGTCGACAACCGTACTGAGGTCAGGGAGGAGGAGTTTGCAGCCACGAGAGAAATCCAAGAGTACCTCGTTGGACGTGGGAAACAGGCGGGGTGCCATATCATTGAGGCGGGAGACCTAACGACGGCGGCAGGACTGACACGAGAGCTGGTGCTCAGGTCGATGGGACGGCTCATTGTCGGGCTGTCAGCAAACAGATAGACGGGCAGTGCATCTGTGGGACCTACGCGTCACGGCAATGTGCCAGTACCGGGGCCACCCGCCTGCGCCGGACGGTCGGTACTACCTGTACCAGTACCACGATGTTGTTGTAGGGGGGCTCATATTGTCACGGACTCCAGATACCTGGCCCACTTCCTGTTGCACTCGTAGCGGGCGGTGGAGTGGACCTCGCGTGCACGCTGCGCACCAATCACATCTGACACCCGCTCGACGAGGCCGTTGATGAGCAGCTCGAGGGCGTCGTAGGCCATGTCGAGTTCAGTGGGAGAGAGATACTCGTTCAGTGGACAGTACACACGCATATCGTCAGTGACCCGCACCCTGCACACCCATGGCTGATTCGGGACGCCGTCCGAACAGAGGCTGTCGAGGTAGGCGCGGATACGGGTGTAGCCGATTATGGAGCCGTACTCTTCTAGCAGATGGGTCAGCGTACACTCGTTTGCGAGCACGAGGACCTGTTCCACTGGCACCCTCTGGACATAGCCACGGTTGATCAGGGCGCCCAGCTCAACGAGCACGGCCTCGTTCTGACCGAGCCCGAGCACCTCAAGGTGCTTGCCAAGAGAGACCCTACCGTCGAGGAGTCCTATCAGACGCATGGTCACAGGCGAGATACCAAGGGGGTTGTCCGGGTCGAATATGAATGCAGAAGCACCCTCTGACAGTTCGAGGATGTCATCGTCGCGTGGCACGTACAACAGGAATACCGCATTGTGCCAGAAGGCGTCTGATATCAGTGCCTTCGCCTCAGCAAGGGAGTAGCCCAGACACTCGGCAGCCTCTGCAACGGTCTGCCCGTCCCGCACGCGGACGAGGAACTTGGTGACCTTGTAGGCTCGTCTGGGAGAGACGTATGGTCGTGAGACCTGCCGCCAGTTGACACCCTTGAGCACAACCGTCCGGCCGGAAACCCTGTCCTCTGTGAACACACGCTGGACGAACCTGTCGAACTCCCTGAAGAGGCTCCCGTCAAAGGAATCGCATGTCTGCAGGCACGAGTAGCTCTCTTCAAACTCTCGGATTACCTTCCGGAGGCGGCTACGCACTTCCGCGGTCTTGCGACTGACCGCCATGACGCCCATGGACCACTCGCCACCCTCGACTATGAAGGAGTTACCCTTACCATACACTGTTTCCCAACGGGTCTCCTCAGTCCCCGTGACCTCCCCCATGAAACTTGACATGGCCTGCACGAAACCAGACATCACCTGAGGGTCAATACCATGTGGTACGAACTCGTGCGAGTACGGTGCCAGTCCTGTGTGGCGGTTGAGAATGAACAGCACCTTCTCGTTGGAGAACTCGGCGTAGTCGCGGGCCGTCGCTCCAGCTCCCGCAAGTGCTGGTCGTCTTGCTCCATCACTTGACCCCATCTGATATCCACTCACTGTTGCATGACCATGCTGTGTCAGTCCCGGACAGAGCCCAGGTGGTACCGGGCCCCACGTGCACCAGTGCCCATCACAGGCGCCCCTGTCGTCTGCTGGGCCCGAGCAGTCCCTGTGGTGAGTACTCAGTTGGTCCTATTATGTCTATTCCGGATGCAAGAGCCCGTAGCACGGGGGGCGCGTGTAGAGGGCCGGCTCACAGAGGATGTCTACCCGGCGGGGGTGGGCGCACCGAGGTCGCCCCACTCATACTGGGCACTGCTGGCAGCCGGACTATGCCGGGGACTCCGCCCCCTCCTCTTGTTGGCCCCCGCGTGCAGCCCGTTCCCTGACCATGCGCTCTTGGTCGCGGCGGACAAGACGGATGGACACCACCAGACCGACTGCGCCAACTGTGACACCCACGAGCCAGAGGTCACTCGCCCACGGGTGGTCCAGCAGCCGTGTCATCACATAGATGAGGACACTTGCGAAGAACACGCCGAACGTGACGAGCACTGCGTAGAAGGAGAACGGGAGTCGGGTAGGGACTGTACTCTGACCAGTCAAGACCAACACTCCTGTCAGCCGTGCCCTTCAGCGTCCGACGCGTCGTCATTGTTGTTCTCGCCAACGGACTCCAGTGGTGCGACGAGGAGGCCCTCGGGCACCACCCTTAGGACAACACGCTTCCGGATACCCGCAAGTCGGCGCACCGACTCAGGGATCACCAGCCGCCCCTTGGCGTCGACCTCGCTTATGTCACCGAAAAGGGTGTGTCGTTGCCCCTCAATGAGACCGTCCCGGATCCTGAGCACGCGGCCGGCGTAGCTCGCGACCCGGGGGTTGTGGGTCACATTGATGATGGTGGTACCAAGGTCACGGTTCACCTCACGCAGGGCCTCCATGACATGGTCTGTGGTCTCGGTGTCGAGCTCACCCGTGACCTCATCTGCAAGTAGGAGTTCGGGACTGTTCGCAAGTGCGACGCAGATGGCAACACGCTGGTTCTCACCGCCAGAGAGCTGGTGTGGCCTGTGCCGCATGCGGTCACTGAGGCCCATTCGCTGGAGTAGCTCCCTTGCCCTCGACTCGGCCTCGGACTTCTTCTTGCCAGCAAGGCGCATTGGTAGCATCACGTTCTTCAGTGCCGTCAGGCCCGGCACTAGGTTGCCCACCTGCCAGACAAACCCCACCTTGTTGCGCCGGTACTCCATCGCCCGCACGTCGTCGAGCTGGGTGACATTGAAGCCCTCGAAGAGGACAAGGCCTGCGGTCGGACGGTCAAGCGCACCAATCATCTTCAGGAGCGTTGACTTGCCCGACCCACTGGGCCCCACTATGGAGATGAACTCCGAGGCACGCACTTCAAAGTCGATGCCACGGAGAGCGATGACCTCCTTCAGACCCCGCCTGTAGACCTTCATCAGGTCACGGACCACCACCTTGTACTCCGAAGCCAGTTGTTCCAAGTCTTCACTCATAGTCTATCACTCCGCATATTGGACCTCCTGCGCGATGCTACGGTTCAGCGAGCGCCACGTCACACCCGCACAGGCCGCCACTGCGACGACCACGCATGTCCCGAGCACAGCAACGAGGAGGAGGGACGGGATCTCCACCAGGACCGGCAACCTGAGCCACCTGAGGGGCGTCACGTGACTGGTGTCCAAGAACGGCACCACGACCGTGAACGACGCGAGCACTCCGGATACAAAGGCCCCGATCAGTAGTCCGAGGGCCAGCGAGACGAGGACGTCGACGACAGCAGGCACCAGTAGCCACTGCCGGTCGCAGCCCAGTGCCCTGAGGACAGACATCTGACGGCGCGTGCTGCGGGACTTGACAGCCGTGGCAATTGCAGTCCCGAAGGTGAGGTAGCCCACAGTGAATATTAGGTCGAGAGTGAACGTCCCCAGTGATGCCTGTGTGGTACGCCGGGCTGCAAAGTCGTCCAACAAGTCGAGCGTACACACAACAGACGCAAAGCCGGTCAGTGAGAGGGCGCGGATGGACTCCACCACGGCGGTCCTGTTGGCACCGTCCTCAAGGGCAACGTAGACCTTCGAGATACGGGTCGTGTTCAGGCACCGGTGGACGTAGGACAGGTCCATGACGACAAAACTGCCGAGACCCGAATACCCTGGCAGATACGTCGGGGTGTAGTCGGCCTCGGTCTGGGACATGACATCGACAACTGTGCAGTCGCTCCAGTTCTTCCATCTGGGGCCCACAAGACCCACACGAATCCTGTTGCCATATACCGGGGTGGTGATGCCATTCCGGACAACATATCTCTCCACCGGCTTGAAGTTGGTGAGCACATTTGACGGGTCGGCCGCCAGCTGGTGGAGTGCGCTATCAGGTGCGAGCTCCTTTGTGAAGTACGGTCTGAAGTAGGCGGACTGTGCCCACAGGTCGGGCTGCACACCGACGATGGTGATTGACCTGTTGAACACCTCATAGCCAACTGTCGCTGCCTCGACGTAGTACACCAGGCCAGATGTCACAAATGCTCCACTCGCCACCCGGACGCCATCAATCGACGTGATGTTGTCGACCATGTCGAGCGTGACGTTCGTGGCAAGCGGGTTCACCGACACGACAATATCGGCCCCGTGTTCGAACATGACGAGGTCACGGGTGTGCACGGTAGCCGTTGTTGCCACCACCGGTGCGAAAATGCCGGTCGTGAACACGAAGGCCATGAACATAACTGCACGCGCCTCGCTCTTCCTAGAGATGCTTGCAATCCTGCTGAGCACTTGCATGCCTACCGCCACATGGCCACGGGCAAGCTTCCCGAAGACCCACGACTTGGCACGGTGGGCAGGCCGCGACAGCAGGTGGACGGTGCCCACTGCGAACACCACAATCAACGGTGAGGCGCCGGCAAGGAAGGAGACCGGTGCTCCAAAGCCCTGCTGCATTGCCAGTGCGGCGTAGAACATGAACACGCCTAGGAAATAGCCGCTAAATGCGACGGCCAGCACCTCCAGCGTCGGGGTGCCGAGCTGTTCTTCCTGTAGGAGGCTCTCACGCTCAATCACACTGTGGGCCTCAGCAGGCGACATCAGGTATGCACGTACCGCCCTAGGCAGCGCGACCACGAGGCCGACAGCAAACGAGTACACGAAGACTGCCACAGTGGCCATAGGTGAGACCAACACACGGAAGCCCAACAACAGCGACGGGTCAATATTGAGGAGGCCGCGGACACCACCAGCCAGCCATGCAGCCGTGGCACCGAGCATCACTGCGCCAAGGCTGCCCAGGAAACCGACAAGAACCGCATCCCCCAGCACCCACGAGAACGCCTGTAGTCGCGAGGCGCCCCGCGTCTTCACCGTGCCTACATCACGGCGCTCGTCCTCCGCGACCAGTGTTGAGTCGTACTTGACAAGCATCAGGCCCATGATGACCGTTGGGACAGAGAACGTTGCCATTATCACGGTCATGCTCATAGACCAGCTGCTGTAGGCCATTACAGCCTCGAGGAGGGCAAAGCGCTCCACAACAACGTGTGGGAGGAACTCCTGCTCCACCCGTCGCGCGGACTCTTGGAGCGACTGCGCGAGCTCCGCCGGGCTGTTGTGGAAGACCGATGCCCGGTCGAACTTGACCCAGATCTTGTGGAATGGGGCCTCATAGCGGTCGTGACCGACTTCTGACGCGAGGGAGTCCAGCCCGGCCTGTGAGGTGACGACTCTGAGTACCGGGAGATATGTGTACTGGCGCTCTTCTTCTTGAGGGTTGTAGATGTGGGAGTCGAACACACCCACCACTGTGTAGTTCCTGCGGACGGTGATAATCCCAACACCGGGCTGCCAGTGCATCACTGTAAGGGTGAAGTTGTCACCAATCTCATAGCCCATATTGCAGAAGTAGTCAGACTCAAGCAGACAGGTGCTCTCATTAGGGAACGGCGTCCCTGGAGGGATGTCCAGGGCATCGGGGAAGGTCTCCAGCACAGTGGCATTGAGCCCCAGCGTTATGAACGCGTCCAACTCTGTTGACTCCACCGCGGTCAGCACGTCGGCAGCAACGACCCCGTCCATACTTAGGACTGTGTCCCGTACGTCCTGTACGGTGATGTTCTCCTGTCTGTAGAACGTTGACGAGAAAGTGATGTCCATGTCTACAGGACTCTCCGCCGCCAGCGTCGAGATGACATCATAGCTAGAGCTCCCCATGTAGAACAGCAGCCCACCGACCACTCCAGAAGCCAGCGAGAACACCACTACGGTGACAAGTGCTTGGCCCCAGCGGGCGGCCACACGACTCGTCAGGAACATCACAGCTCACCTCCGTAGGGGCCCGCCTCTGCCCACGAGGCGTTCAGTGCCTCTGCAAGACTGATGCGTGCAGCATAGAGGGCAATGACAGCAATGGCAACCAGTGCGGTCACCACGAGCAGCACGAGCACCAGGGCCATGCCCGCGACTGGATAGACCGGGAACACCATGACCGGGAAGACCAACGGGACCGGACTGTAGTAGACGGAGAGAGTGGACATCAGGTTTGACAGGAACAGCGGCGCAAACACGACGAGGAGGCCGAGGCTGACCAGCAACAGCACGGACATCTCGGCGACGAAGACACGGGTGACCAGGGAGCCGGGGGCGCCCGCTGCCCTCAGCAGCGCCATCTCACGGCGACGTGCCGGCAGCTCTTCCGCAGCGTACACGATGAACATTGATACGATCGTAGCTGCAAGAGATACCATCAGCATGGTGTCGACAGCGCGGTCCATGTGATAGTATTCCGAGGACATGTACTCCTCCAACATGGCCCTTGGGGCCGCCGCATAACCAGTCTGGACGACAGAAGACGCACCGGCATCCATGAGCTCCTCAAGGACGCGGGTCTCATTGCCGTCGGGCCTCACCGCTGCACAGACCATGCACTCTGCATCCTCAGGCGCATCCATGTGCGACACCACGTAGTCGTAGTTCACACAGACCACGTCCGAACCGGCGACGCTCCACCACGAGTACATACCATATGGGTCGAAGATGGGTATACAGGGCAGAGCGTCCACCACCCCGAGTACCTTGAAGACAATGGAACTGGCATTCTCCGAGTAGGGGGTATAGGCCCGGAGGGGGTCGCCAGGCTCAAGGTCGTATGCGCTCGCAATCTCAGTGGTGATAATCGCGCCCATTGGTTCAACTGTGAGACGGTGGAAGAGCTCAGACTGTTGCGACTCGTTCAACCTGACACCCATGAAGTCGTACCCAACGTCGGAAAACTCGGTGGCATTGATCCCGACGAAGGGTGTGTACCCGCCATACCCGGTGGACAGGTAGAGGCCGAACCGCCGCACGACCGTGGCTGATGTGACGTCGGGGTGTGCTGTGGTGTTCGCCAGCAGCTCTGGGTACTGGTCTATCGCCTCTTGCTCTACGTACATGGCGACATCAGCGCCGGTGGCGAAACGCAGCTGGTTGAGGAGTGTGACGGGCGTTGTGGCGGCCACAGCCGAGGCACCCCATGCTAGACTGACGGTCAGTACGAGGACGGTGGCCACTGCTCCCGCGGAGGGCGCCGTGAGCCCTACCCTCCTGATGCCGACCCGTGCTGGAACCCCGCCGAAGACCGGGGACAGCAGGTGGGAGAGCGCCGTGGCACCACTACGCAGGCCCTTGACCGTCAGGCTTGCAACGGCCGCGAGCACGAGTAGGGGCAGAATGGAGAGTAGGAGCATGAGGGGCGGCATGAACCGGAGGATGGGCCCCATCTGTTGGAGTGAGAACATGAGCAGTCCGGCCAACACGAGCGCGAGCACATCCCAACGCACCATTTCGAGGCCCCTCACCAGCTTGGCGAGACGGCCCTGACTGACCCGTAGTGACTCCCGCTTGCCAGTATAGCGACGGTAGAGGAACAGGGAGAACAGTGGGAGCAGCACCCCTGTAATCACAGCCATGATGAGCGAGTCCAGCGACACCAACAAGTACTCGGTGAACACGAGGGAGGGGTCGATTTGGAGAAAGCCGGTGCTGGCCAGTGCAACACGACTGAGCAGCACACCTACTAGGAGCCCGACCAGGGTGGCCCCCAGAGTCACAAGGATGGCCTCGCGCCATATGCCCCGTTCAATCATCTTGCGGTCGGCGCCCCGGGCCAGGAGCATGCTGATTTCACGCCTCCGCTCAGAGAGGTTATAGCGGATGGCAAGGACATCCAGCATGATGAACAGGACCACTGTCCCCCCAGCACGGAACAACTGTGTCAGCCGTGCATTCAACTGCCACGAGATGAAGTTGGCAACGGCATTGAAGAGGAGGTCATCAATCACCAGCTCCGACCACGACCTGGACTGGTAGTTCGGGTCAAGCATCCGGATGGACTCGTCGATGTTGTAGAGATAGTTCAGCGACCCGCGTGCATCAAAGGGTGTCAGTGGTGACCTGTCGACCTCACATATCATGACACTGTCGAGCCAGTAGCCAGCGTAGAGGTCAGGTGACATGAGGACATAGCCGCCGGCAGGACCAAACCCCGGCACCGACTCGTATACTGTAGTGTACGTCCCCACGACAAGCACGGTGACCGGCTCGTCCTCGTGGTCAAGGGTGAGGTTCACAAGGTCGCCCGGTCCCGCGTCGAGGAACTCCTCCATCCTAGGGCCCAAGCAGACCTCTCGGGGACCGGTAGGTGGGTGCCCCTCTGCGATGTTGAAGAAGTCGGGGAAGGTCTCAACGAAGTGACTGTCGTATCCAATCATGTTCATACCGAACTCGTAGAACGTGTCGTTGTAGCTGCGAGAGATACGACAGTACATACGTGGGAGGAGTGCACCCTTGACGACCCCGTCGACTGACAGTATCCCGTCCTGAATCGACTCGACGATGCGGCCTGACACGAGGAGTGGCGGGGCCTGGATGTCGGTATACTGGTGCCACAGGTGGACAGAGTAGGAGTCGATATAGACGGCAATGCCCATGGTCATTGCCGACATGAGGGAGAAGCACAGCAGGGTGACCATGAGCCGCCTCCTGTTCTGGAAGGCCTCGTATGTAGCCGGCAATGCCAAAGCAGGATCACCCCGAGTCTATGCCCTC
The DNA here is from genome assembly GCA_027031765.1 of Promethearchaeota archaeon. Lineage (GTDB taxonomy): Archaea > Asgardarchaeota > Thorarchaeia > Thorarchaeales > Thorarchaeaceae > JALVPN01. The sequence goes on along the minus strand of JALVPN010000061.1, from coordinate 4,783 downwards.
AACCATGCCGTCGCGCATACGGTACACTCTACCAAGACGCTTGCCAACGTCGGGATCGTGGGTGACCACGATAAGCGTGCCGCCCTCTTCCCGGGTCAGCTGTATCAGCACTTCCATGACCTCGTTTCCAGTGTGAGTGTCGAGGTCACCTGTCGGCTCGTCGGCGAGTACCACAATCGAACCGCCGTCAGCCCGGGGCTTGGCGAGGGCCCGTGCAATGGCCACACGCTGCTGCTCACCCCCGGACAGCTCATCCGGACGATGCTCAGCACGGTCTGAGAGCCCGACCAACTCAAGGAGGTGCTTGACCCGTTCACGACGGGCAGCGGCCTCAATCCCAGCAATGAGTAGCGGTAACTCTACATTCTCATATGCTGTCAGCACGGGCAGCAGGTTGAAGAACTGGAATACGAAGCTGATCTTCTCCCTGCGGATGCGAGTCAGCTCGCTCTCAGGGAGTGCTGTGATGTCAGTACCGTCTATGATGACACATCCTGAACTCGGCCTGTCAAGTGCTCCTATCAAGTTGAGGAGTGTGGTCTTCCCCGAGCCCGAGGGCCCCATGATAGCAATCGCCTCCCCGGGCTCAATAGTGAGGCTCACCCCACGCAGGGCATGCACTTGAACTTCGCCGAGAGAGTAGACCTTGCACACATCATGGAGTTCTACAATCGGTCTCGTGCTCAAGGAGAAGCCCTCCATCGGCCGGCATCCGCCGCAGGTGTACAGGACTAATAAGGTTGACGCACAGAACTGCGCCCCCCCCAAATCATGGATCCATGCACAGACTCTGACTCAGCACAACGGGATGGGACAGGTGATGAGGTGGGACACACCAATAGACAACACGACCTACGGGGCCCCCGGAGCAGTGTGGGGGAGTAAGGACAGTCGGCATGCAGCCCGACTTGGACAGTCCGGGACTTTGGAGGCGTGTGTGGTGGCCTGACCACCAACATGTGTCACCTCTGCCTGGTCAGGCCGCGGCTCGCAAAGGTTTATCACTGGATGCAGTTATCTGGTCATAGAATAGTCAGGGGCACGTGCGATGAGCGAGCCAATCATGACGATGCGCTACGAGTTCTTCAGCACTTGGGGTGCTGTCGCGGGGGCAGTGACAATAGCGCTTGTCATGACTGTGGAGTCGCTCGTGAGCTTTCCAGCGGTGTGGCAGGAGCGGGCCGTGGAGTACACGCTCCTGATAGTGGTGTCCGCCGTCACCGTGGGCGTGGCGTCGGGGGCGGTACTCGTGTACCTCTTCCCACCGGACCAGGACGTAATCGGTATCGCGGGTCTAGGCAGTGACGATGCCACGCAGAACCTGTCGCTGTTCCTTGTAATCCTCGCCCTGATACAGCCGACACTGAGCACCTACGTCTTCTTCTTCCAGTACCTTGAGACCGACCCCTTCGCAATCTTCTGGGTGATATTCAGCTTCCTGGCACCGAGCATCGGCCTGACCGTCGCAATGTTCGACAGGGCCAACCGGATAGCCGACGACCTTGAGGACTATTTCCGCAGCCACGATGTGCTTGACCTCACAACGCTGTCGTGGCTGAAAAGTGTTGGGGCACGTACAGCCACGTACCGGATGGGGATGCTGGAGTCTGCGGTCAGGAGGGTCAGTGGACTCTCAATTGTCGGCCATGAAGTAGTCCGCACTGAAAAAGAGTAGCCGGGCAGCCAATGGCCTCGCGGCGCCACCAGGAACTGCCGACAGTATAACATCGACGGCAACGGACTGGGGAAAGCGGACAGCAGACAATGGCTACGTACGCGGGGCTGACGCTGACGCTGACATCTGCGACCAATGAGGCCCGCCCGGGGATGGACACCCATACGTCAGGCCCACACAAGATGGTGGCGCATGTGAGATGTGTGTAGCAGCACTTCACGACAACCGAGGGCCGTTGCCGTCCGGGGTCATTGTCACGAGTGACGCTGTTCCATGTGTGCCCGCAGGCCCGCTTCCGTCCAGGCCACCCAGTCGCACTTGAGGCACGTGAACCTCTTGCTACCGAGACCGAACCGTGGGGGCGGCTTGTGCTCAAGGGTGTAGATTGTCCCGCCATAGCCGCTGCTGCGTCTTGTGGTCACTTTGAAACGTTTGTGGAAGCACGATATGCAGAGGTGTAGGCGCTGGCGCTGCTCGTTTGTGAAGTTCTCTTCAAGGGTCTTCGCAGCGCCAACAGGCTCCACTGGGTTACCGCAGCTCTCGCACAGTACCACCTTGACGTTCACCAGACCCACGGGGTGTGCCCCTGGGGGCACCACGCCGTCACTCGCAACATGGGTATTTTACTCTTCCCAGACAGGCATCTCCTGCACAGAAGCGTTATGGTACCTGCACTCCCGGCGCAGATAGGTGGTCAGGCCCTTCCAAGAAGGCCATGAACGGGGGCCGTGGACAGGCCTATAGGCCCTACTGGGAGCAGTGGCTGGCCGACGTACTCCCTTCACGCAACGGTAGCCCGAGAGGGCCACCACTCGTGCTCCAGGACACATCCGGACTGAAGGGCCTTGTCTCACGCACTCCGGAACAGACCCACTCAAGCTCTGGCTGTCCTCACCCACCAGCGATTGACTTGACGTGGAGCTCGGCCGCGGTCACGAAGACCTCTTCGACACCATCGCCTGACAGGCACGACGTCTCCACGTATGCGACCGGGTGCAGTCCGCCCGGACTCAGAGACCTAGCAAGTTTCTCGGCCATGACAATAGCCTCCTTGGTAGAGACCGGGGGCTCTCCCGACTCGGCATCATACGACTCCCGCAGATCCTTCTTGTTGCCGACAATGACGACAGGCGGCATGGACTCGTTGACCAGCTGCGTTTCACGTACCCAGAACTCAACGCTCTCGAAGCTCCACCGGTCGCAGACGGAGAAGACGATGACTACCACATGGGCACCGGCATAGAACTCACGGCGCCGCACGCGGGCACCGACCGCATCGTCAAAGGACCACGCGTCGAGTCTCACCCTATACTCTGACAGCTCGAACACCCGTTCCACCCGGTAGGTGCTGTAGCCGTCTGCGTGGGGAGGTGCCTCAAAACCTGCGTTCTCCAGCAGTGACGACTTCCCGACACCGTCCTCTCCAAGGACGATGACCTTGGCACACACCTCCGGCTTCACGACGTGACGTGTCACAGACGAGGGGGTCGTCCTATCAACTGCTGATGGGGCAACGAGAGTGCTCGTACCATCTGCAGCGGCAGTCCTACCCGTCGTCGTCAGACTCTGAGTGACCACCACACCTTGCTCCTCACCCAGTCCTGCCACGGGGGTGGCATGTTCATCTTGGATTTCCGGCTCCGGCGCGGCCGCAACAGAGGTCGGGGCAGCAGCAATCTCGTCCGTTGTCGGGACGGCAACCCGTATCTTTGCCTTCGGCCCCCCGACAGAAGGTGCGCTGACCAGTGACGACTCGCCCAGCTGCTCGACAATACGCAGTGCTTCCTCCACACTGCTAAATTCGTCCGGGCTCAGCCGCGACACGGGAATATCAGCAAGCGGGTCCTCCACTGACGGCGCCGCGCCATCAGACGTCGTGGGACCAGCTGCGGCAGCCTGTTGAAACGTCCCACGGCCGACATCCGCGATAGGAGTGCCCTCCGTCACCGGATCATATCCTTCCACACCCGTCGTTGCCGCTGCTGTTCGTGGTGCGCTCTCAGGGCCCTCTGACGCAGCGGGAACGGCCCCACTCTCCTCGGAAACGCTCCGCTGTGAGCTCGCCGTGCCAGTCGGGGCGCCATGGTCGGTAGGTATGGACGCAGTGGCCACTTCAGCTGGCCCGGAAGACGGTGTTTCCGCCTGTGGTATACCGGCGCCGCTCTCGGCAGCGGTACCCTCGACTGGCATGGCCGGGCCCCCAGCTCCTGGAGCCGTGGCCTCCGAGGCTGTCAGTGTCATTGCCCCTGGTGCTGCAGTGGCACCTGTCGCAGTAGTGTCCTCTTCTGGTGCGCGGGCCACTTGGACGCCGGGTGACGCCGCTGCACTGCTGTCAGGAACTTTGTCCGTGTCACTTGCTGCCACCGGGGTCGGTCCCGGTACTGCTGCCTGTGACCGCCCTGTCTGTACGGTTGCCAGTGCCAGCCGAGACGTCGCACCCACCTGAGGACTGGGAGTAGTGGTAGCGGAGTCCGGCGTGGTTGCAGTCGTTTCCACTGAGGGCGCAGTCGGCTCCTCGACCGATTCTTCCAAGTCGGACTCGTCGAGGATGACCTTTACCCTTGGGAGTCCAATCTTGATGAGGACATCTTGGAGTACGTATGGTGCAAGAATCTTGCCACGGGCTTTGAAGAAGGCCTTCAGGTCTGCATGTACGTCGTCGAATGACCTCCTGCGGATTGGGATGCGCTTCTTGACTATACCCTTATCCCTAATCTCCACGAACCCTGGGATGAGGGTCACGCCAATCGTAGTGCCCGGCACTATCAATGGGGCCATTCTCTCCTTTGTGCACTCGGTGATAGTGGCGTGCATGATAACTGTTTCGTAGGTGGGGCCTGTACTGTCCGGGAAGACTATTACGTACAAACCCTTTTGAGTCTAGCTAGAACGCGGTGCCGCTCACAGGGGAGTCCATGGACTCTCCGCAGTGCCCGGCTGTCGGACCCAACCCGGAGGCCCTGTGCCAGTCAACAGGACGGCCCGGACCGGGCCGGGTTGTGGAGGCTTCACTGACCGCAGCAGGGTCACGCAGTCCACGGGGCATGCCAGAAGGTGTCGTTTTCGCTGGCATGGGTATCTGGGCGCCGTGCGACCAAAGGTAACAGA
>JALVPN010000060.1:14550-16725 GCA_027031765.1 Promethearchaeota archaeon | reverse complement strand
TCGATGTCGCCACGCAAGAGCGCGTCCTCCAGCCGCTCGCCCCGCCGTAGACGTGCCGCCATGATATTCAGCCACTTCAGCGGCGCAAACACGTCCTGCGGTTCCACCACTGATGGGGGCCGCGTTGTGCCACCGCCGTTGTCGCGTTTACAGCCGCCAACAGCGCTACACGTGAACACCTTGAACGCAGGGAGCATCCTGGCGTACCTATGGCCCGCCACCCTCAGGATTTTTCTTGCATGTTCCTCCGGGTCGATGCCGTTGAACTGGTCCCACATCGTCAGGGCTACTGCGATTGGTATCTTGATGTCACGCGGTTTGCCCCCCCGACGTTCGATAATGGAACGGATGAGGTTGCCAATCATTGCGTCCTGGAGCATCGCCCGCTCTGGGTGAGGGTCGACTAGGAAAAGGAAGCCAGTGCACGAGTCAATGAGTGACTCGATTATCTCAACGTACGGGCGGTACTTTGGCCGTCGTCGGTCGTATGGGTTGTGGAACCTGACGCCGTCCGCACCGGGGATGAACAGCTCGTGGACAATATCACCAGGCAGGTCGACCGACCGGAACCGGAGCCTGATGGGTGGGTCCACACGTCGGACGGCGAACTCGATTCGTGCCTCGCCGCCGAGCGGTGTGGGGTCTGGCCACTGCTGGTGCACCGTTATCTTCTCAATGACGTCCTCCACGTAGCGCCTGACAGTGGCCTCCTCGAACTCCACGGCATACTGGGTACTGTAGTTCCTGCGGATGTCGTAGACCAGCATCGACAGGTACACGGTCTTACCGCTACCCCTTATCCCGAAAATACCTATGTCAAGGTCCAGATCACGAACACCCATTTGGATCACCTGTCGCACACCGGTCAGGGGTGTGTAGACTACTAGAGGAGTCTTGTCGACTCGACATGGACATCCATAATTGACAGACCGTTCTTTGGAAGGCTGCTGAGGGTCATGTCGTTGAGGAGGGCACGGATCTCGTCCTGGAGGTCAGACACTGACATCGAGGTCAGTTCTGACGATGTCCGTCCCCGGAAGCCTTCCTTCAGTGCACGTTTCATGTTACGGCGGATAAAGCTTGCGAGCTCATAGTCCGTGAACTTACACTTCCCACGTGCAACGCTATCGAAGAAGTCTTTCGGCTCGTCAACAGACACGTCCAGTGTCACTGCTATCCCAAGGCCACGGTTGTCATGGAGCATGATGTCGGCAGCGCGCACGCCACACCGGACCGTGCCCCGAGAGCGGACATAGGTCAGTCTGAGGCCCGCCTCCGCACCCTTCTTCGTCACCTCGCGGCAGCGGTCGTCCGAGAACACATGTGTCTCGTCACCGACACGCACTATGCAGTGTATGCCCATTGGCGACACGAACTGCAGCCCGTCCTGGTTCAGTTCTAGACACTCAACCCATGTCCCACGCATCTCTGGTTTGCGCAGCCGTTCGTTGTTCGGCCTCTCAGTCTGTTTGAAGTACTTGGACTCCTCCATAGACTCTCTCCCTCTGCTGCACACATTATCCCTTTTGGCTCTTCTGAAATACTATTCCGCGGTCTCAAGCCGTGACACCATGGTCGTCAGCAGGAGACAACATGCCTCGTCATCATCGAGCCCCAGCTGTCTCGACACGTCGTCACACTCGCCCGGCCCGGAGAGCGCAGCGTTGTAGAGCAGCTCGCGGACATGACTGACCGACATCACCTGCTCATCCCTCGTGATGAAGGCACGGAGCCTACCGGACTGCACCAGCCGTTCCACCGCCTTCTGCACGCGCTTCTTCTCCACACCGCGCCGCTCCGACAGCTCGTCCAGTGATATGGCGCCTTCCTGCTCCAGCTCGTGTCCTATCTGGTCCGCGAACACCTTGGCCACCATATCAGTGTCCTTGAGGACCTTCGCGTCGGGGAACACTTTCTCTATGGTGCTCCACGCACCGGCCACCAGCATACGCCGGAGGAACTCGTCTGACACAACGGTCCGTTCGAACAGGTCGGCCTCGGAAATCCCCTTGACAGGCGAGCGGGTGACCTCACGGCCAATGAGGACGAGTCTGTTCCCAAGTTCGTCCATGAACACGAGCAAGTCCATGACCTCGTCATCTGTCCGGTGCTCCCAGTCGGAAATGACATCCTTGAGTACGGTCTCCGCGAGCAGGGCCGCCGAGTAGCAGAAGC
>JALVPN010000060.1:6037-14540 GCA_027031765.1 Promethearchaeota archaeon | reverse complement strand
GAAGCCCACCATCGGGAGGTACTTCGCTGGGACCTTCCGGTTACCAAGGGATATCTTGGCCCGGCGCAGGTTCCGCGTAGCTGAGCTCAGACGCGACAGCTTCAGTCCACGCCGCCTTGCCAATGGTGACACCTTCGTGTTCAGGTCGGTCACCATGTTGTCAATGATCTTGTTGTACAGCAGGAGGACATCATTGGGGTCGGCTTCCTGCTCCTCGCTAATCCGCCGGGCCCACCACTTGAGGCCCTGCCAGGCGAGCCAGCGTGCCTTGCTCAAGAGGTAGGGGAGGAGGACCACAAACACCTCGGCCATCTACGCGCTCTCCTCATTCATGAGATTCTCTGTCATTCACTCCGCATAAAGCCTTTTGAAGCTTCGGCACGCGTACTGCTCACTCCTGCCGGCCCAGACGGTCCATGAACCTGTGCACTCTTGGCATCAGGTCGTCAAGACCGAACTTCCTCGCGATCGCCTCCGCCCGCAGTGCACTGTTCTGCATCTTCTCGTACAGTGCCCAGTACTGGTCCGAGTCAGCGGGCAGGGCGTCCAGCTCCTCGAGTTGTTTCTCGAGCTTCCAGAGGAGGGCCTCCACAGAGTCCCGTGCGTCGCGTTCGTCCTTCACCTCAGAGATGTCAATGGCGGTCTCTTGGAGTTTCTTGAGTTCGTCTAGCCTGTCCAGCTCGGTGTCCGCCTTCTCGAGGAGCTGCTGGGCATCATATATGTCCCCCGACCCGAGGACGATGCCCTTCAGGGCCTCCAGGAGGGCATCACGCGCAGACGTGAGTCTCTCAATCCGCCCCTTGATGCTCAAGGAGCCGTCGCTCGCCATCTCCAGTGCTGTCTTGAGAGCGTCCGCCCGCTCACCTAGGGCCGCCAGCAGGGAGCGTTGCTTGTCGAGGAGCTCCCGGGCCTTGGTCGCGAGCTGCTGCACCTGGAACTCCAGGCGTTCGCAGCGGGTCTGGAGCGTTTCGAAGCCGCCAGCACCACACACGGCCTTTGCCTCAGTGGCGATGGAGCTGGCGTTCTCCAGCAGCTCCTCCACCCGTGCCTGGTACTCGTCGGGCGTCATCTCCATTGCACCAGAGACCTCCTCCTCGACTAGCTCTTCAATGGAGACGTGCAACCTGCCAGCGAGCTTCTTCTTCCCTTTCTTCTTCCTCTTCTTGGGCCTCCTTGCTGGGACGGGGGTCTCCATGGTGCCCATGTCAGCGAGGGCTTGGAGCCTGTCATGCACTTCCTGCAGCTGCTCGATGAGTGCATCAGCCTTGGTCATGTATATATGGCGGTCAATACGGGCCTTCAGTTCTTCAAGACTGTCACGACCGAGGATTGCCAGCCTGGACTCCTGTTTGAGGATGTGCTCCTTGAGGGTGACGAACACCTTGAGGGCCTCGTCGTGCTTCCGCTCCTTGAGCAGGTCGGCGCCCCTCGCCTCCTCCATGGTGACCCAGGCCACTATTCTTTCCGGGGCGTCAGGCTCCCCTTCTGGCAGGCCCTTTGCAAAACGCCACGGGTACATCTCCTTCTCCTTGCGGAGCTGCTCCTGACGCTCGGCCTCGAGCCTCGCCTCCTCTTCTCTCCGCCGACGCTCCTCCTCCATGCGCTTCTCCTCAGCACGTTCCTCCTGCCAACTGTGGTACCTGTCGACAGCATCCGAGACCGCTCCGGCAATGCCGACAAAGGACACGGCATCGAGGGCCCATGCAAGGGCGAAGACGAGCCCAGCAACGACTGGCGCAACTGTGAGGAGCGCGGACACCAGGTCCTGAGAGAAGGCGGAGCCCCACCATGCGGGGGAGACCGGCAGTGTGTTGAAGTAGGCGCTGAGGAGTAGCACGACCAAATAGCCGCAGGTGGCCACCACCATCTTGACGAGTCTGCCTGTGAACTCCATGCCCTGGACCGCTGCACCAATCGCCCCGGAGATGATGAGGACCAGTGGGATTGCGAACAGCGCAACAAGCAACGAGTCGAAGAGCCGCAGCAGGACACACACCTGAGTACCGATGGAAAAGATGAACACCGTAGCAGGGGGCCCCTTGAAACCTGCGAACGCGCCCCATATCACGACCAGCACCTCAAGGGCCACAAGGCCGAGGACAACGTCGGTCTCGAAACCGCCGTAGCCCATACTTGTGAAGAACACCACGGTGCTGGGGAGTGGGTCGAAGTGCACCAGGGCGACAATACCGAGTACCACAAGCAGGAACACGAGGTAGGCCACGTCGGTGAGGTCGTCCACACTCGACGCCTCCGACGATATGGCAAATGCAATTATCCACGAGATGAAGGGCAGACCAGCGAGTATGGCGTACAGCCAGAACAGCTCGACCCCCAAGATGTTTGGAATCCCACCGCTCGCAGGGGCCAGCCAGAGCCAGTACAGCAGTGGGCCGGGGAAGAATGCAGTGGTGAACGAGAGACAGCAGGCACCAATTTCCGCGTCCTCGTCGCCTCCTGCAGCACGCATACCGACGACCCCTACCAACGACGACAGGAAGCACCCCAGGACGAGACTGATCAGGTAGTATGTTTCAGGGGTCGCACCCATGCCAGCAACGTTTACCCGCTCAATCAGGAGAGAGTAGGACGGGCCACCAGGGTCAGCAGCCGTCGCTGAGATGAAGGCCAATGAGCCATCAGCCTTGTACCATGCAGTGGACACCATCCACTGCCAGCCGTTGTCCGTGGTATATGTCACGGCCCACCCGATGCTCCTGAGGTCGTTTATCAGCGTTGACGAGTCGACATCCAGCCCGTCCAGCCACGTCTGGATCAGGACTCCCATCGCCTGCCAGTTACCAAAGGGGACTGCGGGATGTGGAGATATCATGGCCACGTAGGGCATGGGGAGGCTGGAGCCGTTGTCCCAGGCGATGTCTACCATGGGGCCGTACAGGGCGCTGAAGGACTGGAGGCCATTGGGCACCGGGCCGAGTTCCGTGATGATGACGTTGAAGACGCCCCTTGTAGGGTGACGGGCAACGACCCCCGTGTCGGTGAGCAGGAACTGCATGGTGTAGCCCCTCCTGACCTTCCAGTAGAAGTTCTGATTGGTGACCTCCTCCCCATCCTGGGCGGCCACTAGAGGGGCGGACAGCATCAATAGGACGACACACAGCAGTAGGACGGAGTATATGCGCCTACGTCTGGCAACCGGGCTCCTAATGGGCATACTTGACACACCACACTCTCTCGTCATAGCACTGGTCCACCGCAGCATAAAAAGATGATTGGGGCGTGCGTTCGCGTGGGGAGACACGGGTCGGACTGGGGGTGCGGTGGACTGTCGGCCCTCACTAGAAGGGTGTCATCGGACCCAGGTGCATCAGGACAAGCTTTTTCATTCACCTGCTGCACGGGTTGCACGGACGGACATCAGGCCCAACAAGAGAGGAGGACACAGTGGCGACCCACTCAGAGCACCCGGATGTGGACTGGATTGTCTGGCAGGCCCAGGACCTGATACAGGCAAGACGGTTCAAGGATGCACTGCGGGTGCTCCAGCGAGGACTGGAGATTGAGCCTGCCAACAGGACGCTCTGGGAACAGCTCCTGCACTGCAGTATTGAGCTACGTGACCCGCGTCGCGCAGTGGAGGCACTGGAACGGCTCACGCTGGTCGACCCGGGGGCACAGGAGTTCTGGGCCGAGAAGGGGTACCTCCACCTGCTGATGAACGAGGTCGAAGAGGGTATCGACGCGCTCCTCACGAGCCTCCGGATCCGCCCACGCAACACAGCAGACTGGGAGCTGCTCGCAAGGGCATTCATAGCCATCGAGGACTGGGACGATGCCCTGTGGGCCGCCGCAAACGCCGTCGATGTGGACCCCAACTCTGCTGTCGCGTGGTACAACTATGGGGTCGCATGTTTTGTCCTCGAACAGTACGGCCCTGCTATAAGGGCCGCCGAGATCGCGGTCTCTCTCGACCCATTCATTGCAAGGTACACCGAAGAGTGGGTGGGTGTCGCAAGAGAGATACTGGAGAGCAATGCACTTAGAGAGTGGCTGCCGGTAGAGGACATCGATGCTGCCTAGCCCGCTCGTCACATCCCAGTCTACTCCGAGTCCTCCCCTTTGCCCTCAGTCAGCCCCTCCAACGCGGCCTCCAGCTCGGAGAGCTCGTCTTTGAACTTGAACTTCTTGGCCAGCTCGATGGCCTCATTGATGGCAGCCACCAACGACTCGAGGGCGGTTGCATGCCGGTCTGTGTCCTCAGTGGACGTGAGCGCCTCAAGACGGGCAGGCAACACTCCCAGCAGGCCACGGACCGCACTGAGGGCATCGTCACGGCTGACAGGCAGCTCGTCACACTGTTGAGTAGAAGAGATTATCCGTCCTATCTTGTCGTGGAGGCCCTGATAGTAGGCGAGTGCCTCCCGCAGGATGTTCTCGACCTCCGGGTCGCCATCTGCCGACTCCAGACGTCCTCTAAGGGTGTCCATAGCCCGTTCCAGGAATGCAGTCCTGTCTGGAAGGGCCGTACGCCTGCGTTCAAGCCACCGCCACTCACTGAGCATGCTCTGTGTGAGGGCCCTGACCTCATTGACACGGGCGAGGTAGTCGTCCACCATACGCCGGGCCCGGTCGAGCTCTGTACGCAGCTGGTCGGCCTCGTACATCAGCTGGAAGCTGAGGACGTTGCCTCCCTGCGCCTCTGAGAGTATCGAGCTCTCTTTCAGGACATGTCCTGCCTCCAACCACAGCTGGTGCACGTCCTGGACGTCCCGTATCAGGCGGCCCTCGGACTCCAGTTCCTCCACTATCCCGGCAACGGCCCTGCGCAACTGCTGCACCTCATCGATCTTGGCCCGCAGCAGTGCCCGTCCCAGCCTGGAGTTGAGGTCGCGGCTCAGCCGCTCGCGTTCCTCCGGCACTTCGAGCAGGGCCCTGGCACTGTCAACGAGGACCTGGAGGGCCCTCTCATACTCGGCCACTGCCTCGTGGTGTGAACCGGCCCGGAGGAGCTCGTCACCACGCTCACGGTGCTGTAGTATCATCTCAAGTACGTCATATGGGGAGGTACGCAACAGGCCCTCGTCAGTGGGGATTCCGCTGTCACTGCACAGGTCGACCACACGGTCACTGTACAGTATCCTGAGCACGAGCACCTCAGTGGGCGCCGTGACGTAGAGCAGCTCGCAGTCGCCCAGGACATGGTCGAACTTGACGCGTTCCACCCGCAGCTCCCCCACAGGGATGACCCTCCGCATGTCCCACAGTGAGATGGTCTCGGTCATGGTGGCGGCCACCATGAAGAGGTCGTTGGCCCACATGGAGACGACAGGCCCTGAGGGGCTCGCCTCGACGGTCTCGTCCAGCGACCATGAACTCCGGTCCCATATGTCGACCTTGCCATTGGCAAGGGCCACGAGCAGGCACTCGCTGTTGCCAGCCACAGACACCGCCCGCTCCTTTCTCTCAAGGGAGACGACCTCTTCCGGTTGCTTGGTGCCGGGGAGGCTCCACACACATGGGCTGCCCTTTCTCGGCACGGTGCATATGACGTCCCTGTCGGCCCACAGTCCAGTGATATCCGACTTGTGAAGGGTCCAGCTAGATGTGTCACGTGTGTCGGTGCGTATGGCCACCAGACGGCCGTCCTTGGCGCCGATGTAGAGGTAGCTGCCCTGTATGTCGGCCGTGACGGCCTGGTAGCTGAGCTCGAACCAGCCTATCATCCCCCAAGTGGCCTTTTGCCAGACGTACACCCTGCGCTCACATATTGCATAGACATGGTCTGCGTCCACAAGCACGCACAGCGGTGGCGTGGACGTCTCACCAAGGGTGGCAACGCTCTTCCATGACTCCTTGGACCACACCTGCACACGACCCTCACGAGAGGCCACGTAGAGGTACGTGTCATCGTGGCACAGGCCTACGGCGTCAACGTCAATCCTGGCGACAACATCATAGCACAGGGCCTTGGCATCATCGCCAGCCTTCTCTGAGCTCCCTGCCATGTCCAGAGACCACCCGGTCTGGTCATGGTAGTGTCACCCATGCGCTTAAGTCACTTTCTCATGCCATGCCGACCGGCTGTGGGCGGCGGTTGATGGTGTTCGAAGCGAGCGGGGCCGAGGCTGGGGCTGGAGCCGGGGCCCACAGGACATGGACACTCAGAACACACTTTAATAGCATGGATTCCTGTGGTCTCATCAGCCAGAAGGAGGAAGCCAGTTGGACAGTCATGAATGGAGACGTGAACTCGACAAACTGGCGGAGCTGAAAGGGATACTCGTCTCACTCAACCCGTCGCTCGACGAGCAGACAAGCCGACAGATGCGTACCCTCTTCGATGTCTTCGCCAAGTTCACGAAGCTGGAGACCGACGCTGCAGAAGCCGGGTTCTTCAAGAAGCGCAAGATACAGCAGCAGCTGGAGAAGGTGGCCAGCGACTTCGCGGAGGACTTCATGCGCCTGACACGTGACTTTGCCGAGCTCCTTGAAAAGGAGTACAAGACCGTGCGCGCCGTGCTCCCAAGGCTTGAGGCCCTGAAGCCAAAAGAGGCCCGGACACTGGCTGCAATGAGCTTTCCAACGGTGAGTTCCGGCAACACTGACGACCTGAACGCACTCCTCACATTTGCAAAGACGTTCTCGTCGCAGTACCTAGCAATGCACCAGGACTTTGCCAGAGACGTGAAGGAGCTACTGGACGAGAACCGTCGCATGGTCGAGACGTATGAGCGACACGTGACCATAGACCGGGGAGAGGTGACCACTACGGTCTCGTACGACGACGTCTCCAACATGACCATTGCTGAACTTGTCAGGACCATGGAGAAACTGAAGACCGAGAGGGCGTATCTTGACGGCCGCAAGGACGAGGTCAGCAGGATGCTGGCCACATCCCTCGTGAGCGATGTCGAGGGACTGCAGACCTACGTGGAGACCGCCTCGAGGTTCGGCCTTGACCTACCAATCGACTTCACTCAGAAGCTGAGGTTGCTTGCGAGGGACGCCTCCAAGGCCACGGACCTGACGACCCTGCTGAGCCTTGAGAGCCAGCTCGATGCTGCAAGGCAGCAGATGGCCAACCTCCTGCGCGACAAGATAATCAACATGAAACACGAGATCACGTCGAAGATCGTGAACGGGGGCATCCCACTGTCCTCGGACATCATCCCGGAGGCGCCAGCAGTGAGTGTTGAGGCTGCTGACATCGCCGGGCTGCTCTCTGCGTACCAGGCCATGGTGCAGTGGAGCGCGCAGGTGAGGATATCGCTCAAGGGGGAGCTTGAGGAGGAGCTCGAAGAGATTGCAAAGGCGAGCGATGCCCCCGAGCAGTGCGGCATCACCGATGTCCTTGACGTGAGGAAGTTCGTGGCCGACGCCAGACGGGAACTCGAGTCGGCCGACATCGACGGGATGGTCCGCATCCACCTGAAGGCCCAAGCAATGCTTGAGGAGTACAGGAAGAACGTCACTGACAAGATACGGGCGTACCTTGAGAGGTTCAACGAGCTCGCGACGTCAGCGGACAGGGTGCTCGACTATGCGCAGCTCAGCAAGAAGGCACCCAAGGTGGAAGACCTCGAACGGGGCATCACCTTCCTGCTCCAGTCCCTTGAGAACCTCAAACAGGCGGTGGAGAGTGGTGTTGCGACCTTCAGGGATGCGTGCCAGCAGGAAATCGATGCGATAGTCACGGACATACAGACCGTGAAGCCAGTGTACGCAGAGCTGTTCTCCCCCATAATTGCGGAGCTGGAGAGTGGTAGCAAACGCATCGAGAGCATGGACGAGTTCGGTGACATAAGGTCAGAGATGAGGACGATAAAGGAGACCGTCCTCGTAAAGGCCCGGGACGCACTGGAGAACCTGCGCTACCGGCTTGGTGTCAAGATACGACTTGCTGCTGCAAAGCTCATGGGTGCCGGGGTGCAGATCCCCCGGGAGGTACAGGAGGCAATAAGCGAGCTCAACAACGTGGGCGTGGCCACCGACAACATCTTTGACATCCCGGGGATTGCCCGGAAGATGATAGAGCTCTACGAGCACGGCATCAGCGCCAAGGTCATCGAGACCCTGATAGACGAGACCGGGAAACTGAAGGCCTCCTTGGAAAGGGCAGCCAGCATCGGCGTGGAGGTCGACGAGGAGATTGCCATGCTCGACGGCATCCTCAACGACCCACCTGACGACCTTGAGGCAGCAGCAGAGGCCTTCGACAACCTCATGAAACTCACCACATCGGCAGCCCTGCACGAGAAGATCCGCACGCGCGCAGATGAGGCCTACCGTCAGATCAAGGCAGCACTGTCGATATTCGAGGAACAGGGGCTCTCCGAGTTTGTGGGGCGACTGAAGAACCTCCTGGAACAGGTGCCGGCACAGCTCGACTCGAGCCAGAAGCACGTGAACGAACCGCTCGAAGTCTGCCTGACGCTGGCCAATGTCCAGGAGGAGATGCTGGACATGATAAAGCAGATTGCGGAGCGGAAGGCCGCAGAGTTCGACAACGAGATACGTCAGAAGAGCAAGTATCACTCCACAA
>JALVPN010000060.1:0-6027 GCA_027031765.1 Promethearchaeota archaeon | reverse complement strand
CTACTCCACAATCGAGGCCGTCTACGACAGGCACCCGGACGACTTCTCACGCCTCATATTCCCATTGAGGACCCTCCGCGAGAAGGAGGAGGCTCTCAGACAGGCCACTGTCCTCGACAAGGCCATCGAGCTCTTCAACGAGATCATGGACATGCGCACCAAGTGGCTGACCAAGGCCGAGAAGATGGACGACTGGCACAAGTCTCTCCGTATGTTCATGACCGAGTTCAGTCCCACGGCCAGCGCCGACGAGCGGGAACGGTTCCTCGAAGACACGGCAAAGCGCATCCGGGACACCTATGGGAGAGAGGACATCAGCTCGTACCTGACATGGGCAGTGCGAGAACTCGCGCGCCGCATGGTCGAGAAGCGCGGGTAGGACAGGACGCGACTGGGACGTCTCGGGAAATGTCTGTAGAGGATTGGTGTGCTCACCGTCGACTGGGCGTACCGTGACGCCAAGTGCACGGGCTACGCGGCTGCGGGCGGTCACGATACAGTTTATTTGGGACTGTGAGCAAACGGGCACTGCGGGTGCCTGCGGTGGCCAGGTGGACAGGGATGTCCACACCGGGGCTGCCAGGTACCACTGGTGACAGGGCCCACCAAGTAGGCCACCGTCAGCCGGCCCGTCAGGGCGGTAGTACTGCACTTGGCCGCGAAGCTGCAGGGACTGTGCTGCCACCACTGGGGGACACCCGGGGCCGCACACTCACGGCACTGGACAGTAGCGGGTACATGCACGGCAGAAATAATAGGCGTCTGGTCACCCAAGACGTTGGCTGAGGACTAACGCATGGCCTCCGGACAGGGCTGCACGGGACTCGTGGCAGCGGGCCTGCGACCACCTGCTGTATTGACGTGACAGATCGGAGCGACAAAGAGAGGTTGGATGAAGGTGCAAAGGATGCCGAGAGGTTCTGACGACGACTCTGCAAAGGCTGCAGAAGTGTTTGCAATTGGTATCGGAGAGTGCGGGTCCAATATTGTAGGCTCGTACCTCAAGACAAGTGCCGACAAGAGGCTGCCGTCCCGCGTCAGGGGCTACCTGCTCATGAACACTGACCGGGCCGACCTCATGAAAGTGCGCCAGAAGTACGAGATCCCCAAAGAAAACACGCTGCTCTACGGTGACAGCGACATCGGTGTGGGCGGCCGGTTCATGGACGGCTACAGGGCAGTGCACGAGGCCAAGGACATCATATTCGACCAGCTCGCCGGCCTCGGGTTC
The DNA here is from genome assembly GCA_027031765.1 of Promethearchaeota archaeon. Taxonomy (GTDB): domain Archaea; phylum Asgardarchaeota; class Thorarchaeia; order Thorarchaeales; family Thorarchaeaceae; genus JALVPN01. Next base: position 4,796 of record JALVPN010000060.1, on the reverse strand, counting down.
GAAGGGGTCTCGGGGTTCTGCATCTTCACGAGCCTCGGTGGTGGTACCGGCTGCGGTGGCACGCCGGCACTCATAGAGCTCCTCAAACAGCGGTTCCAGGAGGAGGAGGGCCGCAGGATATTCGTCTACGTCATAGGGGTCCTGCCCTTCGAGGGACAGTCCAGTGAGGCCCTCAACTCAATCTGGGCGGTCTCAAAGCTCATGAGGGCCCAGCTCCAGGACCGTGGGGCCAACCTGACAATCCTGCTGAGCAACAGGACAATGCTGAAACGGATCCTCCGGAGCCGGACCAGTGAGAGTGTGGACTACCTCCAGCGGGAGCTCGACGTGGACATTGCGGACATCGCCTCCATCGAGAGGATGGTGCCCTCAACACTGGACGAGGCGGGCGACCTTGAGAAGAGGACGGAACAGGCCTTTGTGGAACTGGTCAACCCGATGGCCCTGGACGTGGTGGAGGCAATGCTCTCGCCCGGCGTGTACGAGAGTGGCAAGGACGTGTTCCCGACCACAGACCTCGCAGACTACTCGCACAAACTCGACCCGGTGGTGGTCCCCGCACTGTACACCGATGTGGGCCTGATACCCGACGCCGGCAGCATGCCGCAGCAGCTGCGTGCAATGATCGACTATGCGGTCAAACAGTGTTCATATGCGGATGTCGGCGAACAGCCCAATGCGGAGAGTGTGTACTACGTCCTCAGTGGGCCGAGGCACATCGCAAAGGCCGAGTACGGCATGCACCTCAAGGAGGCCCTGGAGAAGTTCGTCGCACCCGGCGCTGCCATCACGCCCTGTTACGTCCAGTACCATTACTCGGAGGCACCCACAAACCTGCTCCTCCTGCTCGGGCTGCCCAAGATACCCGAACTCGCCCAGATAATCAACGAGGCGACCCAGCTTGTGAACCTGCACAGTGGGGCATCACCACTCAAACAGGGCTGGTTCATGCGTGCAAAGGGGACGACACGAAAGGAGCTCGTGAGTGCCATCGAGGACTTCAGGGAACTGTTCAGCTACTACATGACGCCAGCAGACACCACTGGAACACCAGCCATGGGGTGATCGCCCGTTGAGTGAGTCGCTCTCCCAAGAAGAGCTCATGGACAGGTTGCTACTGATTGCCACCCTCAACGCCACGCTCATGCACTTCCTGCTGAGCACCCAGATTGAGGGGCGCGTGGACCCGGACAGGGTGGACTCGCTGACACAGGGACTGAAGAGGACCCGCAAGTGGATTGAGAGCACCCTCGCACCGGGACAGCTCTCCCAGTCCACGGCCAACATCATGGGCCTCATCGTCAAGCGCCTCTCACAGATCGAGAGCCTCCTGCCCAAGCTTGCCTACAGGGCCCAACGGGCAGAACAGGCGCGCACACCCACCATGGAGATCCTCACGCTCCTCGACGACGGTAGAGAACGGCCGCCTGCTGAGGTCGTGCCTGAGGGTGCCCAGCTCTCAAGGATGACACCAGCACCATCACCGGACACGGTGCCACCACTCACACTGGTGGAGGCAGCCCCAGAAGAGCCTGAGGAGCCGTACCTGAAGGCCGAGATTGAGGACGATGCGTGGGGGTTCATCGGTCAGCACCAGAGGATGATTGAACAGTACTCGGTACGCTGTCACGTCCTCCTGCCCGTCTTCTGGCTCGAGGTCCTCAAGGAGATCCACCGGTACAGGTCAAAGAGCCCCTACTTTGCCGATGTGGTGGAGACCCCTTCGCGTTTCATAGTCAGGATAATCAAAGGGCTGCTCACGGAGGCGCCTGGTGCCAGGCTCCTACAGGAACTCCACCAGAAGCGCCCGCAGGAGAAGGACCTGCTGCCCTCTGAGAAGGCCCGCATTGAACGGGCCGTGGCCAGCTACTTTGCAGGCGTGGAGGAGGTCCTGAGAGGGGGCGAGGTGAACGTGCAGGAGAAGATACTCGAAGCACAGGCCGCACTGGACGGCTTCGACTGGGGGGGTCCAGACCTTGAGAAACGCATCATAAAACGGTTCAACCAGCGCTGTGAGGAGGCCGTGGACAGTGCGAGCAGCGACAGCGATGACACCCGCAGGGTCATCTATGCCGAGACCGCAAAGCTGCTCTGCAAGATCCAGCTCGGCATCCTTGCGGAGCCACGCCTGCGCGAGGTCCTGGCCCAGATGAAGCCCTAGCCGCTGGTAACAAGACGGTCGCAGGAGCACTCATTCAACGGCCACCGGACATGGGGGCTCCCACCGGCATCACGGTGGCATGTGTACCCGGCCCCACCCGAGGGACAGCACGAGCAATATGTGGGACACATCTCCCACAGGCTTAAATCAGACCGATGGGGCAGACTAGCACGGCGGCCCGTCAGCGCCGCAGCCGGACGGACATACTGAACACTCGTGAGCGTGGTCATGTGATTGCAGGTCTCAAGACGATGCTGAACCCAAAGGTCACAGCTGTAGTGGGCGTTTCCACGTCGAACCCGTTTTCGCCGGGCAACGTCATCTTCAGGAAACTGTGTTTCGAGAATGGGCTCAAGACCTACCCCATCAACCCGAAAGGGGGTACGGTCGAGGGCGTCAAGGTCTACAAGTCCATAACCGAGGCCCCCGACGATATTGAGCTCGCAGTAATATCAATCCCGGCGAGGTTCGTGCCGGGAGTGCTCGAGGAGTGCGGGCGCAAGAAGATACGCTCGGTCATCGTGGTGTCTGGAGGCTTCAGCGAGACCGGCGAGTCTGGACGCTCCCTCCAGCACGAGATCGTTGAGATTGCCAACCAGTACAATATCACCATGGTCGGGCCGAACTGCATAGGTGTGTTCGTGCCGGACCGTGTGGACACGTTCTTCCTGCCGTCCGAGCGGGTCGCAAGGCCCAGGTACGGCAACGTGGCCATAGTGTCCCAGAGCGGTGGCTGGCTCGTTGAGCGCCTCGAAGAGTTCGCGGACAGGGACGTGGGCATTGCAGCAGCGGTGTCCATTGGGAACTCGGCACAGACCACGGTGTCCGACTTTGTCCGGTTCTTCGGCGAGGACGACAACGTCCGTGTCATCCTGGCCTACATTGAGGGCTTCGGGCCGGGAGAGGGCAGGCGGTTCGTCGAGGAGTGTGCCCGGGTCGCAAGGAAGAAACCAATCGTGGTGCTCAAGGGTGGCCAGTCAGAAGCAGGGCACAGGGCCACACAGAGTCACACCTCGTCGCTTGCGGGAAATGGTGCAGTGGTCTCGGCTGCCTTCAGGCAGTTCGGCGTGATCGAAGCAATGGACGAGGACGAGGTGATGGCATACTCAAAGGTGTTCTCTTTCGGGCCCCGCCCGATGAAGGGGAAGCGTGTCGGGACGCTCACGGTCAGTGGCGGCCATGGTGTCATCGCGTCGGACGAGGCGGCCTACTACGGCCTTGAGTTCCCACCCTTCAAGGAAGAGGACCAGGAGGCCATGCGTTCCGTCATGACACCGGCCTATCAGGGGATTGCCTCGTTCCGCAACCCGATTGACCTGACGGGTAGCGCCTCCGACATAGACTACGAACGCGTCCTTGACAAGATGCTCGCGCTCGACTACATAGACGCAGCCCTCCTGTTGCTGCTGCCCTACGCACCCGGCATCTCGCTCCAGATCGGCGCACGCGTGGCCAACGTGGCCAAACGGCACAAGAAGACGGTCGTCGCCTACGTCCCCTACCTCGACAAGTACGAGGTCATAATCCGTGGCTTCGAGCTCAACGGCATCCCCTGCGGTGACACCATAGAGGAGGCCGTGCAGATGCTCAATGGCATCCGCAAGTGGTCAGAATACCTCCAGCGTGTCGGCGCCCTCTGAACTACTGGCGCAACTGACACTACGGCCCCACATCCCATGGGCCCCACATCACAGCTCCGGGCACACCGACTCCAACATGGACAGACCTGTCTGCGCCATACACAGGACAGTCCCCGTGGGTGTCAGCCGTGCCCGTCCGGGGACAACACCCGGCACCAGCAGTCAGATCTCCTCGTCGCTGACCTCCGGCACCTTGCGCACGCCGAGGGCCACCCTGCTCACATCAAGGTTCAGGGACTCGAGGCACTGGGCAAGCCTGCCAGTTATCACAAGTGGCACCGATGCGAGGTCATCGACGGTCAGGCAGCCCGTGAGGTACATGGCCACGCGCAACGACTCCAACAGTGCGTTGAGCTGCGCGACGATGTCCTCGGTGGTACCATTCACAGCAGGCCGGAGCAGCGGGTGTGCAACACCAGCGGCAACTGTCCCGAGGGCGAGGGCTTTCGCCACATCGAGGCCTGTACGTATGCCACCTGTGGCAATGACATCGAGGTCGGTGGCATCGAGCACCATGATGACGCTGAGTGCCGTGGGGATGCCCCAGTCCCAGAACTCCAGCCCCAGCTGGGTCTTGACCGGGTCGTCCTCCTGCAGCGCACGGTAGTACTCCACAGCCGCCCAGCTCGTCCCACCCACGCCGCCGACATCAACAGCGTCCACACCGACCTCTTCGAGCATCTGGGCCACCTCGCCGGAGATCCCTGCACCGGTCTCCTTCACTATCACCGGGACGTCGACCGTGTCAACGATGGCTGCTATGTTGTCCAGGAACCCCTCCGAGTCACAGTCACCCTCCGGCTGCACAGCCTCCTGTAGAGGGTTGAGGTGCACAGCAAGGACATCAGCATCTATCATCTCTACAGCGTCCGGTGCCAGCTCCACGTGCGTCGCGCCAATGTTGGCAATCACGGGTACGGACGGGGCTGAATCACGCACGACCCTGAAAGTGTCCGCCAGTGACGGGTCCTCTATTGCGGCCCTCTGGCTGCCGA
>JALVPN010000059.1:15689-16769 GCA_027031765.1 Promethearchaeota archaeon | reverse complement strand
GATGCCAGCACGTTTGGCCCGTCGGCGTGCGGTCTCCCTGCGCGTGATGTAGCGCCTGAACTTCCGGCCGATGTCCTCGAGGGCGAGCTTGACCTCCTTCAGTAGCACCTCGTCCTCTGCAAGGGCCTGTTTGCTCTGTCCCTTGAACATCACGTGGACGTACGCACCACAGACATGTATGAATATCATGACTGGCCCGCGTGGGATGCCGTTGTCAAAGGTCTGCAGCTTGTAGTTCTTCCAGTTGACCGATGCTGTCGCCTTCCATGTGGCGCAGTCACTGTTGTCACGCAACTTGGGCACGCGGTTCACAAAGCGCCAGAGGACCTGGGTGGCAGATGTGGCCGGTGGTATGTCCCCGCCATACGCGATGCACGCCTCGACTGCAAAGGACAGGCCCTTGCCTGACGTCGGGCGCCTAGTGACAGCAGCCACAAAGTCGGGGTTGTATGCAAGCTTGATTGTCTGTTCGAAGACGTCCTCGCCGACCGGGACCACAGTGTCTGTTGGTGGTGCCAGGTAGTCCTCATTGGAGAAGGCCTTGTAGAGGAGTTCCACCTCGATACTGGACAGGGCATCAGTGGGTGTCTTCAGGCTGATGGTCGGCATGTGCCTCCGACGCAGCTCCTTGTTCGTCTTCTCAATGATTGCCTTGGCCTTGTTGAGGCTCAGGCGGCAGAAGGCCTTGGTGAGGAACCCCTTCAGGTCGACCTCTGTACTCTCCCTCAGCAGGTCCTGGAACTCGCCAATCCTGATGCTGGCAGGGTGCGGCTGTGCATACTTGGGCTCCGCCGGGAACTTGTCCACGCGCCGCGGGTATACGTGCACCTCGCCGTACGGGTCTATGAAGACTATTGTGACGTGGGAGTTGAGGAGAGAGGCCATCTCAGCGTAAGTGTCGGCGTACCCACGACGGTACTGGATGTTCAAGTAGTTGAGCCGGATGTATGTGCCGTGCTTGAACGGCAGGTCGAGCTCAAGTGGCCCCGCAACGTACTCTTTTGTGTTTGCAGTGGTGGTGTAGAAGTCGGCCACGGGACGCATCTGCCGGGTGAGGTGGACAATGTGCCAGTGCGCGCG
>JALVPN010000059.1:8887-15679 GCA_027031765.1 Promethearchaeota archaeon | reverse complement strand
GTGAAGCGCCTTGTCACGACGAAGATGGGCTTGCCAGTGGTGTTCTGGGCGTCGCTGAAGGCCGATGGGGCACCGAAGCCCTGGCTGCCACGGGTCTGGCGCAGACGCTCCGACTTGCTGGACGCAAGGTAGATACCAAATTTCTCAAGGTCAGAGGGCACCATACCGACGCCGGTGTCGAAACATGTGAACTCGTAGACCTTGATGCCCTCCTCGTCATCAATGGGCACGAGGTCAGGCATCTGGATCTCTGTGAGCTGCATCACGACGAGGGGTTCTTCCTTGTTGATGAAGGCCCTGAACGGGACGAGGAACTTGCGGAACCTACGGAGGCGCTCTTCGAGGGTCTCCTTGCGCCGGGGCGGTATCTTCACTTCCTTGCCCTGGCGGACAGCCTTCTCCAGCTGCTTGCTGAGCGCAATCGAGTCGAAGAGGTCGTCCTTGAGCTTTGCCAACGCCTCTTCTACCAGCGCCGGGTCGAGCTGGGGGGTCAGACGTGGGTGCTTGTCACTTTTCCACCACCAGCTCTCCAGTGCATCGATTGCGTTGTCGAGGAACTCAATCGCGTACTGTGTGTGTTTGTTGAGGCCTGTCTCGAAGCCGACAAGCTGGGTCCTCTTGCGCATGAACTTCGCAATGGTCCCCTGGGTGATGTCGCCCTGGGACTCACCACTGGCGGGGCGTGTCGACGACGCCTTTCTCTTCTTTCTAGTACGCTTCTTCTTGGATGGGCTCAAAGTCTTTCACTCCAACGTCGCCTCTTCCTGTGTGGCCCATGTTGGGCGGGGCTGCGTGCCCGGAAGGGCGTCCCGACGCCTGTGTCAAGTCTTGTACTATACACAAGCCAGTCTAACATGACTTATTAGTCATTTGCCGTCAGAGCCCCTCTGCAGCGCTCAGGGCGCCTGCAAATGGCATCGGAGACCGCAACCAGGGCATGTCGTGCTCCACGGGGCGCACTCGGACGCCGCCGGTCAAGGGTTCCACCAGCCAGTGGGCGTAGAGTGAGGCTCGCATTACCGGCCTTGTTGTGGCAGCGACAACGGGGTGGCTGACATGGTGACCAAGGAGTACCGGGTCATTGGGATACGCACACGACACGACTTCCGCAGTGGTGACGACATTGTAGGACACCTGCTCACGGGGCTCAGCTCTGAGGGGGTGCACCTCCAGGACGGCGATGTGGTCGTCATCACCCACAAGGTGGTCTCGAAGGTGGAGGGACGGGTCGTCACAGCAGAGAGCGTCGTGGTCAGTGAGAGGGCCCGCAGGATAGCCGAGAGGAACGGTTTCGACCCGGTACAGGTAGAACTTGCCCTCCGGGAGGCCGTCGATGTCCTGCGTGAGGCGCGGGCACTCATAACAGAAACGCGCGGCGGGCCGATATGCAGTTTCAGCGGGGTGGACAGGTCCAACGCTCCCGGGGGGACGTACGTGCTCCTGCCGGAAGACCCAGACGCATCGGCACAGCGTTTCCGCGACGAGATCGTGATGAGGACGGGCAGACATGTGGGAGTAGTGGTCAGCGACACTCAGGGACGCCCCTGGCGTGATGGGGCTGTCAACGTGGCCCTCGGCTGCGCGGGAGTCAACGCATTCACGCACAACCGTGGGAAGAGCGACCTGTACGGCTACGTCCTGCGTTCGTCAAAGGTGTGCACAGCGGACGAGCTGGCAGCAGCAGCAGAACTCCTCATGGGGCAGGCCGGGGAAGGAGTCCCCTTTGTCATAGTCAGGGGGCTGGACGTGGAGTGCGGTGAGGAGCATGGCGCTGACATCAACAGGCCCAGGGGACTCAACCTGTTCAGGTAGGGCCCAGAGACCGCGTCGCAGACGCCATGCGCACCTGCTGGACACTAGCTCACGGGAGCACCGCACTTGCTACAGAAACGGGCATCTGCGGGTAGTGGCTGGCCACACTTGGTGCAGAACTTCCCACCACCCGCCGGGGCTGACGGGCCGCCGGTGGCTGACGAGTCGATTGGAGCACCACAGTTCGGACACGTCGGTGAATTCATGGTACTCGCACCGCAGTATGGGCACTTGCCCTCCTGCTGGGCGCTCGTGATGTTTGCAATCACCGTGGGTATCACTTTCTTCTGCTTGAACTTGAACTCGACCGTGCCGCCTGACTTGAGCTCGACAATCAGCCGGTCACCACTCTGGGCGGCCTGGCTGATGGCGATGATTGGGATTGCGATGCTCTCCATGTTACCGTGCTCATCACGGTTGTAGAATGAGTCCAGCGCCATGTGTGTTATTGCCACGCCGGCCATCGCGGCCCCAACGTGCCAGCCCACCCGACTGACCGCACGGCCGGCCCGACCACCAATAGCATCACCGAGCGCGTCCACGGCCACGGCAGCCGCAATGGCACCGGCCACCGCACCGACCTTCTTGACTGCACCCCACCGCGAGGGCTTCTTGATCCAGACCAGACGGATGTCGGTGACCTCAAGGGTACCGTCCTCACCATCAAACTTCACGTTCTTCTCGCGCACCATCTTGCGCTCGTAGTCCATCGGGTTCAAGCCGGAGCCCGAGTACGTTACCGTAAGGAATGCAGGACGCCTACTCAATGGTCACACCTAGACTACGGACTGCTGGAACTCGTATTAATCTTGTTGCGGGCACCCACTCCTACGGCACACCACCACACGACATGTCTGACTCCTGTTGCAATCCCTCTCAAACGACTGGAAAGGTCTTTCAGCCAGCCCCTTCTGACACTTCTACAACCCGGGGCACTGCAGCAGGACCCTCGACGAGACACCCTCCCCCCTAGACGTTCATCTGCACCTGCAAGTCCGAAGAAACTCGTGATACGTGACGCCTGCGTGCCTCTGGCAACGCTCTTGAGCAGCCATACACTATTTGGTTGGTTAGTTGTCACCTGTGACCTGCTGGACAACCACACCCCCATCCCACCACCACGCATGTCTGCATGTGAGGGCAGGCCACATGCCGCGAACACCGTTATGGTACACAACATCTCACTACCCGCATCATCTCAGTGGGTCAGCGACGACCTGCTGCCGACATGTACACCACTATAGGACAGCTGTGCAACCCCCACTACACAGGACCATGCCCAACGTGTCGGTCTGTGATGTAGCCCTAGAACACGTGTACTATAACATGCGGGCCGTGGTGGGCGTGTGAACAGTCAAACATATTACGTGCAGGCACCGGCGGGAGTGGCGTAGACACCCCCTACAGAGGAGGAACACCAGAGATGGAGATAAAGAAGATAGCCGTGCTGGGTGCAGGGCAGATGGGCAACGGGATTGCCCACGTATGTGCTCAGGCCGGCTACGAGGTGAAGATGCGAGACATTGAGCAGCGCTTCCTCGACAAGGGCATGGCCACAATCAAGAAGAACCTCGAACGTGGTCTGAAGAAGGGCAAGACCACAGAGGAGGAGATCGAGGCGACACTTGGGCGGATTGATGGTGTCCTTGACCTTGAGGAGGCAGTGAAAGAGGCCGACCTCGTAATAGAGGCCATCCCAGAGGTGGTGCAGCTGAAGCTCGACACATGGAAGGAGGTCGACGGCCTGGCACCACCACATGCGATACTGGCATCGAACACATCGAGCATCAGCATCACGCAGATGGCTGCGGTCACGAACAGGCCGGAGAAGTTCATAGGCATGCACTTCTTCAACCCGGTACCCGTGATGCGTCTGGTAGAGATAATCAAGGGGCAGGCGACAGCAGACGAGACGGTGGAGGTCATAAGACGGGTCTCTGAGAGGCTCGGTAAACAGACCGTGCTAGTGAACGAGGCCCCCGGCTTCGCGGTCAACCGCCTGCTGGTACCGGCAATCAACGAGGCAATCTTTGCAGTCCAGGAGGGCGTCGCCACGGTCGAGGACATGGACCTTGCAATCAAGCTGGGTCTGAACTGGCCCATGGGACCGTTGACGCTTGCCGACTTTGTGGGCCTGGACACCCTGCTGTACATCTCAGACTACTTTGTCGACGAGTTCAAGGACAGCAAATACCGGGCGCCAGCACTGCTCAGGAAGATGGTGCGGGCTGGATGGCTGGGCAGGAAGGCCGGCCGCGGGTTCTATGACTACTCAGGCGACGAGCCGAAGCCGATGAGGTTCTAGTACGAGAGGGCCACCGGAGGACATCATTGGTACGGGTGGGCGGCTCAGCGACGGGCCGCCCCCCTCACACGGGCCAGACTGTGCCGTCGTCGCCGCATGTCCCCTGCGTGGACACACTCCCGTCCCTCTTGCCGGCCAGTCGGCGGGGACGACGCATTGCAGAGAATACATTAGGGTGTGCGTGCAGGCTGTAGGTATGAGCGCGGCGCACGAGGAGACACAGTACATCGGCTACGACGGTACACGCATGTTCATGCACGCGTGGATACCGGAGGACGAGCGGCCGCGCGCGCTGGTTGTGGCCGTCCACGACCTTGGTGGTCACGGCGGCGACCTCGAAACAGCAGGGCAGTTCTTGGCAGAGAGAGGGCTCGCCCTCTTTGCACCGGACATGCGGGGCTTCGGCCACTACACCGGGACGCGTGGTCATGTGATCAGTTTTGAGGAATACGTGGAGGACCTCCAGAACATCGTGATGCAGGTGAAGGACAGGTTCATCAACAGGCTCACGTACCTGCTCGGGGTGTCCCTCGGTGGGCTTGTGGTCATCAAGTACGTCCTGGCATACCCGCTTGTGACGGACGGGATGGTACTCCAGTGCCCGATGGTGGCGCTTGCTCACCCGATGGGGCGGTGGGAGCGCTTTGTTGCCTGGGTGCTGTCGCTGCTCAACACCAAGACACCATATCCGGCGGACATGGAGGGCAGTGCAATCTCAGGCGACCCGGAGGTGGTGAGGAGACTGGAGGAGGATTCCCTACGGTGCGACACCCTGACACCGAGGTTCGTGACATCCATGTACAGGGCGATGGACGAGGCCTCTCGCCTAGCGGACGTCATCAAGCAGCCGGTGCTGCTCCAGCAGGCTGGGGCGGACAGCAAGGTACCGGTAGGGAAGGTCAGGGAGTTCTATGACCGGCTCTCGTCACCTGACAAGACATGGGTGCTCTACGAGGACCACTACCACATGTTGCTCGGGGGGTCTGGTACTGACCGCGTACTCGATGACATCTATGCGTGGCTGGAGAGAAGACTACCGAGGTGATGGGGCCCTGCACGGGGGCTGATGACTGGCCCAGCGGGGGCGCTGTACCTTGCCAGCAAGGGGTCTCTGGAGCTGGGAGAGCACTCCTGCGGTCGAGGACGAAGAGTAAAATGGTGGCCCGTCCCACACATGTTGTGGTGACAACGAGTGCCACTGAGAAGAACGCACTACACAGGCTACGACGGCAAGCGCATGGCCATGAGGGTCTGGGCCCCGGACGGGGAGCCGGATGGTGTCGTCCTTGGACTCCACGGGCTCGGTAGCCACAGCGGGCTGATTTCGACCATTGGCGAATACTATGAGCAGAACGGGATTGCATTCTATGCCCCGGACCTGAGGGGCTTTGGAGAGTATGACGGCGTCAGGGGACACATAGAACGTTTCGACGAGTTCCTCGACGACGTCGACGCCCTGGTTGAGCAGGTCCAGGGGGAGCACCCAGAGAGACCACTGTTCTTGTTCGGTCACTCCTTCGGCGGCCTGATAGCAGTGTCCTACGTTACCAGACGCAGGGCGGACAGGCTCGCAGGACTCGTACTGTCGTCACCAGGGCTCTCGGAACGGCTGAAGGTGAGCCGGCCGTTGAAGGCACTGGTGGGCCTGCTGTCGAGGGTATGCCCGACGAAGCTCGTGGACAACGGACTTGACCTCGACCTCGTGTTCAAGAGCAAGGAGGCTGTCAGACGGAACAGAGAAGACCCCCTGCGCTTTGACATGGTCACCACGAGGTTTGCAGCAGAGGGTTTCAGGGCCGTCGCAGAGGCTGTGACCATGGGCCCGGAAATCGTGTTGCCGGTACTGATGCAGCAACCACTTGACGACAGGATTGTGGTGCCAGAGGAGAATATCCGGTTCTTCGAGTCAATAGCGTCTGCCGACAAGACCCTGCGGACCTACGAGGGCGCGTACCACGACCCGTATGACGACCCCGAAGGGCCCGCAGTCCTTGCAGACGCGGTGGCGTGGGTCCGCGAGCACCTCTGAGTGCAGACTACAGGCTGCGACAAATGTTCTGTACCTGCGTCCCCACCCCCTTGGGTGTGGGAGTGCACCACTCACACGAGGTGTACCCTACTGTTGCTGTCCAGGGTAGTGCTCGTGTGTGTGTCCGAAGAGGATGTGGGGCGGTATCAACAGCGCGGGTATACATGTCGCTATGATGATGACCCAGTCAATCGCGTTCAGTGGCATTGTCTGGAACAGCACCTGCAGGAAGGGCACGTAGATAGTGGCGAGGGTCAGGACCGCAGAGAGGAGCACCGCAGCCATCAGTGCCCACGAGTGTTTCCAGTCGGTGCGCCAGATGGGGTGGTACTCATCACGACAGTTCCACACGAAGACTAGCTCGAAGGTCACGACACCTGCGAACACGGCCGTGCGGGCATGCAGGAGGACGCGGCGCCATGTTGGGTCGGACCAGTCGACCACCGGGCCCGTGATGCCGGGGATCCAGCCACCGTATGTGGTCAGTGCCCACATGAATATGAAGGACGACGACACGAAGGCCACGAACCCGGCGACTGCGACAAACGAGGCCATGCCACGGTTCATCATTTTCTCGCCCGGTTTCCTGGGAGGACGTTCCATCACGCCGGTCTCTGGTGGGTCGACACCGCGCTCTAACGAAGGG
>JALVPN010000059.1:0-8877 GCA_027031765.1 Promethearchaeota archaeon | reverse complement strand
CGCAGGGAACCCATCGGTGGCGAGGTTGAGCCAGAGGATCTGGATTGCGGTGATAGGGAGTGGCAGGCCGAGCATGATGACAGTGAAGACGAGTACGACCTCATCGAAGTTCGCAGCGAGGAGGAAGCGGACGAACTTGCGTATGTTAGAGTATATCTCACGGCCCTTCTCCACGGCCACCACGATGGTCGCAAAGTTGTCGTCCGTGAGGATGACGTCCGACGCCTCCTTTGTCACGTCCGCACCCCGCACGCCCATGGAAATCCCGACATCCGCGGTCTTCACTGCCGGGGCATCGTTGACACCATCGCCGGTCATGGCGACCACCTCGCCCATGCCCTTGAGGGCCTCCACAATCCTGAGCTTGTGATGTGGGGCGACGCGGGCGAAAACATTGCACTCCTGTACGCACCCGGCGAACTCGTCGTCGTCCATATTCTCTATCTGGGCACCCGTGGTGACCAGGCCGTCGCGCTCAATCAGGCCCACCTTTACCCCGACCGCGCGGGCCGTCAGCGCATGGTCACCAGTAATCATTATGGGACGGATACCGGCCCTCTTGCAACGCTCAATGGCCTCTCGCACCTCGTCCCTGGGCGGGTCCATCATCCCCACGAGGCCAACGAAGATCAAGTCCCGCTCTACCCGTTCTGGCTCCCAGTCAGGGATCTCTTCACTGAGTGGCCGGTATGCGAAGGCGAGCACCCGCAGTGCATTCTCGGCGAAGCCGGCATTGATCTCAAGTATCGTTTCCTTTGTGCGCTCGTCGAGTGGACGGATCTCGCCGCCCTCAAGGATGTGGGTGCACAGTGGCAGCAGTACCTCGGGGGCGCCCTTGGAAAAGGCCCAGAGTCTCGCCTCGGTGTCGCGACATATTGAGGTCATCCGCTTCCTCGCCGAGTCGAACGAGATCTCTGTGACCTCTTCATAGCGGGAGTGAGTGTGCTCATAGGAGAGCCCCGCCTTTTCAGCCACGACGAGCAGGGCGCCTTCTGTGGGGTCGCCCACCACCGTCCAGTCGGCTTTGCCAGACGGGTCCTCCTGGAGCAGAGAGTTGGAGCACATCTGACCGATCTCAAGGATACGCACAACATGGGGGTCTGACAGCACGTCGTACTCCTTGCTTGCACGATAGAAGCGTCCCTCACGGTTGTAGCCCACTCCTGTGACCGTGATGGTCGTCCCGTTGACGAATATGTTGGTCACGGTCATCTCGTTCTTTGTGATGGTGCCCGTCTTGTCGGAACATATTACTGTCGTGGAGCCCAAGGTCTCGACTGATGGGAGTCTGCGGACGATTGCGTTATGGGTCACCATCTTCTGTACGCCTATCGCCAGCGTAATGGTGACCACGGCGGGGAGTCCCTCTGGAATGGCTGACACGGCAAGGGCGATTGCAGCCAACAGCTCCTCAATCCAGCTGTCAGACACGTTCCGTATGAGTTCAGCACCGAACACCACCCCACAGAGCACGACCACGACTATGCCGAGCTTCTTACCAAGGTCTTCAAGGTCCAATTGGAGCGGGGTCATGTCCTTTTCGCTCTCCTGGACCATCTCAGCAATCTCACCGAACCGGGTCGCCATGCCGGTCGCCGTCACCACCGCACGGCCCTTGCCGGAAGCAATCGTAGTGCCCTGGAACACCATGTTGCGCATGTCGCCGACCGCCAGCGACTGCGTGTGGACCGGTTCGCTGACCTTCCTTGAGGCTATGGACTCGCCAGTCAGGACTGCCTCGTCAGCAGCAAGCCCGACAGCGTATATCACCCGCGCGTCGGCTGCGACCCTGTCACCCGCCTCAAGTGAGACTATGTCCCCGGGGACCACCAGTCTCGAGTCTATGACCTGCCACAGGCCGTCACGTAGGACCTTTGCCCGTGGCGCAGCCATCTCCTTGAGGGCCTGCAGGGCCTGCTCCGAACGGTACTCCTGGACGAAACCGAACACTGCATTGAATATCACGATGGCGGAGATTACGACAGCATCGATTATGCCGTGTTCGTCCTCTTGAGATATCGCGTAGGTCACGACGGAGATGCCGATGGCTATCAGGAGTATGATCACCATTGGGTCGGCAAACTGCTCAAGGAACATCCAGAACGGACTCTTCCTGCCGGTCTCAACCAACTCGTTGTAGCCGTACTCTGCAAGCCGGGTCTCGGCCTCAGCGGAGGACAGGCCGTGCTCCGACGTGTCCAGCTTCTCGAATGCGAACTCGATGTCGTTGGTCGAGAACTCGTCGGATGTCATTCCGTGGACTCCATTGCAGGGTGGCTCGGTGGCGTGCAGGTGCGGACTTCCGAAACAAGAAATACCTTTCGGACTGTCGTCACGCACCAGTGCTCTGACCAGTGTCGGCAGGAGCGCTGTCGTCCTGGCCACGAGACAGTATCTCTTCAATCCTTTTGCGGTCCTCGTCACTCAGCGACTGCATTGCCTCTGCGGAGCGGCGCACCATCTGGGCCACGATGACCGTGTAGATGGCTGGCAGCGCAGCCCGGGTCTCTAGGCGTTCGCGGTACTCCTGCTCGGCGGTCTCGCGTGCCCCCTTCAGCGACTCCTTTGTGACCTCGCCCTTTCCTATGCCCGGGCAGTCCCTGTCAACGACGTAGAACTTGTCGCCATTGTAGCGGAGGGGGAATGTCCTACAGGACAGTGGACGGGAGTAGCGGATTGTACAGGCGTTCGCCTCCTCGTGGTAGAACACGCATGCTGTGGTGTCCTCCCGGTCTTTGAGTGGCCTGCGGGACGTCTCCAGCCGCATCTCTTCGTCTTCGGACTCGGGGACTATGAGTGTGAGGCCCGGTAGGATGTGGGGCAAGTAGCCCTGGGCAGACCACCGGGACAGGTCTCCAAGTGTCACATCGACATGCTCGCGCGTGCAGCACACACGGTTCTCGCAGTTCTGTTCCATGCACTTGAAGCTGTACTTCTTGTCACCCATGGCACCCACCGACCGAGGACGCGTTGCCTCCCATCTCTTCTTAATGTTTTCGAGGGCACAAGTGGTAGCGGAGAAGGGCCGGGCGATACTGTCGCCACGGTTGCTGTAGCTGACTATATTTCCAGCTGGAACAGGTCTTTCGGGGCGTAGGTGATGACCTCGGCACCGTCCTCTGTGATGTGCACCAGGTCCTCAATGCGGACACCGAACACGCCTTTGAGATAGATACCGGGTTCCACACTGTGTGTCATGCCCGGCTCAAGTCGGGCTGAATTGCCCCGGACGAGGTATGGCGGTTCGTGCACCTCCATGCCAATACCGTGGCCGAGCCTGTGTGTGAAGTAGTGGCCATAGCCGGCCTCCTCGATGGCCCTGCGGGCAATGCCGTCAGCAGCACCGCAGGCAATCCCGGGCTTGAGCTGGTCGAGTGTCACCTCTTGGGCGGCGAGGACGACCGAGTATATCTTCTCCAGCTCGTCAGACGGGTCACCAACAACACCCATACGGGTCATGTCTGTGTTGTACCCGGCCACCGCACAGCCACAGTCCATCAGGACGACGTCACCCTTCTGGACGACCCGGTTACCGGGGGCTGCATGCGGCAGTGCACTGTCCTCACCGAACTGGACGGCCGCAAATGTTGGGGTGGCCCCCCCACATATGACCTCCCGGTTGACGACCTGTTGGACATCGAGCTCTGTCATCCCGGCCTCGACCGACTCGAATGCACTCGCGACAGCATCAGATATCACCCGTCCGGCGCGCCGCATCAGTGCGAGCTCGTCCGCGGTCTTGTGCATACGTAGTTCCCGCAGCCGTGGCGTGACCAGGCCTACGCTTTCGAACCCGCCGACAGCCCTTTCGATTTTCCAGAACACGCCGAGCGGCAGCCCCTCATCGAACAGTACCCGGGGGTTGTTGCCAAGGCGTTCAGCAAGGACAGCGAAGGGGTCTTCGTCCTCTTCCCACGGGACGATATCACTCACCCACGTGTGCCGTGCGTGCTCCGAGACCTCAAAGGACGGGGCAATGATGGTGACCTCAGCGTCACGGGAGATGACAAGCGCAACAAGCCGCTCCCGCATGACAATGGGCAGGCCAGTCAGGTAGTGGAAGTTCGGTGAGGGGGTCAGTACAACATGGGTGGCACCCTTCTCATCCATGTACTTGACGACGCTCTCGACCCTCTCTCTGAACACGTTCTCGCCGAGCATGAGTCAGCTCACACACACCTGCGGCCCTTGATTGGGCGGCCACCCTAGATAACACTGACGGTCACGTATGCACGTTGTCATGGGCAGACAGTGGCAAGGACGACCCTGTGTCCAGCACCGCAGGGGAGCGCTCCACACACAGGTCGGTGGGCCAGACAGACCACGACTGCCATGTGCCACCAAGACTACAGTTAATAATTCCGCACGGCGCCATCACGGATACGGAGCGTGGAAGACCACTGACAACTAGCGAGACCGGAGACTGCCATGTCCGACTACCAAAGAAGGTGTACGCCGTTGGTTCGCTGACGCAGTTCGCACAGGGGATGTATGCACCCTTCATGCAGGCGTACATGATCGACATGGGTGCCAGCTACACGGAACTTGGTGTCTTCCGCAGTGTTGGGAACGTGGCACCAACAATACTCCAGCCCCTGTGGGGGGCCACGGCTGACAAGACCGGGAGGGCGAAGGTCTTCGTCGCACTGGGCACCCTCACCGGGCTCTTCACGGTGTTCCTGTTCCTATGGGCACAGACACCCACCGAGATGATAGTCCTGTACGGTGTCCAGTCCCTGCTCCTCAGTATCCAGATCCCGACCTGGCAGTCGCTGGTCGGCAGCTTCACCGACGAGACCAACCGTGGGACGGAGCTCGGTAGACTCGGTATGGCTGCAAACATTGCGTCGCTTGTCGCGACCCTCGTCTCAGGGTTCATAGCAGGGTTCCCGGCAGTCATCCCACTCGCACGCGACCTGCTCGGGCCGGCCGGTCCAGTACTGCTGCCCACCGTTGAGGCATGGCGCAGAGCATACTACCTCCCATTCCTGACCACAGCGGTGGTGGGGATTGTGGCGTCGGTCATTTCACTGACCATCGAGGAGAGGATGACGGAGGGTGACGGCAGGCGTCCGTTCCCACCAGTACTGAGACTGCTGTCGCAGCCGGGAGACTTCAGGAGGTTCTGTATGATTGCCGTCTTCTTCTCCTTTGCCATGTCCATGGCGTGGCCATACTTCATGGTGGTGCAGAAGACGTGGCTTGGCGCAACGATGTTCGAAATAGCCATCGCGTCAGCAATCATGACGGCGGTCATAATCATGTTCACCGTCCCGATGGGGCGGCTGAGCGACCGGGTGGGACGGAAACCCCTGATACTGCTCGGACGCAGCCTGTTGTTCATCGTGCCCACCATGTACGCCTTCGCAACGTCGATGCTCACGGTCTACGTAGCAAACGCCCTTGCCGGCTTCTGCATCGCGTCTGCCATGAATGCCAACACCGCATACATCTACGACGTTGCACCCGAGACCGAACGTGGGGCCCACCTTGCAGTGTACAACACCTTCACCGGGATAGTCTTCCTGTGTGGCTCACTTGTCGCTGGCTTCATCGGTGACGCTATCACCCAGTCCCTGGGCCCTCACGGGGCGGTGTTCACAATGCTACTGATGAGTGGTGTGCTGAGATTCGCAGCCTCGTTCCTGTACCTGCTACTACGGGAGCCCAAGCAATACTCCTCGACACTAATGATAGAGTTCAAGGCCCTCTTTGGACGGAGGCACCCAGAACGGGTGTAGGACTGTGGCCGAGGGAGAGACTTAAGGCCAGGTATGCGGTGTGCGAGTGCACAAGTGTGTGAGGCCTGCGTCCGTTGAAGAGGCCCCTGAGGTTCGAAGAGAGCTGGAGGGTGGAGCTACGCAGGGGACTCCTCCAGTTCGCAGTCCTGGCAGTGGTCGGACTCCACAAGGAAGGGATCCACGGGTACGGGATTGCCCGCGAACTCAGGGCAAGGACAGACGGTGTGATGGAGGTGAAGGAAGGGACCCTGTACCCAATCCTCCACCGGCTGAAGAAGGAGAGGCTGCTGAACGTCAGGGCAGAGAGGTCGGACACAGGCCCAAGGAGGAAAGTGTACGTGCTCACAGGTGAGGGTGACCGGGTGCTCCGCGAGCTCACGGTGAACCTGAGAGTGCTCTTCGAGAAGCTGGAGGCGCTGATGGACGATGGAAGAGGAGGACTTGAAGAGAACGATTGACGAGTTCATGGACAGGATACGGAGAGAGCTACCGGACTCGCCCGAGACCGAGGACCTGCTGGAGGACCTGTACACGCACATCAGGGACTCTCTCAATGACAGGATGGAGGCCTGGCCTGACGAAGACCCGTCTGTCCTGCTGAGAGAGGTGCTGGAAGACCTCGGGACACCGGAAGAGATTGCAGCAGAGTTTGGTCAGCTGGAACTGGCCCCCGCACAGGAGGAGGGCGCCTTCAGGGGCAGACAGCTCGTGCTCAGGCTCGTGGTCGCAGTACTGGTCGCTGTACTCGCATCCGCCCTCGTGTCAACGATGACCAACAACAGAGTGGACTTCGTGCAGGCGGTGGTTGTCCTGCTCGCATTTGCCGTCGCAGAGTGGTTCATCAGGGCGTGGCAACTCAGCCAGTCGCCGACAGTGTGTGCCGGGCCAGGGGATAGACTCTAATGCATGGCAGGCGGGACGAGTCACATGGACATCCACACCATGTACTTTGAGGAGGCCTCCCCAGAACACACTGGTGAAGTACTGTCAGCGGTGGAGGCATTCTTGGAGGACAACCCGGACATCAGACATGTGGTAGTGGCAACGACTACCGGCGAGACCGGCCTGCGTTTTGCGAGGGCCCTGAAAGACCGACATGTCGTTGTCGTGACCCATATGACCGGCTTTGCTGAGCCGAACGTCAACGAGCTCCGCGACGACCTGCGAGAGGCCATCGTCGCCGCTGGGGCGGACATACTGACCACGACCCATGCCCTCGCCGGGGTGGCCCGTGGGATCCGGCGTCAGCTCGGTACCTGGACGGCAACAGAACTGCTGGCGGTGGCCTTCAGGACATTCGGTCAGGGGACAAAGGTGTGCGCGGAGATTGCGATGATGGCTGCCGATGCCGGACTTGTCCCTGTGGACACCGATGTTGTGTGTGTCGGTGGTACAGGACGGGGTGCCGACACGGCATGGGTGATGAGGCCAGCCAACACGAGCGACTTTACAGGACTGAAGATGAGGGCCTGTATCTGCAAGCCGATAGACTTCTGATGTACACGCACGCATCACTCACCCACGGGGGAACACATCCGGGAACTGTTCCAGATAGCGTTTCTGCTCCTTCGTGAGGCGCGTGGGGATGTGTATGTTCACCCGGACGAGCTGGTCGCCAGTCCGGCCATCGCGTGTGTGGACGCCTTTCCCACGCAACCGGAGGACAGTACCACCCTTGGTGCCCTTCTTTATCTTGACATTGGTGGGGCCCCACATGGTGGGCACCACGACCTCGCCGCCCAGCACTGCAATGTCGAACGGGATGTCCGTCTCGAAGTATACGTGGAGGCCCCTGCGTAAGAACTGTTCGTGGGGCCGGACCACAAACTCCACAATCAAGTCACCATAGGGGCCTCCCCGGGGCCCAGCATTGCCACCGTCCGGTATCCGCTGGGCCATGCCGTCCTCGACACCGGGTGGCACGGGGACCTTGACCTGCATGCGTTTGTCAACCCGGCCAGAGCCCTTGCAGACAGGACACGGGGTGTCCACAACCTCGCCGAGACCGTGACAGGTCGGACACGTCTGGGAGATGTGCATGAAGCCCCCCATGGAGCGTATCACCTGGCCACGGCCTCTGCAGGTGGGACATGTCCTCTGCCCCGTGCCATGTGCTGCGCCCGTACCACCGCAGGCCTCGCAGTGTACCTTGCGCTTGAAATGAATCTCCTTGTCGGTACCGAAGAACGCCTCATCGAAGGAGAGGGTGATGGTTATCCGGAGGGACTCTCCACGTGGTGGTGCTCCGCGGCCCCTGCGGCCCATGGTAGTGAAGCCGCCAAAGCCGAAACTCCGGAATATGTCCGAGAAGAGGTCGCCAAAACCGTCCATGTTGATACCCTGAAAGTCGGCAGTGCCCCACCGGTCGTAGTTGGCACGTTTCTCCGGGTCGCTGAGGACCGAGTACGCCTCGTTTATCTTCTTGAGCATCTCCTCAGCATGCTTGTCGCCCGGGTTGCGGTCCGGGTGATACTTCTTTGCAAGGCGGCGGTAGGCCCGCTTGATCTCCTCCTGAGAGGCGTTCCTGCTGACTCCAAGAATATCATAGTAGTCGTCATCCGGCAAGGAGTTTCACCCCAGTGTACTGGTGGTAGGGCGGTATGTCATGTGGGTGGACGGCTGGAGGCAGTGGGACTCTCAGTCCGAGTCCAGGTCTTCGAAGTCCACGTCGACCACGTCCTCCTCGTCGACACCAGACTTCGACCCCTTGTTGCTGGTGGTGCTGCTGGCCGTGTCGCCCGTGGCAGTACCAGCGGGCCCGAAGCCCATCTGGGAGGGGTCGAAGCCGGCGGCGCCCGGGCCCTGGGAGCCATAGACCTTCTCGGATATCCTGAAGAGCACCTGCTGGAGCTCCTCCGTGCCACTCTTTATCTTCTCGTAGTCGTCTGTTTCAATGGCCTTCTTGAGCTCCTCAGACTTACGCTCCAGCTCCTTCTTGAGGTCATCTGGTATCTTCTCGGCGAAGTCGCGTGCCATCTTCTCGGCCTGGTAGACCATCTGGTCGGCATTGTTCTTGGCCTCGATAAGGGCCCGACGCTTCTCGTCCTCCTGCCTGTATTTCTCGGCCTCCTTGACCATCCTCTGTACCTCGTCTTCCGTGAGGTTGGTCGTCGCTGTGATCGTAATTGACTGTTCA
>JALVPN010000058.1:808-1859 GCA_027031765.1 Promethearchaeota archaeon | reverse complement strand
CTGTGAGTGCGTCCTGGCCCGTCCATCACGGGTCTCCTGGGACGCTCCGCGTCACTCTCTGCTGACAAACATGTTGCGCATGATTTCACCGACGAGTTCGACAAAGGCCCGCTCGACGTTGGTGTTCTCCGTTGCGGATGTCTGGATGTACTTGAGTACTCTTCTTGACAGGAGGCTGTGGATCTCGTCAGGTGAGACCTTCGACTCAAGGTCTATCTTGTTCTCGATGACGACCACTGGCACGTCGTCTGCGGAGGCGTAGAGTGCCTCAAGCCAGGAGTCGATGCTGTGGAAGGTCTCCGGCCTGGTCGTGTCGAACACGAAGAACGCACCACTGGCATTGGCACAGTACTGCTCGCGCAACTGCCTGAAACTCTCTTCTCCTCCGAGGTCCCATATCACGAGCTTGTGGACGGCGCCCCCCAGCTCGACGTGCTTGACGTGGATGATGGCACCTATTGTGTGTCCTACGTCGAGGCTGAGGCTGTCGTAGACGAACCTCTGGACGAGCGAGGTTTTTCCGACCCCAGTGTCACCTAGGAACACGAGCTTGTGTACGTAGTCCGGCGGTCGCATGTCCACCTCATAACGACTCCTGATAGCTATTGTCCTTGGGACCGGGTGCGCTCTAGAATCCTGTGTGTTATCTCAAGGAACGCCCGCTCGACATTCATGTCCTCCTTTGCACTGGTCCGGATATGCGGCACTCCGTACCGCTCAACGACCCTCTCCACGTCTTTGGGAACAGTCTTACTCTCAAGGTCAATCTTGTTCTCCACGAGCACCAGTGGGATCTTGCCGGTGACGCTGAAGAGGGCGTTCACCCAGTCGTCAATCCGGTCCAGGGTGTCGGGCCGCGTCGTGTCGAACACGAAAAAGGCACCATCGGCATTCTGATAGTACGCTTTCCTGAGCTGGGCAAAGTCGTCCTGGCCCGCGATGTCCCAGATGACAAGCTTCACCCGGACATCATCGACTTCGACGACCTTCACGTGGATGTCTGTCCCCAGTGTGGCAAGGTAGTCCCCCTCGAAGCTGCCGTGCACGTACC
>JALVPN010000058.1:0-798 GCA_027031765.1 Promethearchaeota archaeon | reverse complement strand
CGTACCTGCCTACCAGGCTCGTCTTTCCAACGGCACCTTCGCCTAAGAACACAAGCTTGAGCAGATAGTCGATGTTGTCGAACAGGCCAACTACTCTCCAGACTGGTGCTGCTGTGCGTTGGTGTTGCATCTCTAATAACAGTATCGAACCACGGCCACGAGGGCTTTTGGGGCCACCCAGTACGTTGCGACCAACGTGGAGTGTTGGCACTGATGTTGGTGGGCGCGCTACCCCCGGGGCGCCTTTGCCGTCTGCTGTGACATGGTGTCCTCGTGTCCTCATGTTTCCGTCAGATGTTGTGTGTGGCGTCTGCTCACAGTTGTTGGTGCGGGACTGACCACAAGTGACAAAAGGGAGGCCTCGCGGTGAACCGTGCCTGGAGGTGTGCCAGGATGAAGGTAGGCACGTTTGCGAGGACACTGGAACAGTTGAAGGCCGCCATCGACTTCGGCCCGGACTTCGTGGAGCTCCGGTTCGACGTCGGGCACACCCTCTCTGTTGCTGGGGCGAAAGTGCTGCTCTCACAGGCTGGGCTGCCGTGCACGGTCCACTTGCCCAGCAGCCCCGAGTGGCGTCCCACAGACATCGGGCGCGAGATAATCCCCTACGTTGACATTGCAGTGGACGTGGGGGCGGAAGTTGCGACCTTTCACGGTGTATTGTCACCGCTGTTGTACTCGGATCCTGAGATTGACGCGTTTTTGGAGTCGATGCCCCTGGCCTGTGATGCCGCCCGCGAACGTGGCGCACGCCTGTCTGTGGAGACCCTCGGCTGCGGCTACTCGGAGCTGGCCATG
>JALVPN010000057.1 GCA_027031765.1 Promethearchaeota archaeon | reverse complement strand
GTGGGGTGACGGGTGGTGGGGCTGGCGGTTCGGCCACTGGCTCTGGCGCTTCAGCAGCCGTCCGGCTCGCAATCTCAGCTGCGGCAATCCTTGCGGGGTGTGACTCGTCGTTGAGTGGTGACTTTGCAGAGTAACCGATGCGCTCCTCTTCATCGAGCGTGATTATGCGCGAGGGGGTGGTCACACGTGCCGGGCCCAGAACGATGTGGCCGTGTGCGACGAGCTGTCGTGCGTGATGGACTGAACACGCAAGGCCTTTCCGGAAGACAATGGTCTGCAGCCTGCGTTCAAGCACATCTTCGAGTGTGAGGTCGAGGACGTTCTCAAGTGTGGGCTCTTTTGTGAGGATTCCCAGGCGTATCAGTCGGTCAAGGAGCTGCCTCTCTTCTTTGGCCCGCTCTGATGGCGGCTGGGCCAGGAGGTTCCTGGCCTGACGTCTGTATCTTGACAGCTCTGTCCTGTGCTTCCAGAGTTCCCGCTTGTTCCTGAGGCCATAAATCCCCACAAGCTGGAGCTCCTGCTCGAAGCGCTCGCTGTCAAAGGGACGCTTGGGTGTGACGTACTTCTTTTTCTGTCGGCGTGGATCTCCCATTCTGACAACCCCAACACATTACCTACTTCTTTCTCGACACGCCCACTGTCATCCCGCGGCGCCCTGTGGTCCGGGTGTGCTGTCCACGCACCTTCAGGCCAAGGGCATGCCTGATACCGCGCCAACACCTTATGCGTTTGAGCCGGTCAATATCACTACGGTGAGCGAACTCCAGGTCCGCACCAGTCAGGTGTAGCATCCTACCGCTCCGTCTGTCACGTGGCCGGTTGACGTACCACTCCGGTATGCCCGTAGCGACCGGGTCTGCCAGCAGGCCCTCAATCTGTGAGACCTCCTCATCTGTGAGGTAGCCCAGTCGCATGGAAGGGTCGAGGCCGAGCTTGACGACAACGGCCCTTGCGAGTCTGAGGCCCACCCCCCTGATACGGGTCAGGCCTTCAAGTAGGTTCTCCTGGCCGTCAATGTCCCTGTTTGCCACACGGACTATGTGTCGGTAATCCTGTTCGGACATGGAGTATAACCTCATTCTCACTGGTGTGAGGCTTTGTTCGCCTTCTGGAGTGTGCTTATAATAGTTGTCATCAAGCGCCGCAGCCCAGTGCGTCCTTCCTGCAAATCCACGGCGACCGGCCACTCTTGAGGGAGGCGGTGTGCAGGGACTCCGCACCGTCATGTGAGTTCCTCCACGCCCTCATCTGTGAAACGGAACAGTTCGTCTGGCGACACGTCGGGCACCGCGACCTTGATGTGCCGTGCCACAGCCTCCAGCAGGACGTGGAGCAGACGGTCCCGGTATGTGATGTCGATTGCAATGAGCGGGTACGTCTCAGCACCAAGGATACGTTCGATGATGGAGGGGTCGAGGGCATTCGGGCGGTCCTGCTTATTTGCAAGCACAACTACCGGCACATTCGGTACGTCCCTCCGGATGAGAGTGAGCATCTCCTTCGATACGAGGACATTGCGCAGTGTGGAGTCGGTGAGGAGGAACACAATGTCAACCCCCTTGAAGTAGAACTTCCAGAGCCTCCTGAAACGTTCCTGGCCAGCAAAGTCCCAGATGACAAGAGAGTAGTTCCCAAAGTGGATGTTCTCGACCACCTCCATGTCCAGTGCAATGGTAGGGATGTACTGGCGCGGGGGCAGCCGTCCCATCAGCAGGTGGAGTGTAGTGGTCTTACCGACGCCGCCCTCACCCACGAGCGCAATCTTCAGTCTTGAGTGCACGAAGGGTGCGACCAGCCGTGCAAAATTGTGACGGACATACGAAATGGAGTGCTGCACGATGGCAGTCGTGAGCTCCTGTGCTGCAGCCTCAATCTTCTCATTGACAACCCGGTCATTCTCAGAGAGGTCTGTCACAAAGATCAGGACATACCTGTCGGTACAGTCCCGCGCGAAGTACTTGTTCCCCCGTACTACAAGTGGAACAGCATCACTCTCAGAGGTCACTTCTCGGAGGTCTTGCCGTGCGTGCAGGTACTCAATAATGTCACGTCTTGGGACTTTGATGGCCCAGTACCTCGATGCTGCCACAGTACGGTAACTCGGAGTACGCACGAGGAATATTGTGTGTATCATAGGTTGAGGGCCCCAATTGAGATACGACACGGGTCATGCAGTATTGTCACTATGCGACATGGACTATATTTAAACTGAGCTCTGACGGAGGACGCCCCTTTGTGGCAAGGCGTGGCCCGGCCCCGGTGGTAGATGTGGGGGCATGCCACCGCCATTCCTTGGAACGTCCGGCCCCCATGCACACATGGGACAAGAGAAAGAATGAAAAGCATCGTGACAGACTCCATAGTCAGACGCGCCCGGATAGCCAAGTGGTTACGGCGGCAGCCTGGAGCCGGACGTACGGCCCGACAGGCAGCTGCTCTCCCTTTGGGAGGCATGAGTTCGAATCTCATTCCGGGCGCCATTCCCCACTCATTTTGGTCCAGCCATTGTGTGGCCACGGGGTCACCGCAGGTGGTGCCGGGAAACATGCAGGGCCCCTACGGTCACGGGTCGGGACGCCCTCAACGCATGGTGTACTGCCCGGGACTATGAGCGCAGGCCGTGGTGCGTCAGGTCCCCCGGAGACCGACGCTCTGGGACAGCGTTATCTCGCCGACGTAGTTCTTCATCATCATGGTGTGGACTTCATCGGCATCATCGGTGTGGCCGAGTACCCACATCAGTTTGACCAGGGCGGCCTCCGAGGTCATGTCATACGCGCTGAGGGCCCCCACGTCCATAGCGGCCTTGCCGACCTCGTACAGGGACAGGTCAGCCTGACCGAAGGCGCACTGCGTCGTCATCACAACTGTGCAGCCTGACGAGAGGGCCTCGCGTATCGGCCCCGTCAGAGCATTCTCGATGGTGGGGATGTTACCGGAACCGAAGCCCTCTATGACCAGTCCACGATAGCCCATGTCAATGATGCGGGAGATTACGTCGGGTGGCATGCCGGGGAACACCTTGAGGAGGAACACGTCCTTGCAGAGGCGTGTGTCGAATACTGGCGATGGTGGGTGCCTCCTAGTGCGCGACTCCTGCAGTACGACTTCACGTGCAAGCACGCCCAGCGGTGTTGGGTCTACGGAGTCGAAGGCATCGAGTGCCCGCTCACGGATTTTCTTTGCACGGGTGCCGCGGTGGATCTCACCGTTGAACACAATACACGTCTCTGCAAGGTCGGCCCATGCAGCCACACGCAGGGCATCCAGTAGGTTCCGTGGGCCGTCGCTCCAGGGCAACGAGGCCGGGATCTGTGAGCCCGTGAACACAATCGGTTTTCCCAGTTTCTGCACCATGAAACTCAGTGCCGAGGCCGAGTAGACCATCGTATCCGTGCCGTGGAGGATCACAAACCCGTCAAGGTCAGGACGTCTGGCGTCCATCTCCTGGACTGCCGTTGCAATCTCCTGCCAGTGATGTGGCTGGGCATTTGCGGAGTCGAGTTGGAAAAGGTCGCGTCGGACCACCTCAATGCTACCTAGGGATGGGGGGAGTGAGGACAGGAGGGCATCCATCGCAAGACCGGGGCGGTATGCCTGGATGTCCTCATCATAGATGCTCGTGATTGTGCCACCTGTGGAGAGCAGACACACGCGGGCCTCTCTTACTCTAGACACTATTCTCTCACACCTCCAATGTCTGGGTCAGACGCCACCAGTGACCACAACCCGTCGCAGGCCACCGGGAACACTCACCCAGAGGTGTTGCACCGGGCGCACCGTGGAATAGAGGGGTTTATTGCTCTTTTGCAGGGCATGCTTGGGACGAGGGACGCGGACAGTGTACGACGTGGTCATTGTCGGGTCGGGGCCGGCCGGAGCGGCGTGCGCCATGACGGCCGCCCGGGCAGGTCTTGATGTGCTGGTGGTCGAAAAGGAGGAGCACCCCCGGCGGAAGCTGTGCGGTGGGGCTGTACGGCCGGGCACCGGCAGACTCTTGGGGCTAGACTTGGGGCCGGTGGTGGAACGGAGGGTCAACACGGCAGTCATAGTATCACCGTCTGGGAGGACAGTCGTATGCACCAGGGAGGACCTTACGGGGATGCTCGTATGCCGTGACAGGTTTGATGCGTATCTCGTCCAGCAGGCCGAGAAGAGTGGTGCCACAGTTGTCCAGGGCGCGGCTATCGTGTCGGCTGCAACGACTGCGGACAGAGCGCAGGTGTCTAACGGTGAGGAGTCCTTTGGCGGACGGGTGCTCGTAGGGGCTGATGGTGTCAACAGCACCGTTGCACGACGACTCGGGCTCCGCAGACGCTGGCAAGCTGACTCCGTGGCACTGTGCATCGCAGCGGACGTACCACTGCCGGCCAGTGAGGTGGAAAGGATTACCGGGATCATGTCTGGCACGGGGGACCCTGCGATAGAGATGTACTTGGACACCATGGACTGGGGGTTTGGCTGGTGCTTTCCGAAGGAGCACGAGGTCAGCATAGGCGTCGGGTGCAGGATGGACCATGCAGGACAACTGCGTGGTGCATGGCGCAGCTTCGCCGCACGACTACAGCAGGAGAAGGACGTGACGCTGGACCTCAGTGGTGTCAGTGCAGCCCGCGTCCCCTTTGGGGGGCAGCCCGATACGCTGATGGGAAGACGGACACTGCTCGTGGGTGATGCCGCCGGTCTTGCATCGCCCATTTCCGGAGAGGGAATATACTATGCGGTCAGGTCCGGCGTGGTGGCAGCACGGACAGTGATAGACGCAGTCAGGGAGGACAGCAAGGAGCACATCAGGACCTATGGCACGCGACTGCGGAGGTCAGTGGGATACGAGCTCGGAGTCGCAAGGTCGATTGCTGGTGTGCTGTTCAGGTCACGGGACAACACGGAACGGGTGTGCAGGATTGCGCAGCAAGACCCGGTGATGAAAGACCTGATTGTGGACTTCATGGCGGGGCTGGGGCCTGTGGCACAGCTCAGGCGAGAGATGCTCAAGAAACTGGTGGTACGGCACCCACTGGAGGCGATGATGCTGGGACTCGGCTAGACACGATGTAGAGCAGAGCGGTGGTGCCATGTCATCCCGGTGGGGGCACCACTGTTGGCACACCAGCTGTGGAGATGCAGATACGCATCAGGTCTCTGGCAAGTATCGACTGCTGGAACACGGACATGGCCTCGCGAAGCACTGGAGTGCCGTCGTCGTAGCGGGGACTGACATGGGTAAGTGCAAGGAGCTGGACGCCGCACTCGCGTGCAATTGTGGCAGCCTCTGCTGCTGTCATATGGCCACGCTGCTCTGCCAGGTGGGAGTGCTCGGTTGTGTATGTGGCCTCGCAGATGAGGAGGGTCGCATCCTTTGCGGCAGCGCGCAGGCCATCACATGGGCGTGTGTCACCGGAATAGACCACCTGGACAGGTGCGGGACGCGGACCACACACATCACTGGGGTGCACCACGCGGCCGTCGGCCAGAGTGACGGCCTGCCCCCGTGACAGGCGTCCCCAGAGGGGGCCCTTTGGTACACCGAGCTCGACCGCACGCTCGGGGACGAACCTACCGGTGGGACGCTGGAACGTGAGCGAGTACCCAAATGCCTGACACCGGTGCTCTACTTCGAACGCCTCGACACGGAGGTCGCCCGTACTGAAGACGAGGCCGGGACTGATTGCGGATACCGTCGTCCTGAAGGAGGTGCCGAGATTGATTGTCTGCTGGCAGAGGGAAACGTAGCCGACAAGCTCGGAGGGGCCATAGACGGACAACTCACGGGTGCGTCCGAGCAACGAGAAGCGGAGCAGGAGGCCTGGCAGGCCAATGACGTGGTCTGCATGGATGTGGGTCACAAAGACTGCCATCTTCTTGTTGAGGCCGATGCCTGCCCTGACGAACTGTCGCTGGACATCCTCACCCGCATCAAGTAGCAGCACCCACCCACCATACAAT
>JALVPN010000056.1 GCA_027031765.1 Promethearchaeota archaeon | reverse complement strand
CGTCACAAGAGTGCGTGCAGAGTTGTCGAGCAGCCGGATCACGTCGTCCGGGTCGGCAGTCTTCTCCGGGAGCTTCAGTGGGTTGATTGAGATGGCAAGGCCCTTGCTGCTCGCGGGAGTGAATACCCTTACGATGACCTTGTCCATGTACTCTTTCAGCCGCTCTGGAGGCACGCCCTTCTTCTTCAGCTCCTTGGGGTCACCAGGTAGCATCAGCGACGCAATGTCCCCTTGTGGGTCGAACGCCAGCACAGGGATACCCTGAAGAGCCGCTTCCTCAAGTATCACCTTGCTCAGCACGGTCTTTCCAGACCCGGTAGAACCGAAAACACCACCATGTCTACGCAGCAGGTCTACGCCAATCTTGAAGTGCTTGTCCGTACGTTTTCCATCTTTGTCGAGGAGAAAACCAAGCCACAACTTTCCATCGCTCATTGTACTCCACCAAGGCCAAGACTGAATGACTGACTAGTCGGAGGCTACTTGTATCATGCGTACCAACGACTGGGCACTATCATGTAGCAGGCACTTATTTCATTTATTGGGAGCGCCACCTGTCCCGGTCCATTGCCGGGCACTCTCTGTCCGTAGCAGCGGTCGGGTAGTGGGAGTAGTGACATGCACACAGTACAGTGTGGGGGGCTATCTAGCAGGGGCTGGGTGGGAGTGGTGGGGAAGACACCCCACCGGACAGTACAGGTAGTTCACTCACCACCGACCGGCTCGTACTTCCGGATGAGGATGAGTGCGATGATTACGACGAGGCCAAGGGCAACTCCGCCAAGGATCAGTGCTGCAAACGAGTACTTGTAGGTCGTGTAGACATAGTCTAGGCCGACCTTCACCACAGCCATGATGGCACCCAGGACGAGGCTGACCATCATGAACCTGGCGGTCATCTCCTTGAGCTGGCCCGTCTCTTCACCCTCAAGGATGGTGGAGCTGAAGTACACGAATATGAAGAGGAACACAAAGGCGATGACTATCATGGATGCAACGCCGAAAAGCATCTCCTGATAGAGTACACCCTCGTCAAGGATCCCGAATGCAAGGATGGCCGCAATTGCAAACAGGAAGACGAACATGTTGCCGACGAGCTTGTCCATCGGGTGGACGTAGCCCGTAATCTCCGTGAACGTATTGATGATTGTGAAGAGGACAACAATCCCCAAGATGCCAGCTCCACCCACCCACATGTAGAACGGGTATGAGGTGTTGGAAACGTTGAGGCTCTCAAGGAGGTACTTCAGGCCAATGGAGAAGCCGAGCACAGCAAGTCCAATACCAGCAAGTATGTTGCTTATTGTCGTGAGCCTAACCATCTTCATTCTCCCCTTTGAGGAGTCTGTTTGTTCCTACACTGCGGGCCATCTATTAACTGTTGCTCAAACAGACCGGGCCCTCTGGAAGAGCTCACGGAGCGACTGTGGTGCCAGCATGGTCGGTAGGGACAGTGCTGGTGTGGTGCACTTCGGGCATCCTGTACGTCCCGAACAGGGCCACCACAATTATCACGGCCACCAAGACCGCAAGTCCTTCCAGGCCATAGAGCTGGTATACAAACGCCCCCATAGCGGGCCCGACTATCATGCCCGTGCCAAAGAAGACACTGTACACGCCCATTGTGGTGCCACGGGACTCCGACTCCGAGACATCTGTCAGGTAGGCCATGGCCGCGGGTGGAAAGGAGCCAGCGAGGAATGCCAGGGCTGGGACAACGGGCCATATGCTCCACAGGACGGACACATCCTCAGTGTGTGCCACGAGCAGGTAGCCGAGGACACCAAAGCCCACGAGGCCGGCTGCGATGAACGGCCGTCTCAACATCAGGTGGTCGGAGAGGTGCCCCATGACTATGATGCCGAGGACGAGGGCGCCGCCGAGCATGCCGAAGAGTAGCAGCAGCTCTGTCGACTCCAACACGAACTCGTTCTCAAGGATGTGCTCAGCGTAAGTTATCAGTATCCCGTACATTGAGATTATGGGGACATAGACAGGCACCAGCTTCTGGACCCGGGGGTCACGTGCCACCTTGCCGATGAGGTCCATGACCCCCAGGTCGACATGGACATGGCTCTTGGTCTCTCGGATTGTCGCAAGGGCGACGATGCCACTGACGATACATGCCCACTCAGCCCCGACGAGCACCGTCACGGGGTGCCAGCCAAAATGCAGCAGTATCATGCCAAAACCGTAGCCCCCCGCTAGGCCCATAAGTGTAGAGAGGTCATAGTAGCCCATCAGGCGCGCCCGGTTCCCCTCACCAGACATGTCCGCAATCATTGACAGGGTGGTGGAGACCTTCGAGGCGGCAGCAATACCGAATATGGCCGAGAAGCCGAGGAGGACGAGGGGCGTGGGTGCAATGGCAAAGAGATATGCTGCGACGCCTGTGAGGAAAAGGCTGGCAATCAGGATGGGCCTCCTGCCGACCTTGTCGCTGTACGACCCGAAGAACGAGACCGTGGTCAGCTCGGCAACGGGATAGACGACCATGACAAGGCCAATCTCCCAGATTTCGAGACCACCACCCATGTACCGTCTGCTCTGGATGACGGCAATCGTGATGTAGAAGGACGCCCTCATTATCATGGTGACAAGGTACAGTGCCATTAGGTTCAGTGCGTGACCAGATGCGCGAAGTCCCACTTGCAGACTCTCCCTTGAGGTGACTGCTCCGTACACATCCCGGTTATAAGCTGTACGTGTCCAGTGAAACATATGGGGCTCTCGTCGGGCACTGTCGCACCTGTGGATGCGGTGCGGCCCTCCGGGGCATCCCTGACGGCGGTCCACAGGAACAGCGCAACCGTGATAAGTCGTCCTGCAAGAGTGGACGCCATGACGCAGGGACAGTCCGCCAGTGAGGGACGAAGGCCCGACTTCGTATACCTCGTCCTGTACCGGATAAGGACACTGACCGAAGACGAGAAGCGCCAGTGGATGAAGGAGTGGACGGAGATACGCAGGACACTGCCGGAGGGGATGAGGATTGTCATGGAGGCCGGCAACGCTTTTGGCACCGACTTCACTGGGTTCACGTTGTACGAAGGGCCTATCGACAAGTTCACCGAGCTCTGTGACCTGCTCGACAGGAGGACAGGGCGCCTGATAGAGAAGACAATGACCATAATCGGCACCAAGGGGCTCATGATGCCGATGTCGCATGTGGAACGTATCGTGGAGCACCGTCCGGTGGACTGACATTTGCACCATGTCAGGCCGCGCCCCCCACAGTATACTGCCACAGGGCCGCTGTTATTAGCAGGACGTGCGTGAGACTATCTCAAGGGGGTCGTCCCACTGTCACACGTATCGAGGCGCACTCCGGTCATGCTCGTGGTCGCACTGGTGGTCGGACTCGTGCTCTACAACATTGCACCACCCGACATCCAGCCGGGCAACTATACTGTCCGGGTGTCGGTCGATGCACCCGGGGTTTCCGCCACCCACGACCACAACCTGACGCTTGTCAACGAGGGCAGCCCGGAGGACGTCACCTACGAGCTAGTCGGGGCTGCAACGAACATCAGCGTCACAGCAAGGTCAGTCGTGCCAGTCGCCCCGAAGAGCAAGGTGGTCATCGTGGTCACGGCCACGGGTGCGCCGCTCAGGGCCGACCAGATACATGCCACCATCAGCAACGGTGAGGGCTTCAACGTCACACTGCGACCCACAAGGCAGTCAGGGCAGACGTTCACCATCGAGTACCAGCCCCTTGTCAGGTCCAGGGCGGCCGTCATGCTACTGGGTGTGGTGGCCGTGTTGTGGTTCTCAGAGGGGATAAGCCTCGTTGCTACCTCAATACTCATACCCATCGCAGTGGTGCTGACCAACATAAGGACACCACAGGAGGCCCTGATGTCCTTCTTTGACCCGGCAGTGGCACTCATCCTGGGCGGCTTCATGATAGGATGTGCACTGAGCAAGTACGAACTCGACAAGCGGCTGGCCCTGCTGATACTCTCTCGTAGCGCAGACTCGGGGCCCCGACTCGTCCTCACAGTGATGGGGGTCACCGCATTCCTGTCGATGTGGATCAGCAATACCGCGTCCGCTGCGATCATGATACCCATAGCCCTAGCGGTGGTCTCACGCATCCGCGACGATGACATCAGGTCAAGGTATGGCAAGGCCCTAGTCCTCGGTGTCGCATACTCTGCGACCCTGGGCGGTGTGGCGAGCCTGGTGGGCTCCCCGCCGAACCCCCTCGCAGCCGCGTACATCAGCTCGTTCCTCGGCATGGAGTTCTCGTTTGCAGACTGGATACCATTCGGCCTGCCGGTCGTACTGGTAATGCTCCCGGTGGTGTGGCAGTGGCTGCTCCTGCGGTTCCGTGTGCCGCGTCAGCCGGGTGCGACCGAAGACCTCAGGGCGGTGTCGGAGGAGGAGTACCTGCGCCTCGGCCCCATGACAGTGCAGCAGAAGGCCGTGGTGGCGGTCTTTGCGTCAGTGGTGTGTCTGTGGTCCACTGAGAAACTGCCGGACTTCATTGTAGGGGCCACCGGGTGGCCTGGACACGGCATACCCAGTTCCATCGTCGCACTGATGGGGGGACTGGCCCTGCTCGTGCTCGGCCTGCTCGACGAACACGACGTGTCCTCAGAGGTGAACTGGTCGGCGCTGCTCATCCTTGGCGGTGGGATTGCGCTCGGCGGGGCAATGATTGACACCGGAGTGTCCGCGTACCTCGCACAGCACATGGGCGGCCTCGGTGTCTTGCCGCCGCTGTTGGTGGTCGTCGTCGTTGGGGCACTTGCGATTGTCATAACCATGGTGGCCTCCAATACGGGCGCAGCAGTCATCCTCATCCCGATAGCGATACCGCTGGCGTCAGCCCTTGACATGGACCCGCTACTCCTGACAATGGTCATTGCCATCGGCGTCTCAATGGACTTCGCCCTACCCACAGGCACTCCGCCCTCGACCATTGCCTACGCCACAGGCCGCGTGGACATGCACGAGATGGTCAGTACAGGCCTCGTAGTAGACCTGATAGCACTCCTGGTGCTCACGGTCGGCGCCGTGTTCCTCTGGGCGGCACTTGGGCTCGTAACACTGTAGTCAGTCCCTGTGCTGTCAGGTCCTAGACCCTCAAGGGTGTCGTGTGAGATGCCACCACCGGCCCGGACGGACTGCGCCCGCGGTATCTTTAAATCGCCTGCACGCGCGCGCGTCTGCCTAGGGAGCAGTCATGGACTGGGTTGCCAAGATCATCAACGGGGCCGCTGACGAGTTCGCACATGCAAAGCTGGTGAAGTACGGTATCGGGACGCACCCCGGGCCACGTGTCAGGCTCACGGTGAGCAGGTCTCGCATCACCTTCAAGGCAGACCTGGACCTGGAGAAGGTGTTCCTGCGGACGTATGCCTCCACTGCACCAGAAGGGCTGCACAAGGTGTCTGGACAAGTGATAACATACACTGACCGTACTGAGGAGTTCAAGGCACTCCCCGTACCACTGTACTTCAGCCGTTCAAAGGGGAAGGGTGCACCCGTGTTCAAGGCCAAGGTCAAGGAGCTCGTCCAGCTGTCCGACCTGAAGGCCCTGCTCGACCTCGACGGGGCAACCACGTTCTTCCTCTTGTCAGTGAGCCCTAGCGATGGCACCAAGCCCTGGAAGGTGGCCACAAAGACCTCGTTCCCGAAACGAGGGGCCCCAGACTCTGGTGGCGAGGAGAAAAAGAAGGACCCGACATTCACCAAGGGCGCCCTTGCAAACACGCCCGAGGTGATGCAGTTGCTCCTGTCAGAGCTCCTCCCAGACATGCGTGACAGCGTGACCGAGAAGACAAAGAAGGTAGCCATTGACCACGAGATAGTAATAGAGGACATCGAAGTGCCAAATGACCCGTCGCTCTCGTTCAGTGAGAAACGGCGCCTCGCAAAGAAACGTGGGAGGCTTGTCCGCAGGATTACGGTTGATGGTGACGAGAGAGTCCTCGAACAAGAGTTCTTCTGCTGAACA
>JALVPN010000055.1 GCA_027031765.1 Promethearchaeota archaeon | reverse complement strand
CCATGGGACCCGGGGTATGCCACAGACCCGGACGAACTCGTCGTTGTGTCGCACCTGTGGGACGAGGTCAGACGCCTGATGTTCAACTACGTGGGGATTGTGCGTTCGAACAAGCGGCTGCTGAGGGCACGCAACAGGCTTGAGTTCCTGCTGCGTGAGATAAACACATACTACTGGGACTTCCACTTGACACCTGACCTCGTGGAGCTAAGGAACATTGCAAGGGTGGCAGAGCTGATTGTCAAGATGGCACGCATGCGGAAGGAGAGCCGGGGGACACACTACAACCGTGACTACCCGTACCAGCTCGACGAGGCAGTGGACACCGTAATGAAGAAGGGCTACACCGCAGTACGCAGGACCAGCCAGTGAGACGTCTCGCCCTAGGGTGCACCGTTGATGGCGATGGTCGGGCGCAGTCGTGGTGCATTCCGCCAGCGGTTGTTGTAGGGGTTCGTCGGACTCCGTGGTGACTTGTCATTGCCCCAGCGACCAGTGAACGAGGCAAAGTTGGTCTCGGCCAGCGGGCGCAGGTTCTCAGATGTGTCCCAGACCGCACCACCATCGGCAATCCTGTCACAGAACACGCGCGCAAAACAGTAGGGCCGACTGTCTGGGGACGGGTAGTTGGCATGAGAACCGAGGGCGACCCACACGTGCACATGGTCACCATCGGCAGTGAGCGGCTCCGTCTCGAAGGCCCCCAGGCGCAGGTGCGGTGGCCTAGCGGTGACACGTGCAGACAGGTGGTTCGACACGAGCCAGACGACCCCAAGGTCAGGGTAGACTCGTACTTCCACATGTTCCCAGTCGCCAATGTGGTTGCCGATGCCGAAGCGCGAGCCGGGAAAGCGGTTGTACTTGTACCAGAACCAGTACCTCAGCTGCACCACGTCCTCATCAGCCCAGTACTCGTAGTAACAGGGTGCACCCGGGTCTAGCTCCTTTGGCTCCAACTCTTCACCGAACTGTGACCAGTCAGCAGCATACTGCGCGTACACGGCCTCTGCATCGGACGGGTAGCAACAGAAGGCCCCCTCGTCAGGATGGAAATGGAGCACTGGTGCATAGTCACGGACCAGGTCGTCAGGAGTACCGTCCAGACCTTATCACCCCGCATCTGTGACTGATACAGGTACACACCTGCAAGTCATGTGGCGGCCTGAAATATGTGCTTGTTTTGCCTTCAGAAGCTTTTTGAGTAGGGGCCTGTGTGAAGGGGGCAGACATGGGTGCTGACAGGACGACCATGCTTGAGAGGATTGCCGCGAGGTCGTGGCCGGCAGGAGAGGTGGAACGCCTCGGTGGCTGGCTCCTACGTGCAACTGATGGCGTGACACGGAGGGCCAACAGTGTCCTCCCATGTGACGACCCCGGGATAGACGTGGACGACGCAGTCCAGCATGTGATAGAGTTCTACACATCACGCCGACTCGCACCTAGGTTCCAGATGACACATGCCAGCCGTCCGCAGGGCCTTGACACCGTCCTTGAGCAACATGGGTTCCACATCGGGCTCCGGGTGGCCGTTGAAACGGCCCCGATGGACAGACTTGCACAGGAGCCCGAGTTCCCTGTTAGTACTGACGACACACCACTTGACCAGTGGGTCGAAGCGTACCGGCTCGGTGGCGGCTACGACGAGTTCTCCCTGCGCGTACGACGCGAGATCATGGCACGCATCCCGACACCACATGTCTTTGCAAGTGTCAGGTGCGACGGCGAGGTGGCTTCAGTGGGCATCGGTGTTGTGCAGGACGGATGGGCCGGTATATTTGGGGTGGTGACCCGGAAGGAGTTCAGGAGGCGTGGACTGGCCACGGCGCTCAGCCATGGGATTGCACAGTGGGCGAGACGGCATGGCGCTCAGGGTGCGTATCTCCAAGTAGAAGTGAACAATAGCCCGGCACGGGCACTCTACCACAGACTGGGCTTTGTACCCGAGTACGAGTACTGGTACAGGTACCTACCAACTCACGACGACCCTGTGGGTCAGTACGATGCCAAGGCTATCCACCAGTAGGGAATGCCGACAGTGGCAGACATGGACAGGACGACTGCGGCACGGGCGTGACGGGCCCAAGACCTCAGTCACGGGGGCACCTGCAGCCCCGTAGGGGGTGGCAGTATGCTTGTTGCGGACTGGGCAGTTGGACTGCTCACAGTCCTCGCGTCAGACGCTCGTACTCCGCCCTGATCCTAGCGGCCTCCTCACCGTCACCAAAGTGTGGCGGGGTGATCCGCAGGTTGTCGCCGTCGATGGTGGCCTCGATGACCATGATACCGGGGACCTCCACTTTGAGACCGGTCCTGCCATTGCGCTCGAACCGCTCAGTGTACACTAGGTCGGTGTTCATGGCTATCGAGTAGAGGAGATACGCCGTCTTCATCATGGCGCCGCCCTGGACCTCTGCGGGCGGTGTCACCTGTGGGACGGGCCTTGGGGCAGGCTCCTCATAGGTCACGGGCTCAGCCGCTGCGGGCGTGGTGGCACTCGGTGCCGGTGCGGGCGCCTCGTACGATGGGGCAACAGTGGGTGTGGTTGGGACTGGCGCCTCACCAGGTACTCTTGACTCGTCGTACGCGAGGACATCGTCCTCAAACTTCCACCTACCCTGGAGGGCACTCTTGAAGGCCTCGATGTTGGCTGCAACTTCTGGGTCACTGGCATCCTTCTCCAGAATCTCAACGAGGCGTGAGGATGCCATGCCAATCGTGGTGACACCGACCTTGAAGCCTGACCGCTGTAGGGCGTGCCCCATACGGAGGGCGTGCATCCTGGTCGGCATGTTCACGTCCCTACCAACCCAGACCCAACAGGTGTCGCTATACTCGTCAAGAACGATGATTGCAGTGTCACTACGCACAAGGGCCGGGTCCAGTCGGACTGGGGTCAACTCACCAGAGTCATCCTGCAACATGAGCATGAACGGTTGTCGTGACAGCGTCTTTACGGGGGAAATCCCGATGACCTCCTTATCATTGGTCAACAATGGGGTTGTCACAGTCCCTTTTAATACATCTTCAGACGGACAGACATGGGAGTAGACACAGCATGGAGGTAGACACGGCGGGTGATGGCACTTGCGGACTGACTGGGGGTGGGAGCACACCTCTATGACGCGAGACCCGAGGAGCTCATGTCGATCTCAGCATCTACAGCAATCAGTGACTGGGTATCGGTGATACCAGAAATCCGTCGGATCTTGGACAGCACTATCTCAACTATGCTGTCCATGTCACGGGCCCGCACTTCCGCGATAATGTCAAAGGGACCAAAGACCGCATGGGCCTCCTCCGTGACCGACATCCGGAGGAGCGTCTTCAGTACCTCGTCCTCCTTGCCACTTTCAGTCTTGATCAGGATGTAGGCCTTGACCATGTATCAATCACCTACTGTTTGGCCTGACCGGACGACACCGGCGGCCTGATAACTGTTGCTCCGGGCCGGGTAGTGGGGTCTGTTGTAGTAGGCCGTCACGATAGCATGGGATGACGAGGGACTGAATGACGCGCACCATGCGCGCCACTCAGTCGGCTCAGAGGTGTGTTATACGTGGGGCAACGTGTGGTAGAGGCAAGATGTGTCGTCGTGTCCTACTTCATTGCGAAGCGTGGGCATTTTTCCCTTGTAATCCCAGGTGTATCACAGGGCTTTTCCATCCCCTCATAGAACTTGAAGCCATCAACACCACACTTGTTCTCAGCTGCATTGTAGTCTGGACATGTCATGAAAACCATTCTCCAGCTCTGTTCTGAAGTCCCGTCATGCGGTAGTCCACGGAACTCTAGGAGAACTTCACTCGTTGGCACATATTAAGGTTGTTCGGCTGCGTTGACACACAGGGCGTCTGCAGGCCGTCAGGGACGCTTGTGAGGTCAAATGAGACCGCGGGCCACCAGCACATCTCTCAACAGGGATGGCCGGTCAGTGAAGACACCATCGACACCCAAGTCGACAAGGTGCTCCATTGTCGGCCGGTCAATGACCGGCCAGACATGCACTGCAATACCGCGCTCGTGTGCAGCTGTGACAAACCGTCTGTCAACAACACGGATGAGGCCGTACTTGACGGGCACCTGAAAGGCAGCACAACACGGACGACGGGCAAACAGCCGCTCCGCATGCATCTTGAGAGCGAAGAGAAAGCGGGTGACCTCACCGGGGTGGGCCGCAGTGTGCACATCCGGGGCCAGCCGCCGGAACCGGGTGACCTGACGTTCGTGGAACGAACCGACAATCACTGACTCTGACCGGTCGTACTGCTCAATCAGGGCTGCGAGGGCAGCGGGAAGACGTGAGTCCTTGCTCTTCATGTCAAGGTTGAAACGTGCACCCGCGAACTCTCGGAATGCCTCCTCAAGCGTCGGGATGTGGACACTGGGAGTATCATATGTGGAGGCAGCGCTGTTGGGGCCAGCCCCGGCGCGGAGCTCGAGCGCGAACAGCTCGTCAAGGGTACACTCTTCAACTGAACCCCTGTGACCCGTCATCCGCGCGAGGCCCTCATCGTGGAACAGGACAACATGTCCGTCCCGGGTGAGGCGCAGGTCGGTCTCGAGTACGTCCACACCGACCTCGACTGCACCCCTCATCGCCGGGATGGAGTTCTCGGGGCCCGCACCTGGGTCACCCCTGTGGGCCATGATCAGGGGGCGTCCGATATCGAACACGCGTGGTCTTGACATCAACAAAGACAGGAGATACGACCCCATATGAGCCCTCCGACAACAGGCCCATCCCACAGTATAGGAGCCCATAATCCGCTGATGGCCACCAATAACAGGCAGTGGCCGTGTGGTCGCAGACCCATGACGAGGGGCAGACCCCTTGTGGTGAGAACAGCCCCAGGACACATCCACACAGAGGAAGGGAGCTGTGGACACATGACATACCGGACACACGTACGTGCCCGTACTGTGGGGACAGGGCTCAAACACTGGCAGGACAAAAAAAAATAGCAGGGACCTGGGGCAAAGGAGCCCCAGGTCAGCAGGGAAGACCTAGCTGACACCACACTTGCGCTTGAGCTCCTCCCAGTCCTTGAGCACTTCCTCCTGGATCCAGGCACGGAACTCTGCCCACTCGGGCTTGAAGAGGTGCTTGAACTGGCCCTGGGTCTTGAAGTACTCGTCGACAGGTCTGAGCTCTTTGAGCCGCTTGCTTGGGCCCGACATGATCCACTCCTTCCCGTCAATCACCTCGTAGAGCGGGTGTAGGCCCGTTTCCACGGCCAGTTTGGCAAGCTCGATGCTCTTTGATGTGTCAGAGCGCCAGCCACGGGGACATGGCGAGAATGCGTGGATGAACGCCGGCCCGTCAGCCTCCAGCGCCTTCCTGAACTTCGTGATGAAGTCACGGTAGTGGTACGGGTCGACTGTGGCAACATACGGTATCTTATGAGCAGCCACAATCTCGGCGAGCGGTTTCTTCCGCTGGCGCTTGCCCGGCTCGACCTTGCCCGCCCACGAGGTCGTTGTTTCTTGGCCCGGGAAGGTGCCACCTGAGCGCTGGATGCCCGTGTTCTGGTATGCGCCGTTGTCGTACACCATGTAGACGAACTTGTGGCCGCGCTCAAGGGCTCCGCTCAGCGCCCCAAAACCGATGTCGAATGTCCCGCCATCACCACCGATGGCAATCACGTCCACCTGCTCGTCCTTGTAGCGGCCCTTGTCACGCATCGCATTGATGGCCTCCACAACACCCGACGCCACTGCAGCGGCATTCTCAAAGGCCACATGGATCCACGGGATCTTCCACGCGGTGAACGGATAGATTGTTGTTGCGACCTCGAGGCACCCTGTAGCCTCACAGACTATGGTCGGGCCCCGGAGGGCCATCCCCATCAACTTGACCACAGTGGGCGCCGCACAACCGGCGCACATCCTGTGGCCTGAACTCAGGATTGGTTCACGCTTCAACATGTCTTTCAGACGGACGGCCATTACTTCCGCACCCCCAGTGTCTCGTACAGTGGAGCCCTGCCAGCCTTCAGGTACTCCTTTGTCTTCTCAACCCCCTCCACTATAGTGGACGGGGGCACGTCCCTGCCACCGAGGCCAATCACAAAGTCGGTGACCAGTGGGCGCTCATCAAGGTCGTAGAGTGCAGTGCGCACTTCGAGGGCTAGCGGGTTCGATGGCGCCCCGAACGACCTGCACTTCTCGAAGACCGCCACAGCCTTTGCATTGCGTAACACCTCTCTCAGTGCCTCTGCAGGGAACGGTCGGAACATCCTCAACCTGACAACACCCACCTTCTCACCTCTCTCGCGGAGCGCATCTACGACTGCCTTTGCAGTCCCGCCGGGGGTGCTGTGTGTGAAGATGATGATGTCGGCGTCCTCGACCCTGTATGTCTCGAACCTGCCGTACCGCCGGCCGGTCATCTTCTCGAACTCGGACTCCACCCGCTCGAACACCTCAGGTACCCTTGCCATCGCACGGTCCTGCTGCTCCTTGAACTCAAAGTAGTAGTCGGTGAGGGCGAGGGGGCCCATGGTCACCGGGTTGTCCGGGTCGAGGGCGATTGCTGGTTTGCGGACACCCAGGAACTGTTGCACAGCCTCCGTCGGCAGCATCTCCACACGCTCTACGTTGTGGCTCAGGATGAACCCGTCAATGCACACCATCACAGGGAGCAGCACGTCGTGGTCCTCTGCAATCTTGAACGCCATTATGACAGTGTCATAGGCCTCCTGACAGCTCTGGCAGTAGATCTGGATGAAGCCACTGTCGCGGGCGCCGTAGGAGTCGGACCAGTCGTTGTGTATGTTGATGGGTGCCGACAGGGCCCGGTTGGCAACTGCAAGGACGATGGGCATGCGCATGGATGCAGCGCAGTAGAGGATCTCCCACATCAGCGCAAGGCCTGCCGATGCCGTTGCGGTGGCAACACGTGCACCCACAGCTGAGGCGCCGACACAGGCGGACATCGCACTGTGCTCGGACTCCACCGGGATGACCCGGGTCTTCACCTCACCATTGGCCACGAACTTCTGAAAGTCCTCAACGATAATCGTCTGTGGCGTGATAGGGTAGGCAGCCAGGACGTCGATGTCGCACTGCTTGAGGGCATGAGCAATGGCTGCGTCACCCGTCATGCCCTCCACTACAACCTTGTCAGTGGGGACTCTTTCTACAACGGTCATCTGTCTACTCACTCTCCATCTTGATGCTGCCGGTTGGACACTGGTTGGCACAGATGCCACAGCCCTTGCAGTAGTCGTAGTCGTACTCGTAGCGGTACTTGCCATTCTCTTCAATGAGCCGGACGGCATTGTCAGGACAGTATATCCAGCACAGGCCACATGTGCCGTTCTTTATCCAGAGGCAGGTCTCGTCCGTGTGGACAGGGCGCATGGCACGCCAACCGCCAGTCTTGTACTCCATTGCATTGCCGGGCTCTATGATGATGCCCGCCATTGGGATCTCGTCAAACCTCTTGCTCATCCCACTCTCGCCTCCTCTGCTGCTCGTTCCATGGCCGCCTTGTTGAGCTCGCCAATCTTGCCCGGGTAGCGCTCAAGTACGGCCTGGATTGCAGACTCGAGCCTCACGACACCCGAGTGCTTCACGGCCGCTGCCATGGTGGGCATGTTATAGAACGGCCGGCCAAGTATCTCAAGTGCAATGGTCGTGGCGTCCACTGTGACGACCTTGCCGCCCCTGAAGTCGTACTTGTCCCGCACCTCTTCGGGCGACATGGTTGTGTTCAACACGAGGAGGCCGTCCTCCTTGAGCCCCTCTGTCGGGTCCAAGACTTCAAGGAGTGTCGGGTCAATGCAGACCACAATGTCGGGGTTGTAGACCTGCGCATACACTTGAATGGGCCTCTTGCTTATCCGGAGGAACGCCCTTACGGGGGCGCCGGTCCGCTCTGGCCCGAACTCGGGGAAGGCCTGGATGTAGTTGCCCTCCGCGAGGGCGGCCTTGCCCAGCATCTGGTTGCTGGTGACCACACCCTGACCACCGCGACCGTGCCAGCGGAACTCCGTGATTCCCTTAGCGAAATCAAGAGCCATCGTCATCTCATCCTTCAGCACGGATATACTCAGGACGGGCTCTCGCACTCGCTCCGTCCCGAGCTCTCCCGCGGCCTCAGCCGGAGCATCTTAATGAACTTACTGGCATGGTTGTGCACAGTCCAACACCCACATGCAGGCAGCAGTGTCACGACAGGGGCATCACGTGGGGCCGGGGCGGAAACGGTGCACAACGACGAGGACACACACAACACAGACCACGCTCAGTAACGATGCGAGCAGCACGTATGGTGACACGATGCGGGCAAAGATGTCTTCGAGGACGGTGACAGTGATGTGTCCCGTGGCAGCGTTCCCAGCCGCGTCCACCACGGTGAGTG
Organism: Promethearchaeota archaeon; assembly: GCA_027031765.1. GTDB lineage: Archaea > Asgardarchaeota > Thorarchaeia > Thorarchaeales > Thorarchaeaceae > JALVPN01. The sequence goes on along the minus strand of JALVPN010000055.1, from coordinate 8,790 downwards.
AGAAGTAGTGGCGGCCTCTGGGGAGGTCGCTCACAGTCACGTTCACACTGGGACTGACGAGAGTACCACTCTCGACTGCCGCGCCATCACGTCCCAGTCTGTATGTGAGGACGAACGGGTCATCGACGGCCCACGCTATCGAGTGGTAGCCGCTCCCCTCAACAAACAGGAGATCTGGAGCACTGGACAGACGCGGTGCGTCACGGTCACGGAGGAGTGACGGGAACCGGTCAGCCGAGCCCGCCGAGCCACGGATGGGGACCACCGCACCAGCCGCCACAGTCCAGTTGTTGCCACGGGAAACACCGTCGTCCCATACGTTTGACACGCCGTCATCTGTGGCGTCCCATGATGTTGGTGTTGGCCCGCGACCCCGACCATTCCAGCCAATCATGTTGTCATATACAGAGATCGCTGTGGTACCGGGCCCGAGGGCAACCCCGGACACTCTGTTACCGTATACACGGTTGTGTGTCAGACGGCAGAGCGATGAAGTGTTGACCAGCACGCCCACATCATTATGGTAGACCGCATTCCCGGAGAAGACACAGTCAGATGAGCCAGTAGCCCAGATGCCGGACTGGGCGTCTACCATACGACATCCACGGACAGTACACCCGGACGCACCGGCAAGGACCAGACCGCTCATACCACCAATCACGGTACACTCCTCGACCACCACGTTCGTGACGTTCAGGAGCAACACTGCCACCGAGCCGTTCATTCCGTATGACCTGAAAAGGCACCGACGGACGACCACGTGCTCAGTCGTATCGGACACGCGGAGGCAGTAGGTCGGCGACTCGACTCTGAGGCCTGCAATCACGAAGGGGTCACTGGCAGTGCCCGAACCAGGCAGACCACTTGCACGCAGGCCCTCATCACCGTCCAGCACAATGGGGACCGAGTCCATGGGGCCCTCCAGCATGTCCACCCTCCCGACCTGTGGCCCTGGCAGGGCGCAGACACGGAGTGGCCCGTATGGGTGCGCGACCGGTGCAAGCAGGAGGCACAGGGAGAGAAACACGAGCGGGACACTCACATTCGTACCGGCACTGTACAAGATGCAACGCCTCCTGGCTCGTCCAGTACTGTAAGGAGGGGCGGAGACCGAGTTAAAGTAGGGCTTCGGCGCAAGTGGAGTGGTGGCACCGACGCACTGCGCACAACGGCACAACACCTCTCGCGCCGGGCACGTTGCGGGGCCGGTCGTGAAACAACACTGGACCAGGGCGCAGGGCCGACTCTGCGGACAGGCCCCGAGAGCTCGACCACTGACACCTAGGCCCCTGACGTTACCAGACACAGTGTCCCGGAGCACCAGCACCCGGACTCCATTGCATGACAGCACATGACTGATGGTGACGCAGGTCAGGGCCAGTACAGTGCATGTGCATGGAACATGTGGAGCGAAACACGACAGCAGTGGCGACACAGGCTCACTCGGGTGGCATCACGACAATCTGGATGCTCGTCAACACTTTGTCCTCCTCCGGCTCCAACGCATCGAACGTGTCGAAGGTCATCTGATAGACGAAGCGGCTCTCGCGCTTCTTGAGCTCGTGAGCAATGCGTACAGCAAGACCAATCCCCCGGAACCCGTACCCACGGAGGGCGACCATCCTCCGGTCATTCTTTACGAGGTTTCGTAGTGTGGATGCAATCTTCGGCACATTGATCTTGCCGACCTTCGGCGAGCCCTCAACAAGGATGTAGTCGCTGGTGGGAAAGACGGAGACCTCCTCTTCCATGACAATGGAGATCAACGCGTCACCAATTCGTAGCTGTTCAGGAATCCTGTCACGGAGGGTCATGTCTGCGGTTGAGCGACTCCGTGGCTAATCAACTTGACTGATGCGTATGGTCTGCGGCCCTATCGCAAATATCTAAAGACGTGAACGACGACCGACCTGTGAGGACTAGCAAATGGAGTCGAAGAACGCGGCCATAGCGGTCATTGTGGTCGCCATCGTTGCGTCTGCGGCACTGATGACGGTCTGGTACAGCGGCTGGTTGAACCCGACCAACTCGACCACGACCACGACAACCGGACAGCCCCAGGTCGTGCGGATAGGCTACCTCTCGCAGGACCTCCACCAGCTTGCCCTCCGGGTCGCAGTGGAAAAGGGCTGGTTCGAAGAGGAAGGACTGCAGGTCCAGATGACGCAGTACCAGAACGGTGGCTACGAGATGGACGGCTTCAAGGCTGGACAGATAGACATGGGATACTTGGGGGCTGCACCAGCACTCATCAAACGTATCAACCAGAACACGATGGTGACCCTGCTCGCTGCGGTGAACCTAGAGGGCTCCGCAATCATGGTCTCGAAGACCGAGTATGACAGCGGACACGTGACGAGCATCGCAGACCTTGCAGGGAAGGTCGTGTACTATCCGGGGCCACCTACAGTACAGGCATTCCTCCTGAGGCTCGCACTCAACCAGTCAGGGATGAGCATGGACGACATCACCCCCCAGACCACATCCGTCAGCTACATGGAGGACTCGCTCACTGCTGACGCGCCAGCGTTCATTGCATGGGAGCCGTTCTGTGCCAGAGCCGAGTACGACGGAAAGGCGGTGCCACTCATGCTCTCCGGGGAGATCTGGCCACGGCACCCCTGCTGTGTCGTTGCTGCCAGCAACACGTTCCTCAGCGAACACCCGGACATCGTCAGGAAGGTCATAGAGGTACACAAGCGTGCTGAGCAGTGGATTGTCGACAACCCCACAAAGGCCACACAGATCGCGGTGGACTGGCTCGAAATGGACCCCACTCCCGTGACCACCGCGTTCAACCGGATCATCTTTGACTACAACCTCAACCGCACGGCCCTCAAGGTGTACCTGCGCTTCCTTATACATGAGGGACAGGTCAGTCTTACTGCTGACGAGGTCGACTCGTTCCTCGACGGCTTCATCAACACCTCTTTTGTGACCGGCGACAGCTAGTCGGCCCCCGGGGGTGTCCTCCCGCACCCCCGCCCGGCTGGCCGCCGAATACAGGCCCCGTCCTCGGACGACCACACACCCCGGACCACATCCGCCCCCGCATGCAGCGACAGAAAGAAAAGCAGGACATGTGCAGCAGCGGACGGACATGAGTGACGGAACTGAAGGACAGAGGACAGTGGCCAAGACGGATGAGGACTGGCAGGCACAACGCCATATACCCTGGCCCTCAGTGTTCAAGGGGCTGACAGCCCTTGCCCTCCTGCTCGTCCTGTGGACGGTCATAGTCTATGTGTCGAGTGATGGTGACCTGACCCTGGTCGACGTTGCAGACTCTTTCATCAGGCTCGTAGTTGTGGGTGACAGCGAGGGGCACACCCTCATTGAACACACGTTGCTGAGCATGTACCGTGTGGTGCTGGGCTTCACAGTGGCGATAGTGACAGCAGTCCCTCTTGGGATTGCAGTGGGCCGCTATCGAGTGCTAGACTCTATTGCGACGCCAGTCGTCGAAGCGATGCGCCCCATACCCCCCATAGCATGGATTCCACTTGCAATCCTCATGTTCAGCCCCGTACTGCTCTATTCACAGGTGTTCATCATATGGGTCGGGGCATTCTTCCCGCTGCTCATCAACACGACAGCCGGTGTCAGACGTACCGAGCCTGTGCACATAGACGTGGCAAAGACCTTCGGTGCGAATGAGCTCCAGATCCTCAGGCGGGTGGTCATCCCATCGGCTGCACCAGAGATCTTTGCAGGCCTGCGTGTCGGCTTCGGGATTGGGTGGATGTGTCTGGTCGCGGCGGAGATGGTGGGCAGCGGCCTCGGCCTAGGATACCTTGTCCTGATAATGCAACAGGCGGGACGGACAGGCGGCGTGATCTCGGGCATGCTCGTCATTGGCCTGATTGGCTTCTTCATGAATGCAGTCTTCACAAGGTGCGAGAAGCGGCTGCTGAGGTGGCGGCAGGAGGTCGCAGTGTGAGCAGTGTGGGACATGTGACGAGGGCGGTCAGGCCCCAATCCTCTGCATGGCCTTCTCCTGCTCGACCCTCAAGATGTCGAGGATCTTGCTCCGGTACTCCAGACACTCTGGAGAGGTGCGCGTCCTGGGCCGTGGGATGTCCACCCCGAACTCTGCAATTATACGCGCCGGGATGTTGCTCAGCACCATGATACGGTCAGAAGTGTAGACGGCCTCATCCACATTGTGTGTGACAAACAGTACTGTGGCCCCCGTGTCCTTCCAGATGCGCAGTATCTCGTCCTGCAGGTAGTTGCGCGTCTGGGCATCGAGGTTGGAGAGGGCCTCATCCGCCACCAGGATGTCGGGTCGGGTGACCAGGCTACGCGCCATCTCGGTCTTCCGTGCCTGTCCCCCAGAAATCTCGTGGGGGTAGTGGTCTTCGAGACCACGCATCCCGATGAGAGCAATCATCTCGTCTGTCCGCCGTTGAACCCCGTCACGTGGCACCCCGCGTATCTCAAGGCCGAAGGCGATGTTGCCACGCACCGTGAGCCACGGGAACAGGGACTCCTGCTGAAAGATGTAGCCCACCCTGCTGTGCCCTAGGCCCACCACTTCCCCGTCAATCAGCACCTCACCGGAGTCTGGCGGCAGGAGGCCAGCGATTATCTTCAGCAGTGTGGTCTTCCCGGCGCCGGAGGGGCCCACAAGCGACACGAACTCGCCCTCTTCAATCTCCAGGCTGACACCGTCCAGGACGCGGACCGTGGTAGTACCCTCACCCGGATACGACTTGACGATGTTGTGTACCGAGAGCTTTGCCACGCTCTGACCACCATGCCGGGACTGGACTGTGCCAGTTAAATAGTGTAGGGTGCATCCCCGTCCCGTCCACCCTCATGCAACCAGCTGACCCGCAGATTGAGCGCCTGTGGGCGGGTCGGACATGAATGCAGCAATGACCTCCTAGAAGACAACACGGGCACCGGTCGTGGAACACCGGGCCCCACTACGGACACAGACCGTACTGACCCCGCTTGGGGAGTCCCCGGTACCGGCTCGCATAAAGTAAAAAAGGACTCCCTGTGCTCGACATTCTGGACAACACACTCCATGGGCCCAAGAGGACCGCCGGCGCCGTGGATGTCCAGTCAAGGCACCCGGAAGGTAGTAAGCGTTGCACTCGCCGAGGATTCTGTTCGAGGTCTCAGACGACCTCAGTACAAGTGCCATCGCTGTTGGAGACGTAACGAGGAACGGGCTTAGCGAGCTCTGTACGGGAGGCCGTGATGGTATGCTCAGAGTGTACGATGCCAACGGCCCCGAGGTGCGCATGCTGGCCCAGCTGACCATGGATGGTAGCATCCTCTCACTCAAGATTGGCGATGCGAACAATGATGGGGACACGGAGATTGTCCTCGGACGCAGTCTGGGCACGGTCGAGCGCCCCGGGGAGGCAGGCACTGTGCAGGTCTACAGGTATGCCGACAGTGGACACCTCGAACTGTTGGCGGAGTGCCCCGTGGACAGGTTCGTCACGACCGTTGTTGTGACCGATGTCACAGGTGACGGGAAGAACGAGATAGTGGTGGGAGGCAGTGACTCGACGCTGCGTATACTCAGGATGGGGGCAGACAACAGCCTCGTCGAGATGATCCGCTACCAGATGGAGGACATGCCTATCGCAATCGGCACGTGCGACGTCATAGGCGACGAGATAGACGAGATTGTTACAGGCAACCGTGACAACACTCTCCGTGTGTTCAAGGTCAAGGGCCACTCACTTGAACAGGTGGACATCATAGAGTTACAGAGCCCCATCATCTCGGTGGCTGCCGGCGACACTCTTGGTGACAGGAAGATGGAGCTGGGTGTTGTCACACATGACGGCTCCATAAGGATATACCGGAACGAGGAGAGCAGGCTCGACCTGTTCACCAGACTTGAGGGCGTCAATGCGCTGTCAATCCGCATGGCCGAGATCAACGCGGACCATATGGACGAGATAGTGGTGGCAACGTCAGACCACAAGATACGCTTCTACAATGTGTTCATGGGCGAACTCCAAGAACTGGCGGTCGTCGATGTGGGTACCAAGATACTCTCCATCAGCGTCGGCGACGCCGGTGGTGACGACAGGAAAGAGGTGCTCGTCGGTGTTTCGAACGGGCCGCTGAAAGTCATAGAGGGGCTCTACGAGGTCATACCCAAGTTCGAGGTCAGCCAACAGGCGCAGATGGGCACCGACCTCGTCGGGAGAATAACTGTGGCAAATGTGACCGACGGGCATATCAACGGTATCACCGGCAAGATATACTGGTTCCCGAAGGAACACATGACAGTCACCCCAGAGCAGTTGAGCTTCGACCTGGGGCCCTATGAGCAGAAGTCGGTAGAAGTCCGGCTCACACCACTCCAAGAGGGGACGGTTGTGGTCCGACCCATCATGCTGATGTGGAAGGAGGAGAACGGTAACCTAAGACAGGTCACGACCCCCGAAACAGCCGTCCTCGTCCATCAGGGACAGGCCATAGCAGCACCGGCCCGGGAGGCACCGGTCACGTTCTTCGACGAGTCGCCAGCAATCGACCTCACATCCGCACCACTGTTCGCACCAATCAAGCCACGCAGCACTGAGAGCACAGCGACAACAGACGCCAGCGTTCCCGGACCAGCAGAGGCCACCGCAACAACCGGAGGAACAGAGGCCACCGTCCCCGAGGCGACTGTGACGACCGCAACAACTGAGAGCTCCAGTGCTACTGACGGGTCAGGTGCACACGAACCCCTATCAGTAGTAAAGGAGGCCGAGGAACTGCTTGAGCGGCTCTTCGGCGAGACCGTGGCAACAGACACACCACCGCCTGCGGTGGCAGTAGAAGGACCTGACACCACGACGGCGGCGGGGACAGATGTGGCGGCTGCCTTCGGTCAGGTGGTGGAGGGGGCACAGCCAACCGCAGCTGCACCACAAGTCCAGGCAGTGGAAAGTGCACTCGTCACCGAGATCAGGAGCCGGCCACCAAAGCCGCTGAGGCCGGGGGTCTCGCCCGAGGCGTACACGTATCTGTTCAAGTGCATGGTGTTGGGAGAGGGTGCGGTCGGCAAGACGACACTGGTGAACCGATACGTTACCGGCGTCTTCGAACGCGACTACAAGCTGACAGTCGGCAGTCAGTTTGCAGTGAAGCTCACGCACATCTCGCCACCGGACTCGGAGTATGCTGTCGGCGTCAAGCTGCAGGTCTGGGACGTTGCCGGACAGCCCAGGTTCGAGGCGGTCCGCAGGATGTACTATTCCGGTACCGCGGGCGTGATACTCGTGTTCGATGTTACCCGGCGCAGGTCATTCACTGAACTTGAGAAGTGGGTGGCTGAGGCCGACGAGTCGATTGGTTCCCGGGTACCCATGTTGGTGGTGGGAAACAAGATTGACCTGCCTGACAGGACCGTGAGTTCGGACGAAGCAAAGGCATGGGCCGAAGCAAACGGGTTCCTCTATATGGAGAGCAGCGCAAAGACCGGCGAAGGAGTCGCGGACATGTTCACGGTGCTCTCTGAACTCATGTACCGGGAGGCAAGACAGGGCAACCTCTAGTGGCCCCCACCTGTGGCCTCCATCCCACGCTCAAATGCAAGACGGTTGGCGGGACCCATTCCTACGACAAGGTTGACTGCTGTCCGTACGGCCCCTGTGGAAACTGGCAGGTCCAGAGCGCCGCACATCGCACCCAACATGTAGACATTGACGACATGTCCAGAGCCGGTGGCCCGAAGTACGTCAGACGGGTCAACTGCACTGACTGCACTGCACAGCGAACGCAGGGACTCAAGGAGGCTGTCGATAGGGGGATAGGGTCGAGTACCAGAGAGGGTTTCAGTCGTGTGCACCGGGAGGGTGCTGACAAGGGCGACCGTGTCAGACCCGGCATAACACTGGGCGGCACGGAGTGCTTCGAGGGGCTCAAGGCCCAAGAGAAGGTCGAGGTGTCCCCGCGGGACGAGCGGGGGTGGGTCACTACCATGACCAAGGCGGACATGTGTGAGTACACTGCCACCACGTCTGGAGGCACCAAATGTATCACCGGTCACTGGCCGCAGGCCCTCAAGCAGGGCGGCCCGCGCAAGGACGCGGCCGCATACAAGGCTCCCCTGTCCCCCCACCCCTGCAACGATAATGTCGAACACGGGACGCACCTCATTCCACCATCCCTATTGCGTTGTGTGGACATACATCGATGCATGCCCGGCACCGGACGCACGCGTCATCCTGGACATACGCTGTGCCAGCCGTGCTGTCCCAGCCCAGAGCAGGGCAGTTGAAGTCACGGACACAGACCATGCACACCGCACCGCGACAGCGCGCAGGGTCCACCCGTATTGGCGGGAGGTCTGAAGCACTTGCACCCTGCCGTGCCTCATACAGTCGGCACATGCTGTCCACGACGAGCACCTTCAGTCCCCTCGCCATGACTGCGGAGTGGATCTCCCCCACAAGACGGGGGATGTAGCGGCCATCGACTCTCCTGAGAAGGTCGGGGCCGACCGCACGGGCAAGGGCCTCAATGCTCACGACAGTCCTGTTGCCGGCCTCATGGACACCCGGGTGTGGCTGGAAACCCGTCATCGCAGTGGTCTTGTTGTCAAGTACTAGGAACGTGATGTCTGCATTGTGGTGCCTCGCATTGACCAGCGCCGGGATACAGGCGTGGAAGAACGTGGAGTCGCCGGCCACTGCTACAACATGGACTCTCTTGCCGAGCCTGTGCAGCTGACCAAGACCGCAGGCCGTACCGATACCAGAGCCCATGGCCTGCATTGTGGTCATCGCCCGTCCATAGAACACCCCTAGAGAGTAGCAACCTATG
>JALVPN010000054.1 GCA_027031765.1 Promethearchaeota archaeon | reverse complement strand
AGGTGGGCCTCAAAAGGGTCGTCGACGAGGTGGGCGCAGAAGAGTTGGTCAGGGCCATAGGGCTCGGAGAGGTAATCGAACAGCTCGTGAGGGAGCTGGAGTCAAAAGACCCTGAGACCCGGGCGGCACTGCTAGAGAAGCTCAGGTCACTACTCCGAGAAACTGATAGTCCACATCATCAGGAGCACATTGGGTGAGGGCATACCCACCTACCGCAGCTACCACAGGGGGAGCACTGATGTCTAGGACAGGGTAGGACGGCCCGGACGAGAAAGACGACAACTCCCAGCCCGTTGCCGTCTGTTACCAATGAGACTGGTGCACCTGCATGGACGATGGCGGTGACAGCCCTACATTGCCATAGGGCAATGCATGTCGGGAGTTGTCAACTCCGGTCGCAGCGAGGTATGACCCAGGACGGTGACCCCTTATAGTGCCGAGCGTGGAACGGTATCTCTATATACTGCTGGCGGCGCGACTGCCGCCGGAGGCCAACCCGTGGTCACTGCATTCCAGAAGAAGGCATTCCTGTACTTTGGCGCGGCCTTTGTGATACTGTTGGGCGGTGCCATCATACTCATGGCGCCATACCATGCGGTCGGATACGTGTCCGAGGGCAACGATGCCTTCACATTTGAGTTGTGGGACATGGAGGGCTACTACCCGCAGCTTGAGCTCCTGTTGTCAGCAAGGGCCAGCGCAAACGTGACTTATGTTGAGATCAACATGGCAATAGTGAACAACGACACACTTGAGACCACATTCATCAACCTGACCCTGACGCTTGATGATGTCATCCCGAACAGCAACCCACCAGTCTTCGAGCACCGCTCGGTACTTGACCTTGGCTACGGGAACTTCACAATCTACGTCGGCAGGCTCGTGAACGTGGACATGCTCGACCTGGGCCTTACGCAGGCCACCAACTCACGCGTGTATGTCGTTACTGGTGGCTCCCTCAACGTTATGGGCCTCATCATGGGTTGTGCTGGCTGGCTGTACGTAAGGGGGGACTTCCTGCCCACCAGTGAGGGCACCATTATTGACTGGGGCTATGACAGCAGGACAATGAAGAGTGCCCGTGGAACGCCTACGCACGACGAGGCAACAAGCACAGTGCCGGGAAGAGAACGTCGACGAGAAGACCGCGACGACATACAGTGACCACCTCGTCAGAGGGACTGCGGCAGGCAGGTGCAGCTCAATCAGGACGTGCACTCTGCAACTCCCCCACACACAGCGGCTGCTGACCCACGGTGCCACCGGGTCGCCATGCAGGTAGTCCGGCGGCCTGCTGTGTCTGACCGCAGACGTCGGGAGAAGAAAGGGTTGTGAGATGCCAGCCCGGGGCCGGTGCTGACCGCTGGCCCCGGTCATGCTGGCAGGCCCACTGCCGCCATGGAGGTCACACCCCGACGGTCTGCAGGTCCTGTCCCTTCTACTGGGACTGGGGCATCATGGTGATTGCCAGGCGGCGCACCAGCTCCTTGTACCTGGTCCGTATTGTGACCTCTGTGACGCCTGCTGCATCAGACACCTGCCTCTGAGTCACACGGTGCCCTGTCAGTATCGACGCTATGTAGACCGCAGCGGCTGCGAGGCCACGCGGGTCACGACCAGCCACGAGGGCCCGCTCTTTCTTTGCTGCCTCGATGATCTCCACGGTCTTCCGTTGTACTGCTGCCGGGAGGCCGAGCTTCGTGATGAGGCGCGGCACGTAGTTCATCGGGTCAGACACCGGCATCCGGAGGCCCAGCTTGGTGACCAGCATCCTGTAGTGGGCACCAATCTCCTTCTTGGACTCCCGGCTGTACCTTGCAATCTCACCCAGTGACCGCGGTGCCCTCCGGAGCCGACATGCGGCATAGACCGCAGCAGCAGCGGTGGCATCGATGGATCTGCTCCGGACACGACGGTC
>JALVPN010000053.1 GCA_027031765.1 Promethearchaeota archaeon | reverse complement strand
GGAATAGCGTAGGTCTGGAAGATGTCCCAGTGGTTTCCGCAACAGTAAGCAGGATACGATTCAGGCCTTCCTTGTCCAGGAAGGGCCCCAATGTATGTGAGAGTGCTAGTGCGGCTGTTTCATGTTCGTCCCACTCCGCGTCGGTGTTGTCTGCCACTTCAAGGAGCAGGGGTATGATTTCGAGCAGCACGAAGAAACGGTCATAGAACTCGTAAGGTATTGGAGAGCGCATTGTTGTCCGTTCAAACGATAGCCACGCAACGATGTCGGGACTACCACCCAACTCCTGCGCCACGCGGACGAGATTGTCATTGATTCCAGTTCCCAATCGGGCAGATTCATCCGGAGTCGTCCTTTCTATCATCATCTTGAGATCAGCTTCACTCAAGGGGCTCAGCAAGACAGGATGAGAGCCCTTCCAGACATGTCCATACTCGAGCCTCCTAATCCGGTCCTTTAGCTCCCGTGCGAACTCAGTTGACAGTGTGGCGACCGCTCTGTATCCTCGCTCGACTAGATTCAGGAAACCTTCCAGTGACTTGGGAGATAGGCGATGGAGGTCATCGCAGAGCACCACCGTCCTAGCAGCTAGCCTCAACTTGGATGGTCCGGGCCTGAACTGCGCAAGAGGTGCTTCCTTACTCTCCAAGAGCTGTGCAATCTGCAACAACGTCCCCGTCTTGCCCCAACCCTTTGGTGCCTCTATTACCCAGAGACCAGACTCCGCCGCTGCAATCTGAGCAGCGGTGGCGGTCACCAATGGAGCACGGATACGGAGCAGACTATAGTCGTCGGAATAGTTGTTGAAATAGTGTTCCCACGCGGGACTCCTGGCGTACGCCTTGACGAGGTCACGGTACGAGACCCTTCTTGGCCCACCAACCTGACTGATGGGTCTGAGCGTTCTGTTGGCGGTGTCGAGCTCGGCGTCTACAACTAGATGCCGGTCGATAGTCCTCTGTAGTGCCCTTTCCACGCCCTCCACACTCTGCGAGTACAAAAGGGCAATGTCAGCAGTTGGGATCTCGCAACCTGACTGACCGACCACATATGGGATTACATCTATGGGGACATAGCTCGCCATAGGCCCAATCTCTTCGGGGTGGGCAATCATCCCCTCTGAAATCCACCATCTCTCGAAGACGTTGACCATGGCTTTCAGGAGTCCTGTGGGCCGGTAGGACTCGTCTAGAAGACCCAGTTCGACTAGGGTCTCTCTATCCACATATTCCCCACTCGAACTGTCCCCCGCCACGACGCCAGAAATGAAGCCACGAGGGACGACAAATGGAGGTGCAAAGTCAGAACTGTCATTGCAGAGGCCAAGGGTCACGAAGAGCCTCGACCCCTCAATGGCCCTCTCTTCGTATGGGTCTCCTTTCCTGTGTGTTCTTGTTGTCCTGTATTTTGTTCTCCAGAGCTTGTCTTTGCCCCGGGCAAGTACAGCAAGCTCCAAGAAGGTCCTGCTAATCCTGCCTAGTGGGCACTTATGCGACCTCTCGACCCAGACAAGGGACGGCCTCTGCCTCCTGCGCCTGCGATGGTCTCCATTCTTGAGAACCTCGCACAACGACGTATTGATACGGAGAGCCCAACCAATAATGTCGTGGCCAACTATAGCGAGCTGAGGTCTCTCACTCTCAAACACAGCATTGGCTCTGTCAATGGTGCGCATTTCGTCCTCAGTCACGAAATAGTGCATCGGTGCTGTCATATAGAAATCTCGTCCCCTGCGCTGTTTGACTCCCGTGTTGTATGTTATCGACGACTGCCGCTGGTTCTCTGACCGTAGCATACGTCGGACGGCTGCGACAATCACGTGATTGGTTTGAAGTTCGACGTATTCTCCACCGCCCATGTTATCACCGACTCACCTTCTGCTGTCTACCATTACTCGAAAAGGAGGAAAAAAACTGGGGGCAGCAGCCCCTCAGCTCTTGTTCTTGGCAGCCGCACGCTGAGCACGGGCCTTGAACCCTTGATTGGTTCCGGTCCGGTCAGCATGTGACTGAATGCGGCTGGCAGCTTTTGAGTCCATCTTGGATTTTGCCATTTCTTAATCACCTCCTCTTCATTTCTTATTCACTGTACCGTATGGTAGGGAGGAGGAATAAGGTATGTCCTCCGAACGATAGACGGAAATCGAATGAAAGTTGCAACATCTGCGTGATGACGTACTGACGACGCCACTCTGGACTGAGATGTGCCCACGACCAAGGGAGTCTTGCTTGTTCCACCAAGCTGTTGGGCTTCCACACAGGCCGCTCCCTGTGTGCTGTTTCTTGGATTCAGACGATGAACCAAGTTTCCGCATGCATCAGCCCTGTGAGAGGCGTATGGAAGGACTCTGCCAGCTCGTTGTAGTTGCCGTGCAGCGCCGAGCCAACTGATAACAGTATCAATGTCTCTCACACCGACTGTCTCTTCACATTGCACTTTTCGCCCACATCTCAGTGGGCGAAGTCGCACTCTTCTGTAGACGCCCGCACGAAACCAGTCACCGAAATGATGACCTCTCCGAACTCACAAGTAGATTCAATAGGTCAGATTCCCAGAAGAGAACCTGGACGCAGACACGACAGAGCATCGCAGAACATGATAGGGCGTATGAGGGACTGCATTTGAGTCTGGCCATCCTGAGCGGCACATTCCCGGGCCTTGACAGGTTCTTGACTGTCGACGATTTGTCGGCCGCCATCACACCGGATGAAATCAAGGCGATAGTGTATGGCAACGTGGCGGAGAATATCAAGAACGAGATTGCGGAGTCCATGAACGAATTGCTGAAGCGGTTCTTGGAGGGCTTCGGGGCCAATGTTGAGTATATGGAGCAGGTCGAGGCCCAGTTCCCTGACCTGATACGCGACATATCCAGCGAGGCCTTCTTGGACGAAATGGAAGGGGCTCTGGGACCGACGTTGACTTCGAACTATACGTTCGCTACGAAGGTCGCCATGAGGACTCTACGGCTCTCCGTTGAGGCATTTCGTCAAATCCGCCAGCTGATGGAGTCGGGCAAGCCCGACAACCTCACCCCTCGCAAAGAGGACATTGACCAGTTCAAGTCGTTGACTGACAGGCTCTTATCGTATCTCCCACATGGTGATGAGCTGCCCGACCCGGTCGAGGACAACAGATTCCGCGGTGAAGGGATGGCCCAGCTGGCACTGGGCTTCAATCGTTCAGCTCTCTTGATGCTGGTGCTTGTTGTGGCCTGCGTTGTCAGGTTCAAGATCCCGCTGTCGAGTGGACATATCGAGCGCATCGAGGAGCTCCTGAGGGACTGGGCTCAGGAAGTGATGACTCAAGAAGCGATGCTCTCGCGCAGTGACAGGTGGACGGGTCTTGAAATCCAGCCCCGACGGTCCTTTGTGGGTGATGGCCAGATCTCTTGATACTGATTGCACAGTGCAGTTCCTCGGGTGAGCATTCGATGTCACAGACGGGCCAGATTGACGCGGGAGATATCGCGTGGGCTGACCTTGGCAAGATACCCGGTGATGAACCGTCTGGAGAGTGTGCACACGCTACTGACAAGGTCATGGGGCACGAACAGGGAGGGAGGCGTCCGTGTATCGTCATCTCGAGTCCTGTGAAGCGGAAGAGTGGGGACGAGCCGCTCGAAATTGCAATTGTGGTACCACTCACTGCTACCAAACGCACATGGTGGACTGTCGTCGAAGTAGAAGACCCCACAGTCCTCAACAAGGAGTCATATGCACTGTGCCACAACGTCAGAGCGATATCATTTGAGAGGGTCGAACGGAAAGTCGGTCCTCTCACCCAGAAGCTGTTCACGAAAGTGCGGCTGATACTGCGGGAGGTCCTTGAGCTGTGACCCGTCACTGCCGAGTGCTCACCGGTGGAGCACCTCTTGTCTGCTTGCTCTCGTCTGCAGAACACTGATGACGTGACACCCGGCGCCACTGGTCACCCAGTATGCTCTGAAGAGTCCATGTGGCTGGCGCTTGCCACCACAGATACGGATGAATACTACCTTGTCAGCCTCACGTTCTACTGACTTTGTACCCACATCTAGGATTGACGCACTCCCAATAGGCGAAGACAATTGGGGTATCAACGTCGCGCCCACTGAACGGCACCATGTGACTCCCACATTTTGGACACTTTGGCCAGTCCATTTCTTCTCTTGCTCCTGCGGTCCTGATGCCTCACGAATGGGTCTTGCCGCCTTGAGACCTAGCCAATGATGCCTATTTGGCTCCTAGTAATATTGCGCCCCCGTGCCGACGGCCATAGAGCAGCGTTTCCTTGCGCCACTTCTCGTAGTCCTCGCTCGGCCCAACGGGCCGCGCGGCGAGCACGTTTCACGCCCAATACAACTCCCTATAGAATGTACGTCTGTTTTCCCACGGTTGCTCGAGCCGTGTTGCGCTGTCAGTGTCGTGAGGCCGCACTGGGTAGCGGGCTTCCGACAACGGCAAGAGCACCTTGGCCGGATGTCGACAGAATATTTTCATAGAGACTCCTAGAGCCCCGGCAAGTCCTCGTGCTTGATAGATATCTTGCATGGGTCTGCGCTCCTGAGGGATGACAAGACTGAAGCGCAAGGAATACCCACTAGCGAGTATGACAGCGAGTCGAGCCGGCAACAAGGCGCGGAGGCGCGAGACGCAAGACCGCCCGCAGAAGAGCATGATAGCGAGTACAGTCGGCAAGAGGGGAGAGGTCGTCATCCCAGAAGAGATCCGGGAGAGACTGCGGATACGAGCTGGAAACACCATCATCTTCAGGGTTGAGGCGGGCAGAGTCCTTATCGAGACCCATATGAGCAGAGTCCTTATCGGAATCGATGGGGAGAGGATGAAGGACATCCTGAAGGCCGGGCGACCCGTGTGCCGGAGCGTTGAGTTTCAGAGAGGGCTGAGAGCAGAGTGGACCTGAGTCTGGGACATGACCAGAGGCGATTGGAGCGAAGACCGACATTGGCACCAGTGTCTGCATTGTAGTGAAGAACAGAGGGCGAGGGCACGAGTCTTGTGGACATGTACTAGACGCGGTCGGTGACAGATGCCTCGAGGCAAGCGTCTACTAGTTGCTGCGGGAGTCCCGGTGGGACTCTATGCAAATGAAGAAACAATAGAGGCTGAACGACTTCTCAACCATGTCTAGTACGCGGGACGGCCGAGTAGTTGGCACTCCTGAGGACAGTCCCCCAATATGCTGGCGCAAGGACAGGCTAGTGCAGAGCATCTGCACGAGTGGCGAGCAGCTCCCGTGCTCCAACCGGCTGTTCCTTCCAAATCCTTATACGTCAGCGAGATATTGCTCTGACACGTGCCAACTTCTCCAAGACTAGCCGGGTGGCCTCCAACCTATGCGACCAGCGGACAGTATGAGAATCCGGAGGATAAGGGTGAGCAATTTCCGGACCTTCAACGACACAGAGATTGAGTTGGGCGACTTCAACGTCGTTGTCGGGCCTAACGCGTCAGGAAAGTCCAATCTTATCGCCCTGTTCCGGTTCCTCAAGGATATCACCACGATGGGGTTGGAGAACGCTATTTCGATGCAAGGTGGAGTGGCCTACCTACGCAATCTTGCCATAGGTGCTTCCCGCGACTTGTCCATCCAACTGTCACTCGGAGCAAACGACACCTTTCGGATAGCTCGAGATGCATATCTCTCCGTCAGCGGGTACGAGTACGAACTCTCAATCAGTTTCTACAAACGCAAGCTGGACTACTCAGGAGTGTCGGACAGACTTGCCGCAGTCTGCGAGTATCGGACTGGTCCACCGAACGGCGGCGATGCGTCACATGGAGAACCCCACAGAGGCACTATCACTACTATGAATGATGGCCGCAGAGTCAGGACGGAAATGCCTGATTTCCTCTCAGACATTCCCATACTCCGCTCTCTCATCGATTCTCCTCTCTCGCGAGATATGAGATATGCTGTTCACCCGCGCCCACGAAGACTCTCCATTGAAGAGCCAGTCCTCCTGTCACCTTTCTATTCGAGCTTGGCACACTATCTGCGCAACATCTCCATTTATGACTTCGACCCGCACCTTATGAAACGTGCAACTCCAGTCACCGGCAAGACAGAGCTTGAGCCAGACGGTAGTAATCTGCCCCTTATCCTGAAGCGTATCCTAGAC
>JALVPN010000052.1 GCA_027031765.1 Promethearchaeota archaeon | reverse complement strand
GGTCTACACCGAGGACGGCCCCCAGTACATCGTCGGTGTAGACCTGGAGGATCTTCCCGTGGTATGGGCCGACCCACTCTGCGAGGCGCTTCTTGAGGGACTCCTTTTCACGCACCTGTGCCAGTAGGAACTTGAAGAACTCTTGGAGCTGTGACATCTCTCAGTCCTCCTTTGCAATCCACTCGTCAATCGCCTCTTGGGCCGCCGCGTTGACTGAGGACGCCCAGATGTTGCCCTTGCGCCGTCTGACTGCGTCCAAGAACTCTTGGTACTTGTCTGCGTCCATCAGGATGACCACTCGGCCCTTCCGGTCGTTGATGAAGGACTGGTGGATCATCTTCTTCGATGTCCAGTACTCCGCTTCGATGTCGCCGTCCTTCAGTGTCGGGTAGAACGGCCACTCACCAGATGGGTGTTTCCTGTACTTCGCCATCTCACTCAAGCCTCCACTTCTTCACGAGGTCGCCTGTGGCCTCAAGGAAGCCCGGTTTGAACGGCCACTGCACGACGTACCGCAGGCCCTTCACACCGTCCCTCTCGCCCTTGGACCAGCGTCCAGTGTATACGCGCGCGCCAGTGTTGTTGGCCCACTGGTGCATGACCACCTCGACCAGCCCTTCGGGCTTCAGGTTCGCCTCTGTTGCAAGCTCGACGAGCTTCTCCATTGTCTCCTTATCGAACTCCACTTCCATGCTCCTCACCCCTTGTTCCTGAACGCGAGCCTCGTATACGGGTTGCCCCAGCGCTCCTCATACATCAGTCCTTCCAGCGGAGGCCTGCTGGGACCGAGTGCTCGTGGTGACTCCCTCACGCCGATGCAGAATGCAGTGAGGGGTGTCCATATCGGTGGGATACCCAGACGGTCGCGGATCAGCTCGGCATGTCGCGGGTCTGAACACACCAGCGCCTCGTAGCCGCAGCCGTAGCCGAGCTCTGTGGCCACCAGCCACATGTTCATCACTGCCATCCCTGCGACTACAGACCCGAACATCTCGTTTGGATACAGGTAGCCGGCATCGTGCCATGCCTCACTGGCACACACTATGATCACGGTGTCGCTCTTCTCAGGGTACCTGAACAGCCTCCCATCCCGCATCCTGGCGTACACCGCTGCTCTGTACGGGTCGCTAATGAACCAGTTGCGCCCGCTGGTGAGTTCGAAGGGTGCGCCACCAAATGCGGTCTCGGCCATCTCCTGTGCTATGTCTGCAAGGAACTCCTTTGTCTCTTGGTCGTCCCGGATGACAATGAACCGGATCATCATCATGTTCTCCGGGCTCGGTGCATGTCGGGCCGCCTCAAGGATGAGCTCGATATGTTCGTCGGGGATCTTCTCGCCCGTGAACTCCCGGATCGACCGTCGCGCTCGGATGAGGTCTATGGCACGCACCCCTTGAGCAGCCTGTGACTCCTCGCTGGCTGCTCCGGCCACGTCGGTCTTGGCGTCTTCAGCACTGCTAGCCATCTGTATTCCTCACTTCATTGTTGCGGAAAGTGGGATTACCGGGCCGCCATAAATGTATTGCCGAGTGGCGGCCCTTCCAGTCGGGTGCCCTGCCGTGGGGCCGGGTGCCATGATGTGTCACGTGCTATGGTCGGCCAGTACACGGTCCGGCCCTGTCTCGTCTGCCCCACAGTGGGGGCGGAGTAGAGCCGTGTTACCTCCCTGTGGCACCGTGTCATCACGTGTATTGCCCCCGCGGGTCGCGGTGAGCCCCGGTGTGGTCTGGCTGTGCACTAACGGGTATTGGCCAAGTAATGGGCTGGCCACACAACATCAGATATTGTGGGTTATTCCCACCCGTGGCTGGCGGACGCCTGCTACTCCCGGCGGATGCGTACGCAGGGGGAGCCATCCGTTGCTCCCCCAAAGCCCCCTCCTGTGGCTGGTCGGGCCGGAATGCCTCGGTGTCATCGTGCCACGGTGTCATGCGTAGTCCGGCCACGATGTTTCTTGGTCGGGCCTGTGCCCCCCGCACTGGCCTTCCTGTCTGCGTCGGGACTGGTGCTGGCTGTCCGACCTACTCCCCGCGGTGTGGGGGACAGCCACGGAACTTCTATAAAACAAATGACTCGGTGTGTTGTTGCAACTCAACCTACGAGGGATGTGCATTGACGCCTCATGCTTGGAAGTTGAAGTACGAGGACGGACACGTTGACGAGTTCACGGATGTGCGCCGCAAGGTCGGCAACATTGTCATTCGTGCCTTTCTGCTGAAGGGCCTCCTTGAGTCCCAGAACGTGGAGCGTGTCACTGCACAGCTCCGGGGCCCGAAGGACGAGTTCAAGGACTTTGACAGGTTCGCAGTACTCGCCGGGGTGTCAGGGGGTGTCCCTTTCAAGATCCTCGTCGAGTCAGGAGTCTATGAGAACCTGCGGATTGTGGCTGCGGATGGCGGGCACGTCCTCACGATGGGGCCCCGGGAGATGGTTGAGGTCTTCACCCGGGTGCTCATGCACCCTGCGGACTACTCGGCGGGGCTGGTCGTCAGTGTCAGTAGCCGGGTACGCGCCGAGTGACCGACACCGTTCTGTCTGGAAAAGAGGTCGTATCGATGGTCAAGAAGTACGTGCGATGTCCTGTCTGTTCTGAGATGGCGCCTGTTGATTCGGGCCCTGAGCTCGTGGCCGGTCACCACCGGTTCCCAGTGACAGTGCGTGTGGAGCACAACGACCACCACTTCTATGTGAACCTTGACAGTCGGGGTTCTGTGAGTGATGTACTGGGCCCTGAGCTGGTCGAGTGACTGTTCTGGGTGTACTGGTGGGCCATGCACGCTGTGGGGACTGCCTCAGCCGATGTACCTGTCTGGCGGCCGCTCGCCGTCGCTCTCCTCCGATTCCCTCTGGGCAATCTCCTTCTGCGCCCACGCTAGGAACTCCCTGACCTTCTCAGCGTCGTCGTCTAGGACTGACAGGTCTAGTTCCAGGTCGGTGAGTGACGAGATGACCTCCAGTACCCGCTGGGCTGCCCTGTAGTCGAGCTTGATCATGCCCAGTGTTTCGCCGAGGAAGCACGCGCTCTCAATCCCGTACATCGTATGTGCCCATGCCGGTATGACACCGTTGGCACCGTTGACCGCTCCATATGCGAACCTTATCGTGCCCTCGCAACACATGGCCCGCTCAAGGATCTCCTCCGAGCTCGCCGTGACGTATACCCGTGCCCGACCGTGCTCACCGTAGAACGCAAAGAACTCCTCGTAGCCCTGTTCGTAGGCGGCCAGTGCGTATGCCTCCTTTGTGCCAAGGTAGCTCAGTTTCTTTGCAACGTAGTCGGCGTACTCGAACACCCCTTGGCTTGAGGTCGGCTGGAAGTCCCCGCTGAGTATGAGGACATCGTGTGGTTCGTCAGGCGCGGCCCTGTAGAGGTACAGTGACGACTTTGGGAAGTGAGAGATGCCATCACGTACAATGACTCGCGGTGGGAAGTCGTCGCAGAAGAAGTCCATCACCTTCTGCGCATGGAGTACGGAGGCCAGCGTTTCCACAGCTATCTTTCCCACACTCGCTATGCCGGGCAGTCCGATTATGGCGACTGGGTCTCTCAGGGAGATGCCGTCAAAGTTGATGAACTGACGTTCGTACATGTTGTACTCGTTCCCTCACTCTCAGAGACCAACATTTGCATTTGGCACTATCGGTCAGGGGCCCCCGAGTCGGTAGAACCTCAGTGCGTTGTCTGTGGTGACCTTTGCCACCTCCTGTGGTTCGAGCCCGAGGAGCTCTGCCAGCGCCCTGCAGCCGAGACGTACGTTTGCCGGCTCGTTTCGTCCACTTGTAGGTGACAGGTACGGCCCGTCGGTCTCAAGCATGAGCTGTGTCAACGGAAGGAGTTTCGCAGCCTCACGACGGTTCCTGTACCTGCTGAAGTTCGCTGGCAATGTGACTGACCACCCATTGTCGGCCACCTGCTGTGCCACTTCCCTCGGCCCGTCGAAACAGTGCATCAGCACGTCGCCGTCGAAGTGTCGCTCAAGCATTTCGGCTGCCTCTCTCTCGGCTCTCCGCGCATGGACGACCATCGGCAGGGCGAGTTCGCTTGCGAGCTCTATGAATCTCAGGAACAGCGGCTCCTGTGCCCTCCGTGCCCCGGCATCACGCACCCAGTAGTAGTCAAGGCCTACCTCTCCCACAGCGACTATCTGGGAGGCGTACCGCCGCGTCAGCACGACTATTTTCTCCGCCTCTCCGGGCGTGAGGCGTGACACAATGCAGCCCGCAGAGTGGTGGACGAGGCCCGGGTACTTCTCAACGATACCGAGGGTCCGTCTGAACGAGCCCGGTCCTGTGGACGAGGTGACCATGCCCACCAGTCCTGCATCACGAGCACGTGCAATCACGCGGTCGCGGTCGTTATCATAGTGCTTCATGTCGAGGTGCGTGTGCGCATCAAAGTACTGCATTGTGACCGTAGGGTCGGTGAGGGATTTGCTTTTAATGGTCTGGATTGTACTGCTCGTTGAGTGTACATGTCCGACATCAACGAACGGTTGCGTGAGAAGACGCTCCAGATTGCAGCCCTCAACCAGAAGATTGAGACCCTCCACGCACAGCTCGCGGCAAGTCGTCGGAGGGCGAACGAGCTCACAGTACGGGTCGAGACCTTGGAGCAACAGGTGGCAGAGAAGGAACAGGAGACACAGGCATTACGGGCCGAAGTACGGCGCTACAAGGACGCGCTTGACCGGCTGGGAAAGGAGGTCCAGAGCATGAGGGCCGGACAGTCCGCCGCGCCCCGTGTCCGTACACCCGGTGCAACGGATGACCTGAGGGGTCAGGTGGAAGAGTCCCAGCGCCTGCTCGGCTCCCTCCAAGGCCGTCTGTCGCGCCTCCAGGACGCCTCTCTCGCAGTCGTGACCGGAGAAGAGGGCGCAGTCGACCGGCTACGCCAGACACTCATGGAGGTCGGTGACCTCGAACACAAGGTCTTCCTGCTGCTGTTCCAGAAACGCCGCGCGCGGCTCGAAGAAATCGCTGCTGCCCTTGTGGCTGATGTGCAGGAGGTCGCCAGCGCAGTGGACGGTCTTGTTGATGCGGGGGAGCTGGAGTTCAAGGACGCGCAGACAGTCGTGCTGGGACGCAAGTACACGGAGGTGGAGGTACCGACCGCAGCCTGGCAGACCGCAAGTCCGGCTGAGATATTCGACTCACTGGTAGACATCATCGGCCGTACTGACGAGCCTGCCGTTGTGGCAAGGGCGCTCGAAGAGGCTGCTGATGCGCTTGAGCAACAGCTGAGCCGTGGTGGTGCCCTCATGTTCGAGATGCGGAGGACCGCATCCTCATGGCGCAGTGCGGGTGGTGACACCGAGTCGCTCAAGTACAAGGTGCGTGAGTGGAAGATGCGTGCCCTCTCGTCCAGCTAGTCGGATGAGCTGTGGCGACGCACGGCATCACGCACGTAGCTCCCAAAGTCGGAGACCTCGCCATCGCGCTGCACACGGATCCGTGGCCCCTCTCCCTTCAGCTGCCTCTCCACATACATCAGGTCCGTCCTTGTTACGGTCTGTCTGTACCCCTGGTACACAATCAGGTATAGTATGACATCCTCGACGCGACGTCCGATGCCCGGCTGTGACTCCTTCAGGTGTTCGAGGTAGGTGACCGCGTCTGGTGTCAGGAACCGTCTGAGGAGCTTGGCGCGTTCAGCGTCCACCTTCTGCTTGCGCTCGGCCTCGGCCTTGCGCCTCTTCTCTCTTTCTATCAGCTCGGCCATCTTCTTTCGTCGCAGCAGTGCAAGCTCTGGGTCGTCATCGGTCATTCACTGGCCCCACCTATGCCGGGGCCCCAGTGCTGAAAAGCATAGCGATACAGCGAGCATTGGTTTTTATTGCTGAGTGGCGTCAGAGAACACGGTCCCCTTGGTGCCCATAGACTCTGTCAGGGGATGTGAGATATGGCTGCCGGTCCTATGTGTGAGTGGCTGGAGTCGGGGCTTGATGGCTATTCCTGTAGACTGCGGGGTGTCAGGCTGCCGGCTGCAGAGGTCAATGCAAAGTGTGCTTCCGAGGACATTGCGGTGATGTGTGTGGACGCCTACCGCGCCCTCTTCAAGGCCCAGGAGGCCATTGCAGAGAACAGCACTGATGCCTTCCTATGGCTCATGGAGTCGGCAAACCAGTTCGAGAACCTCCAGGAGACCGACAATGCGATCATGACGCTTGTCAAGGGCATCGAGCTGGCAACGAAGAACAACCTCATTGACCGGGGCTATGACTTCTTCCGGTATGCACGGGGCATATATGAGCGTGGTATTGCCACCGGTGACCCGACGGTGCGGCGCCCTGACATCAAGCCGTCGCTCTTCCGTGCAGGCATGTCCCTGATTGCTGCTGCCCGCAAGCTGAAGACCGAGCCCGACCTCACGGCAATGCAGGCAGAGCTCAAGGCCGCCCTTGCTGGTGGCCTGGCCCTCAAGAAGGCCGAGAAGACCGGGCCAAGGGACGTGGTAGTGGTGGACGGCCGCAGTCTGTACGAGCGCAAGGCCCGTGAGTACCGTGAGGGGGCCGAGAAATACCTCGCCAGTGGCATGGCAAAGAACGGGGTCACCTTTGCGTGCATGGCTGCACTCGCACAACTGATGCTCGGGCGCCCAAAGGACGGTCTCATGTACCTCACCGAGCTCGCAGCCCGGCCAGACCTCAAACAGTACTTCCAAGACAGTGTGTGCTTCCAGTGGACCAAGCTCGTCTTCAAGGCACTGATCGAGCGTGACCGGGCCACGATTGACGAGGCGGCGGTGCTCTTCCTGAAGATCCCATGGAGTTTCCGTGACGACCGGGAGTTCGCGCGCAGGGTGATGGAGTCTGTTGAGCGACGACTCAGCTCCCGACCCTGAACTTAGCTATGAAGAAGCCGTGCGTCTCGTGTCTGTGTGGGAAGAGCCTCCGGACGTACTGCGAGCACTCGAAACCGGCATACCCCGGGTCACCGGTGCAGCCCGGGTCTAGCAGCTCGATGTCAAAGGTGCGCAGCAGCGAGTCCACCTGCCACTCCCCCTCCTGGGGTAGGAGCGAGCACGTCGAGTACACGAAGACCGTGTCCGGGCAGCCGCTGTACGCCTTGACAATGCCGGTAAGTATCTTGTTCTGGACTGTTGTCAGGTTCAGGAGTGCCCGTCGGTTCAGCCGCCACTTGAAGGACGGGTGGCTCTGTACCATCCCGACCGAGGTGCACGGCGCATCAATGAGGACGCGGTCGGCACCACGGACTAGGGCTGTTGAGGCATCCCCGTGGACCCACTGGACGCCGGGACAGCCGAACCTGTCGAGCCGCTCCTTTGCGTCCCGGGCGCGTTGCCTGTGGACATCGGATGCTACCAGCCGCCCCTCTCCCCTCATGAGCTCCCATATCAGCTCGGTCTTCTGGCCGGGGGCAGCGCATGCGTCCCAGACGACCTCTCCGGGCTGCGGGTCGAGGGCCTTCACGGTGACCACGCTGGCCTTGTCCTGTACCATCACGTCGCCGTCGACAAAGTACTGCGAGTCGATGACCTTTTGGGCGTTCTCCACGACTTGGAACAGGCCGTCGATGTCAGGGTCGGGGACAATCTTTGCACCCAGCTCACGGAGGTGACCAATGATATCGTCATTGTTCCGCGCCCGGAACTGGTTCACCCTGAGGTAGTGCTTCCGGCGGTCGTTGTTCTTCTTCAGCAGCTCACGCACTTCCTCCTCGGGGAGGTGTCCGAGGAGCGTCTCGACCAGAAAGGTCGGGTGTGAACACTTGATGCTGAGCTGGTTGGCCAGTAGGAGGTGTGCGGTGGCACTGTCAAGGTCGAGGCCCTGAGCACGCCTGACAACTCTTGCCATCTCTGTGTCGTCTGGGAAGTACGCCTCGACGGCCCTGCTCAGTCTTGACCCGCCCCACCTGCACTCATAGATGGCGAGCCGGAGTGCGGCACGCCTCTCCGCGGCGAGCGTGTCGAGTCGGGAGCGGCGCAGAGTCCGGGCAATGATGAAGTCAATCGTATTGAGCCGCCGCACCGTCCCCAGTGTCAGGGAGTAGAGTACCCCATGCTGGTCGGCGGTCAGTCCAACACCCACCAGCCCCCGGAGCACCTTCCTCATAGAGCCCCTCCCGCTGTCATACTGTTCCAGCGCCCTGACAGCAAGTTGTCGTACTGATGACAGAGATGATGGGGTCTCCTTCTCCATTGTGCACACCGTGCTCCCTATCTCTTCTCCAGTCCTCTGGTGGTCATCAGAGTCGTACTCCCGGGCCTAAATGAACATACTTGAGGCGTGTCAGCATCACCGGGAAGTACTTTGCACCGATGATGCCAGAGTCCTTGTACCCGCCCAGGTGTGGCATGTGCGGGTCGAAGTACAGGTGGTCCTGTCCGACGATGACGCCCGCAGCCTCCACGTCCTTCGTCCACCTGCGTACTGCCCCCTCCTCCGATGTGAATATCGACGACCGCAGACCGAACCGTGAGGAGTTGGCGACTGCAATCGCCTCGTCCAGCGACCGCACCCTGTATACCGGGAGTGCAGGTGCAAACACCTCCTCGCGCATCACACGCATGTCCAGTGTCACGTCGGTGAGCACGGTCGGCCTGTAGAAAAGTCCTGCCGGGTCTTCTGCACCCGTGTGGTCACACCTGTAACCCCCCGTAACCACCCGGGCGCCCTTTGCACGGGCGTCTTCCATCTGGTCGAGGAGCGTGTACATTGCGTTCACCCCCACTGGCGGCAGGTCTACCGACGGATCCGACGGCAGGCCGACCCGCAGCTGTTCTGCCCCCTCCACTATCAGTGCCACGAGGTCGTCGTGTAGCTGGTCCTGTACGAGGAGCCTCTTGACCGCCATACACGCCTGCCCGCTGCCCAGGTACCGCCCCCTCACGACCATCCTGGCCGCAGCCTCAAGGTCGACATCACGTCCCCACACAAGACATGCGTCGCTCCCCGCAAGTTCTGGCGCCATCTGTACCCGCCGCAGGGTCGCCTCCGCCCACAGTCCAATCCCTGTGTCGCTGTCGCCGTACCACACCAGGGCACCCACTGCCGGGTCCGAAATGAACCGCGCCATCATGGTCTTTCCGCCACCGGTCAGTAGTTGCAGCATCGCCCGTGGCATCCCGAGCTCGCGGAAGGCCGTCACGAACACCCGGGCGAGCAGGACCGTTGACAGTGGCACCTTGCTCGGTGGCTTCAGCACTGTCGCGTTGCCAGCGAGTACTGATGATGTTATGCTCAGGATCCCGAGTGCCAGTGGCGAGTTGTACGGCGTGAACAAGCAGGCCACACCATATGGTTCCCTGAACCGGTAGTTCTGTCCCCCGTCCCTCCCCGGCGCGCTCACCACGTCCAGCTCCTGCGCCCACAACTCGAAGGTCTCCCTTTCAAGGTACTCCGTGAACATGCGCCATGTCCACTCGAACGTCCTCACTGGCACCCCCTCTCTCACCGAGACCTCCCTGAACTCGTCGTACCTGTCCCTCACTGCTAGGCCTGCACGGTAGAGTGCATCCACACGTCCCTCCAGTGTCACACCCATCCCGGGCCACCTGAACGGGTTGTACAGGCGTCTGTGGTCGCGAGTCCCAGCTGCAAGCGCGCGCCGTATGTCCTCCTCCCGGGACTGGCACACCAGTGCATACACGGCGTTCTCCAGCTCGTCACGTGTGTACTTGGGGACCCCGTGGTGCCGCCTGTAGTCCCGGAGATACCGTGCCTCTGCCCTGCTCCCCGGTATCAGTCCCGGCAGGTACCGGAACACCAGCCCTGCCACAGCAGGCATCCGTTTCATGCGGAGCGCAATGCCGATGCCCGGGTCCTCCACGACCTGTTCCATGTCCGGGAACTCCACGTGGACCCCTGTGTCTACCTCCTCACCATCGACCAGTACCGGGTATACCTGCATCCTACTGACCACACCTCCGGGGTCTACGGGCCCACTCCACTCTGGTGGTGCCACCTGTGTCTGCAACTGCACTCCTGTCCTAGCCAGGCCTCACCAGTCTTCTTGCGGCCTCGCTGTACCAGAAGGCCAGTCTCACGATATGGCCCCATGTAGGTACCACTCGCACTGCAGACACCCATGTTCTTGGAGACCTCACCCACATCATCCAATCCTTTATCCCTTTCCCACCAGTGTGTCCCGATGGCCGTACGTGCCTGCTGCCCATGGCGTTACGAGTACAGTCTCTGACCCGTGTCTTTTGGTATCTGTTCGCGGGCTACGGTAACTACTCGACCGGTAGCGTCCTATGCGGACAGTGCGGTGGCCCTACGAGTGGTCGTGCACTACATGTCCTGCATGTTTCACATCCCGTCGCCCGCACCTTGGGGCCCTGGGTAGCACATGCGTCCCGTCACCAACAGTGCCCATCGGTCGGGGGTCACGACGTAGGGCAGTTGTTCACAGTGGCCTCTCATACATCTGTACGAGCATGCCCTCGGCCTGGTAGTACGGGTCTCCCCAGGGCCTGAAGCCGAACTTACGCATGAGCCTCTCACCTACCTTGTTGCCGACAAGGATGTTGCAGTAGTTGCGTTTGCAGCCGTGCTGTCGCCCGTACTCAGCAAACTGGATGTACATGGCTGAGGCAAGACCGCTGCCGCGGCACTCTGGTCGGACAGTCTGGTGTTCTCCGTACAAACCCTTCTCTGTAATGATGGCCTTGTAGACCCCGACTATCCTGCCCCCCAGCCTAGCACCGAAGTAGTGATACCCGGCGCGCATTTCCTCGATGATTTTCTCTGGTGGGTACATCCGGGCGTGCCGCCAGTGTTCCGGGTACTGGGTCTCAAGGGGCCAGACTTGGCGGAACAGCTCGGATATCTCCTCGGCGTCCTCCTCGCCGAACTCGACAATCTTGATCTCTTCCGGTTCCATCTTCTTGGCCGGTGTGTCCATGGACATCCCTCCAGTTGCGGGCTATTGGTCGGTCAGTCCCAGAGTGTATGCAGTCACATAACAGTGTTAAGTCATTCTAGGCCCGCACATCCGGCCCGCTCCTTTCCAGAAACGCCCATTATGGTGGCTGTCCTGTCTGGGCGATAGATGGTGTCACAAGCAACGCGTCCGGTCGGACGGTCGTCACGGCATGGTGGGGCCCGGCCTTGTCCACTGCGACGGCCCTTGGTATGCCTTGATATGCTGCGTCGTCGTCCCTCCCACTTACAGCTGTCCTCTGTGTGCGATGTCTGCACGGGCCCAGTGTCGACTAGCGGGCCGCTGCTGCTGAGTCGAAGGCCTCTTGGACTGGCGTGCATGCCCCGCACCTGTGACAGCCGGCCATGGTGCGTTTGGGCTCCAAGCCCCAGCGATAGAGGATCTGGCCGAGGCGGTGGTAGAGGTCGACGACATCATCAAGGGCACCAACGTATGGCGGCCTGTAGTCTGTGAGCTGGCTGCCCGGTGCAGGCCGTACGGGGGTCACAACAGGCAGCACTCCCCGTTCCGCAGCCCAGTCGGCCATGGCCAGGACCGACTCCGGGCTCTCTCCAAGGCCGTGGAGTATGAAGGTACTTACGTTCCCACGACCAAAGAGGTCTACCGCAGCGAGCCACGCACGCTCGTAGACTCCGAGGCCCGCGTACTCGTACTTGCCCGGGCACATGTAGGCCCTGACCTCCTCCTCTGCAGCCTCGATGTGCATGCCTATCGCATCTGCACCCGCTGCATGCAGCTCCTCTATCAGTTTCAGGTCTGCAGGTGGCTCCACTTGGACCCCAATTGGCCGGTCCGACACTTCCCGTATCCCCCTCACGACCCGGAGCAGCCTGTCACAGCCCATGTCCACAGTGTCAGGGGTGCCAGTGGTCAGCAGGATGTCAGTGATCACGCCCTCTTCTTCTGCAGCCTGTACCACCTCCGCTACCTGCCCGGGTGTCTTCTCGAGGACGGTGTGACCGCCCTGGTACGAGAACGGGATAGTACAGAACTTGCACTGGAGGCCACGGTCCCAGTACCTACACGCCTGGTACACTGTAGTCGCAAGGGTGCTGCTGCCATGGAGGAGTGCAATCTTGTGGTATGGGACACCATCATCGGTCGTGCGCTCGTAGAACTTGGGCCGTGGTACGAGCCTCAGCTCCACCTTGTGGTCGTAGAGCCACACTGACGGGTCTTCTGTGGTATCCAGCGGCGCCGAGCCGTAGGCCTCTGCCACACGGCCACGCCTCACAGGGACGCCACACGCCCTCCCATTAGGTAGCAGGAAGTACCTGGCGCCGACCGGCCCGGCACCACCCTTCCGACCGCCCCACACGCCCTCGGGTAGCACCGCGCCCTCTGTCAACAGGCGCACTTTGAGTCTAAGTATCTCCTTGGCGTCCATCCGTCTCGTACACTGGTGGTGTCCCTGCACTAATTTGTTTTCACCTATCGGCGTCTCCCTGTTCTAGTGCCTCGGCCACTAGCCCTGGTAGGTCGAACACCTGTAGTCCAGGACCTGCCTGTCCAGCCAGCACCTCCTTGTAGAACGGACAGGCGGTCACAAGCATCTCGGCGCCCGTGCGTCCTGCGTGACGCACCCCCTCAGCACCGATTTTGTGCGCCTGCTGCGGGAAGAGTAGTCTGAGCCCCGCACTCTTGCCACAGCAGGTCGCCTGTTCCCGGTACCGTTTCATCTCGACCAGTGGCCCGGTGGTGATGTGAACTGTCACACTCCGGGGTTCCTCGTATACTCTTTTTCCCCCCTCCTCCCGAGGTGGTACAGGTCGTGGTAGGTGGTCCTGATGTCCAGGACGCCGGCCGGGAGCAGGTCTAGGAGTCGGCAAGCACCTGTGCTATGTGGCGTACGGGGAGTCCCAGTGTCGGCCCATGGTGCTGGTGGTCTCGGTCAGGGCCCTGTAGCAGCCCGGGCGGGTGACGATGACCTCCTCGGCACTGGACTCGTTGAGCAGTCTGACGTTGTGTACTGCCTGTTGCAGCGCGGTGTCGACCAGTCCAGTCCTGAAGAGTGGTGTGCTACAGCACCACTCCTCGTCCAGCACGGTGACTGGGAACCCGGGCCGCTGTAATACCATGACGGTCTTCTCGGCCATCTCGCGCTCCCTGTATGCAGCGGTGCAGCCGGTAGAGTAGACCACATGCCTGCCCTCACCTGGTGTCAGGTCAAGCCACGAGTTGCGTGACGCGTGCGGCTCCCCAAACGGGTTGTGGGACTCTGCCACAGCCCTCGCAAGGGGTTGAGTCCCTCTGGTGCCCGTCCCACGCTGACCAGTCCGGCCCTCCTCGCCTCGACGGTGGGGGCAATGTAGACGCCGGTCGCGCAGATGACCTTACAGTGTCCGCGCTACAGACACTGCAGTGGACTTCGACAGCACGGTCGTCTGGTGCCCTTGTTTCTGTGTCCTCGTAGTGCAACAGCAGGGCCCGGCCTTGTGGCGTCTGAGCATCCGACCGCCACGCGAAGAATGTCGGGTACACGTGTCTGTAAATCTTGGGGCATGCGGCACACATCCTCGTATGCTTTGCCGACTCGGCCGTGCCCACTATGGTGTCCCTAACAGTCTGTTGAAGTAGACGACCTCGCTCGAACACACGTCTACGATGTCGGGCTCGTCCATGTACTTCAGACCGGTGGATATCATGCCCGCGCATGTCCCCACAGTCCCTGATGCTACGTGGTCGCGTCCCAGCAGGAGTGTCCGCAGACCACGCATGGTGCAGTCACGGGCCGTGGCGGTCCAGGTGCTGCCGCCACCTATGACCACGACGTCGAACACGGTGTTGCTCACAGCCGCAGCAGGCCTCCTCTCTCATGTCGTATGGCATGGCCTGTCCACTGTGGTACGAAGCCTTTCCGCACAACCGTCACCACCCGCTGGGACGGTGTGGAGGGGGGCATTGGCCAGCCGGCATAGCTTTATTTATTGGGATGCACACCCTCCTTACGTATCTGCAAGACCGACTGAGTGGCGGATGGTTGAGCATATGCAGACTGTCGACATGGCTATCCGAGAAGTCCACATCGGGCTATGGTTCCTCGTTGTAGGGTACTACTTTTTCGTGTTCATCTTCCTGCTGCTCTTCAGGTGGCGGAAGGACAAGAACCCGTTCCAACTGGCAATGGCACTGTTCTTCCTGCTGTTGGCCATTGGCCGTTGCTTCTACTTTGTGGGTGACTTCTACGCAGACAGCACGTCGCTGTATGGGGGTCTCGGCAGTCTATTCACGCCACTGCTCCAGGACCAGGAGTTCTTCCTCCGCGTGGGTACCTTCTTCCAGTGGATGGCCTTGGCCACGCTCTCGGCCACCGCCGGCTTCATGATATTCGGCAAGCGCTGGGCCGAGATACTGTTCGCTGCACCAGCCATCGCAATCGGGCTGGTACTTGGTCTGGTGCCGCTTGACCCACTGGTACGCTTCTATCTCTCTGGAGGTGCTGGGGCCGGCTACGCCCTGTTCATACCCATCCTGTTCTGGTATCTGGCGTACGAGTCTGGTGGCATCCTGCGGCGTTCGAACTTCCTGTTGGGGCTCGGGTTCCTCATCCTGTTCACTGGCCGTGCAATCCACTCGGCACGTGATGCTCTCTCGGCGTTCCTGTTCAGCGGGTCACCGACCATCCCCGGCGTGCTCGCACCCGGCCTCATCGTAATTGGCCTGATCCTGATTGCTACGGGCAACGAGTGGAGCCAGATCAAGTAGTCCCAACATCCATGCTCCCCGTGGTCGAGCCCAGTTGTCCTTGTGGCACTTGTCATCTGATAGCATATACGTGGGGGGGACACCACTCAGTGGGCCATGATTGTGATGGTCACTGATGACCGGTCATATACATAGTCCGCCGACTGCAGTGAAACAGTCTGTGAGGTGCCCTCCGATGACCGTGCTCCAGTGTCCGGTCATGGGCAGCGTCTGCACGGTGTCCGGGCATATAGTTTCCAACAGTGGGAGCATGTCAGTGCTGTATCCACCTGTGTGACCGGGCCCACTCCACCGTACGTCACGCATCTGTGGTGAGCCCTCCCCGCGCTAGTGGGACCGGGACGGGTGGACGGGATACGTGTGCGCATGCGCAGCCGTTTACTCCTGGCCAATCTCACGCCACTCTATCATCTTCATGTCCTCAAGTGTATGCAGCGCCTTCTGGACGTCCTTCATGACAATCCCGAGCTGGTCGGCAATGTCCCGCGCTGTCAGCTTGCCCTGACACATCCTCGCAACGTCGTAGGTCTCCTGGGTCATCTGGCCGAGGCGTACCAGCATGGGTGAGACCTTGCCCTTGAGGATTGGGACGACAGTCTTCAGCTCGGATGCCTTGCCGCTCTTTGTAATCTCGTCGAGTCTCTCCTTGAACGAGTCGAAGGGTTCAAGGTTCCCGTCCCAGTGGCTCAGGACGTCTGCATACTGGCTCACAAAGGCGCTGTTGACCTCGGCGAGGACTGCCATTGCCGCGTTCCCATCATCGGTCTTGTCAACAATCCCGGCTACGATGATGTTGTCCTTGAGGAACAGACAGATGTCAAAGGCCCCAAAGTCTATGACATGGACACGGTTGCCATCGCTCAGCTCACGTCCAAACTGTATCAGTGCCGTCAGGAACCCGCTTATCAAGTTTGGGTCCATCTCGGCTTGGCCATACTTGCGGTCGAGGACGCAAAGACCGCTGTCCGCTATCAGGATGTATATTGCCTGGATCACTGTGAGCCTCTCCGCTTGCGGGTCACAAGACGATATTGTTCGTAGCTTTATATCACTTCTCGTTCTCAACCACGATGTTCTCCCCTCTGTGACGGGCCCGTTTCTATCAGCATGCAGTGGCCTGGTGGTCTCGCTACCGCGGACAGACGCGGGTCTCCGTCACTCGGTCTGTGTGGGGTTTGGCCGATGGGTGCCAACCCCCGCCTGGCCCGTCACTGACAAGGCCTTTATCAGGGGTGACCACAATATCGCCGGCGGTGAAGGCAGTGGACACCGCAAAGGACGCAAGAGTGCTGGTACTCGAGGACGCACTACACCGTCTGAACGAGGTTGTTTCGGGACGACGCTTCCGTTTCCATATTGACTACGGTCAGCTCGGGGAGAGCCTCAAGACTGCGGGCCCGCTCTTCTATGAGATAAAGTACAGTTACATGGATGCAGCAGCCCTTGCGGAGTCTGGGCCCACTCGGCGTACTGTAGAGGCTGTGAGCAGGTTCCGCGAGGTCTTCGAGTCGGCCCTCTCCAAGAGCGGCTACTCACCAGGTACAGTGAAGGAGCGCCTCGTACTTGCGGAGGTGGAGTACTCGCTCCGTACGGTCGAGGGCTTTCCACGGAGGCTCCGAGACTGCCCTGACGACCCAGCCTTCGCAGTGGACATCCTTGCAGTGGAGGTCACTGGGACCCGCTCTGTGCCGGGGGCCAAGAACCTGACAGAGTGTCGGTCTTCGGACGGCACGCGGGTCTGGGGGGTCGTGACAAACATCCCCGGCATTGCCGAGGGCGAGCGTCTTGCCTGTGCGGTGTTGCCACCCGTCGAGATGATGGGCGTTGTCAGTGAGGCGATGTTCTTGGGTGCTGAACGTCTGTCACAGGACGTGCCACTGGGCCTACTTCCGGACCCGCCACCCAGTGCCCTTGACCATGCGCGTGCCCAGGTGCTGCATATTACAAAGCGTTACTGAGGGGTAGAGATGCACCTACATGATATCCAAGAGTCCTTTGATACGTTCATACGTGAGCGCTGTTGGGACCGCTTCCCGGCGTCGCTGGTGTTTGCCCACCTGGTTGAGGAGCTGGGCGAGATATCGCGTTACATCACCGTCGAGGAGGGCTACAAGGCCGTCGGCCTCGGCCACGAGGCCCCTGACATGTCCGGGCTGGCCCGGGAGTTTGCACAGGCCTTCTCGCTCTTCCTGCAGCTGGCATCGCACTTTGGAGTGGACCTCGAAGAGGCGGTGCTAGAGGAGCACCAGCAGATGACGAATCGGTTCCCCGTGGAGGAGTGGCGCGAGTTCATGGAGCGCTGGGGTCGCGGACGAACTTGATGGGCTCAATTGCAAACGTGACGGTCGTGCGGATTACGCCCTCCACTTCTCGTATGCGGGAGTTGACATAGTCATTGATTTCAGAGGAGTCCTCCCCCTTGAGGACGAGCAGGATGTCATACTCCCCGGTGGTGAGCCATGCCTCGACCACCATCTCGTCGTCTGCAAGTTCCCTCACAATGTCCTCGTCGGAGCCCGGCGTGACTGACATACTGACGAACGCTGTTATCAACCGCCTCACATCTCCCTTGCGTCGGGTGCAGTGCGCACACATCCCGTTATGACTCTGGCGGTGGGGGCATGGTCGTTGTTGAGTCGCCAGGGCGCCAGCGCCCGCCGCTCAATATCACATGAGCTTCTTCCTCGCCTCGAGTGCTTTCTTTGCCATGTCCTCCAGGTCCTTCGTCGCTGCCAAGAGCCCCAGGGCCTTGTTCTGGACGACTTGGATGCCCTTCTCCTTTGCCCACTGCGCGAGGCCTGTGACAAGGGGTCCCAGAG
>JALVPN010000051.1 GCA_027031765.1 Promethearchaeota archaeon | reverse complement strand
CTACTCACAGGAGCTCCTACTGCGGAACCCCATTCATTCACTGCTCTATTGTGCGCTTGCTGACACAATACCATTCAAATCAACTGGAACGGGCCTTGGACTGGACCGTTCCGACTTGAGGAGATACAATCATTATGCCTGACTGGCCTGCACAACAGCTGGCTGCCCTGATGCTGGTCGTTGTACTTGCGTCAGTGCATGCAGTCCCTCTGGCCGCACGAGCGCAGACCCTTGAACTGCCGTTTGGAGAAAAGGTCGGCCCCTACATCGACAAGGTGGTCTACACTGTAGTTGAGGGTAGTGATGCGCAGGTGCTCGCCCTGCAGAACAACGAGGTCGACCTGATTGGGGATGCGGTTGACCCCTCATATCTGTCGGCGCTGGAGGCGGTGGAGAACATCGAAACTGCCAGGCTACTCCGGAACGGCTATGGGTACGTCACCCTGAACACGGTGAAGAACCCGTTGAACTACACATTGTTCCGCAGGGCGCTTGCCTTTGCGCTTGATAAGGAGGCAATCTCCCGGGATGTCTGGGACGGCCTGTCTGAGCCGCTGGACTCCTGCGTGCCAAAGGTGAACCCGTTCTCATGCGAGGGCCACCTCCCGTACACGTACTACGAGGGCAACGTTGAGCTCGGCAACAGGCTCCTCGACGAGGCCGGGTTTGAGATTGACCCCGTTACCGGCTTCAGGAACGACCCGCACGGCAACCCGTTCGATGTGAAGGTGGAGTGCCCCGAGTCATCACAGATAGCCATTGGGGTGGGGCAAGAGGTGGTCGATGCGCTCGAAGCGCTCTCCGTGGACGCAGAGCTCCTGACAGTGGACTTCTACGAGCTCATCAACAGACTGTACTTTCACGGAAACTATGACATAGCGTTCAGCACCATGACTCTCACCACCTTCGACGTCGACTGGCTGGCCTATCAGTTCTGGGCGGAGTCCACTTACGAGCCCTCCCAGAACTTCCCGAACTGGGACAATGTCACGTACAACTCCTACAGGGCCCAGCTGCTCCATGCGACCGACTACCAGGATGTCTACGATGCAGCGTTCGCCATGCAGGAGATCTGGGTGCACGCATGCCCGATGATTGTCTGCTACGAGAACGCCATCGTTTCGGCCTACCGTACCGACAGGTTCGAGGGCTTCGTCAATGACGTAGTCACTGGAGTCCCAAACTACTGGACCAACTACAAGGTACACCTGCGCGCAGACCAGGAGGGCGCGCCCTTCGGCGGCACCTTCAGGTGGGCCACGGCAACCGATGTCGGGACGTTCAACTTCATGGTCCTCGCCGGGGCGCTCTCATACCCCTCGCCTGTGCTCCAGATGCTGTATGACAGCCTCCTACGAATGGGGCCGGACGGGCGGGACATGCCATGGCTTGCGGAGAGCTATGTCATAGAGACCCATGCGGACAACCCGGCAGTACCGGAGGGAAACACCCGCCTCACGTTTCACCTCGTGGACAACGCGACGTGGACAGATGGCCAACCGCTGACCGCTGAAGATGTGGCGTTCTCAATGAACTACTACCGTGACTCACCCGGCAACCCGCTCGCAGCCGGCCTCGAAGACATTGTGGCCGCTTATGCCCAAGACTCCGATACTGTTGTCATGGAGTTCACCTCAGAGTCCTACTGGCACCTCCACTCCGTCGCCTACAAGAACATCATACCAAAGCATGTCTTCACGCAGATACCACCGGAGAACTGGAGCACTTGGAACCCACAGCCACCCGCGGAGCCAATGGTCACATCAGGCCCGTTCAATGTGTCGGGCTACGTCCAAGGAAACTACTGCGAACTGACGTACAACCCGGAGTACTGCTTTGCACCTCACCGGTCATGGCCACCGCCTGGCCCTGATACGGCGACGACCACAACGACAGTGACAACTACGACCACCACTCCAACAACCACAGACACTACGGCACCCACGACGCCGGGGACTGACAACACCACCTCTCCTGACACGACACCTCCCACTGGCAACACTACGTTCACGGTTCACCCCACGGTCTATGGGGCTATCATTGCGGCTGAGGCAGGTGCTGCCGTGGTCATAGTCGTCTACTCCCGGTTCCTCCGTCGAGAACAGTAGCACCCGGTGTTAGAGCGCTCTGTTCTGGCCCGCTCGTCAGGACCACTCCCTGTGCAACAACGCGTCTTCCGGACACAGGGGTCGGTAGGAGTCAATGGCATAACAAGACGCCCGTCGGCGCACAAAGACATATGAGGGCAGACGGGCTATGGCAGCACGGATCTCGGCGCCCCCAGACCGGACACGAGTCCAATGACCAGTGGGAGAGACCGGTAGCTTTGCATATCGAGTACACAAGACGGGACGGTACTCGTGTAAAGACA
Source organism: Promethearchaeota archaeon (assembly GCA_027031765.1). Lineage (GTDB taxonomy): Archaea > Asgardarchaeota > Thorarchaeia > Thorarchaeales > Thorarchaeaceae > JALVPN01. The sequence goes on along the minus strand of JALVPN010000051.1, from coordinate 3,768 downwards.
CCTTACGAGGACAGTGCGTCAGAGCTATGGCTGGACACGAGGGGGATTGCGCACATTGACCTGACGTGCGTACAACACTGGCCCCAACTGGAGTCCCTTCTCATGGCTGGAAACCACCTGGAAGAGATTGACCTTGACCCGCTCCGCGCCTGCCGGGGACTGCGTGTACTTGACCTAGACTCGAACCTGTTGGCTGCAGTCGACCTGACGCCACTGGCCGACTGTACCAGACTGGAAGTGCTCGCGCTGGCAGAGAACCGTCTGGAAGAAATCGACCTGACGCCACTGGCAAGCTGCAGGACACTCAGACGCCTCTCCCTTGGTAGGAACCGGCTAAGAGATGTCGACCTCACACCACTGTCCCGTTGCGAGTCTCTCGAATGGCTCTGCCTGCGCGAGAACGAGATCACCGAAGTGGACCTGGAGCCGCTCGCAAAGTGCAGGGGCCTGAGACACCTGTCCCTCGCATGCAACAACATTGAGCACATTGACCTGTCGCCTCTTGCCAAGTGCACCGAGCTCAGAGTGCTGTCGCTCTCGACGAACGGGCTCCGGACAGTAGACCTCTCACCACTGAGGACTTGCTCAAAGATGGAGCGACTCTACCTCTGTGGTAACGAGCTCAAAGACCCGTCCCTCACGGTACTCGAGCAGTGGCCCGGACTGCGCACCCTGTGCCTGAGGGATAACTGGGCTCGGACACTCGACCTCAGTCCACTTGCAAGGTGCAGAGAACTCAGGGTGTTGGACCTCGCACGGATGGGGCTTGTGTCCATAGACCTGACCCCACTTGCAGAATGCCACAACCTTGAGTGGCTGCACCTCCAGGAAAATGGCTTCGAACACATAGACATCACGCCACTCCGGGACGTGAGCAGCCTGAAGGGCCTCTATCTCTACAGCAGTGCTCTTCGCGATGAGGCCGAGGCGCTCAGGTCAGCCTGTCCCCATGTGAAGTACCTGAGAGCAGAGCTTTCTCCTGTAGGTTGGTGGTAACTCGTTCGATGACGGCTGCCATGTGGAGTGCCTAAGAACGGAGCCGTGTAGGTGGCCACACCTCCATACGCCCTCGTCGCAATGCGTACCGTGTGCGTGCCTCGAACAGGAACATCAGAGGCATTGGGCAGCACGCACGAGTGTTTCGCGCCACTGCGTGTCGGTGTGGACACCTCCCAGTCCTGACCGACTGGTGCGGTCTGTCGGCCTGTCCGGGTCGAGTGCATCCGTTGTGTGGACAAGGCCCGGTCTGTTTTCGCATGCACCAAGAACCCCACTGCGGAATGGTGCCACTGCACCGTCAGGTGGACTGCACTCCCGTAGAGCGTGAGAGTTCACCGATGTCCTCGCTTGGACCGAGCAAGCACGACCGCCACCACGACCGCGGCCATGGCTGTCCCAGACACACCCACCAATGGGCCGACAGTCGTGTTGGTGATGGTCGAGTTGCCAGTTGTCATGCAGGCTGTGACAGGAGGGCTATCGACCATCAGCAGAGTCCCGTTCAGAGTGAAGACGAACGTGACCGGCCACGGGCACCACCAGTCGGTTCCACCGGTGTAAGACCTGTTGTACTTGGCTGCTAGGATTTCATCAATCTCAGACCCAGACATGTTGTATGTGGCTGTCACTACCCACAGGGGCACCTCAGCTGTGTCCACCCTGAGAGATGGTGCCTCGTAGTGGCAGCACCCGCCCGCGATACGCATCCGGATACCCTCCCACGCCCGCGACAATGAGCGCTTCCCGGGCAATAGGAGGACTGGGTATCCCGGCTGTGGCTCAAACGTATGTCGGTCAATGAGTTCGAGGGAGTGGTTGTGAGCTGCAGCTAGCGTCGCGACAAGGATGTCGATGTGTGAACATTCAAGGTCATCATCATCGTACACCGTGATGGAAGACTGGAGGTCGTCGACCTGAACAGTGCCGTTGTCAAGACGCCGGGCGACAAACTCTACGAACAGGTTCACGTATGTGGTCTGGTTGAACGCAGCGATGTGAAGCTCATAGGGCGGGTTCCCACCGGCGTAGGGCAGGTTCCCACCGGCGTAGCTGGCAACCATGCCGTCCGTTCTCCCAGCCATTGCCGCAACTGACTGGTTTTCCAAGAGAGAGGGGGCATAATGCCGTATGAGTTCTGTGGAACTGTTCGACCTGTACTCGTACGTACTCCCGTTCACAGTGATGTCCAGGACGACTGCATATCCCACATCAGCAGTCCCCCGTTGTAAGCCGAATCCAGAGGGGCACCCAACAGTCACTCCAGAGCGCAACAGACCCTGGTAGGACAGGACTGTAGTCAAGAGGAACAGAATGATGAGTGCAGCTCTGCCTTCTTTCATCCCACACCAACCTCACACATATTGGTTTGGCCTGAAGTACGAAACCCCATAGCCGTAGTCGCCCGGGGGGTCCTCACCAAGCCAGTGGGGCGATAATAGGCCGTCACAATCACTCCCGTCATGGTTGGACAGGCTGTCATTACAGCATGACCAGACGTAGAACCATGTGTAGGGATACTCAAACGACTGGTGGAACTTGGGGTCGTTCCAGAGGAGCATCGTTGGGTCAGCGTGTATCCATGTCATTGTCACATTGGGCTTGTCCCAGCTCTTCCATATGTCCCAGAACCAGATGAACCCATCGGGCCTTGTCGGGTCCCAGTCCCACTGACTGGCGTACGGACACTTGTATCCAATCTCCCACATCCTCCAGGCCTCATCCGAGTCCTCATCCAGTGCCCCTTCCCACCACAGGTTGTCAACGGTCCAGACCTCGCACCATGCATGAGCATTCGTCACAAGATTTCCCGTATTGCGGTCTGTGTGGGACTCGCCTCCGCTGATGTGTCTCATCGGAATCCCGAGGGCCCTGAGCATCGAGACCTCCATGGTCATGAACTCGTCACAGACACCTCTCCATCCCGCGTCCATGACCTCCCAGTCTGACACACCGTACGGCAGGGCTAAAATACCACCCACGGTGAGGGCCTTGTCGTAGGTCATCCTGTTGTGCACCTGGTACGTCATGATCACGGCGGCCCCGCTCACACACGGGACGCGATAGTCATCGACAAGCTGAGCAGCTGCCCACCTGACCTTCCAGCTGTCACTGTGGTACAGGGCATACTCGTCTGGAATACCGAACCCGTCGGTGCTCCTGAGCCCCTCCCAGTAGTAGTGCGGATTGTTCGAGGCATCCGACATGACATCCCTGGGCGGGAGATATGGCAGGTCGCTCGGCCCGAAGACCTGCACGAAGTTGTACCCGTAGTCCTTGTACAACAGCGCGCCACCGACGCGTGCCACGCCCCTCTTCACACCCACCGATGTGAATGGGATGCGCACCCTGAGCTCCTGGGAGCCGTAACCGTTCCTGACGTGCAGGTAGCCCGAGACCGAGAACTCCTGCACGTAGCTTGTAGGGGTATCATTGTCATACCCCTCGAACGCCACCGGGAAGGTCTTGGGCCTGTTGCTGTCAGTCACACACTGGAACCTTATTCTCAGGGTCTCGTTCCGCGTCCACACGCTCGGCACTGTCACCCAGAAGTAGGTCTCATGATATCCGTAGGTCTCATGATATCCCCCCCTTGCGGTCGTGTCACCGACCAGCTGCTTGGCCCTCAGGCGGGCCACGACCTCCTTGAAGTCCGGGATGCGGACAATCCCGGCACGCACGCGGCCCAGGTCGACGCCCACGGACGCAAGGACATCCCTGGGGATGTTGGTGGCAACAGAGCACGGCCCAAGGTCCTCGTCGAGAAACACA
>JALVPN010000050.1 GCA_027031765.1 Promethearchaeota archaeon | reverse complement strand
ACCTCGAAGAGTACAAGCTTGGTACGAACCGTACGGCTGCTGACACTGATGGTGACGGAATGTCCGACGGCTGGGAGGTGTCCAATGGCATGAATGCTCTCAGCCCCGTGGACCGAGAGCAGGACAGAGACTCTGATGGTCTGGTCAATGTCCAGGAGTACCTCCTGGGAGGAGACCCGAATGACCCGGACAGCGACGATGACGGAATGCCCGACGGCTGGGAAGCGGCACATTCTCTTGACTTGTTGGACAGTGCTGATGCCTCGGCTGATGGTGACAAGGACGGACTGACGAACTGGGAAGAGTACAGTACGGGCACAGACCCCCATCTTGCTGATACTGATGGCGACAGCATGCCGGATGGCTGGGAGGTGGCTCACGGGCTCGGTGCGACGGACCCCTCTGATGCACCTCTCGACCCGGACTGCGATGGCCTCCGGAACGTCAAGGAGTACGTATTAGGGCTCGACCCGTTCGACCCAGACTGTGACGACGACGGCATGCCGGACGGCTGGGAAGTCCTCTACGGTCTCGACCCTGTGGACGCAGCGGATGGTGGGCTAGACTTGGACAATGACGGACTAGCGAACCTCGGCGAGTATCAGAACGGTGGCAATCCCGACATGCCAGACACGGACGGGGACCGCATGCCGGATGGTTGGGAGGTCAGCAACACCCTCAACGTCACAGATGCAGCAGACGCCCTATTTGACCTCGATGACGACGGGCTCGTGTGTCTGGAAGAGTACCTCTACGGTGGTGACCCTCGTGACCCAGACACCGATGATGATGGGCTGCCTGATGGATGGGAGGCAAAGTACGGCCTCTCACTGGGCGATGCATCCGACGCCGCACTCGACTCTGATGGCGATGGTCTGACGAACCTGATGGAGTACCAGTGTGCAACAGACCCGAGCGATGCTGACATGGATGATGATGGTGTGCCCGATGGCTGGGAACATGCACATGGTCTGAACAGCACCGACTCGACGGACGCGTCATACGATGATGATGGTGACCTGCTGACCGTGTATGCCGAGTACGTCTTTGGGACTGACCCTGCACTGCCTGACACCGATGGTGACGGCCTACGCGATGGCTGGGAGGTGTTCAACGGGCTGAGTCCCGTCACCCCGGACACTGATGGTGACGGAATGTCCGACGGCTGGGAGGTGTCCAATGGCCTACGTCCGTGTGACCCGTTGGATGCTCTGGTGGACTCGGACGGTGACGGGCTCATCAACCTGAACGAGTTCGGGAACTGTACCGACCCGCACATCTCTGACACGGACGGAGATGGCATGTCCGACCTGTGGGAGTTGGACCACTCCTTCAATCCACTTGACGCAACCGACTCCGGCTTCGACCCTGACCGCGATGGACTCAACAACTTGCAGGAGTACCTGAACGGCACATGTCCGCGGTGCTACGACACTGATAGTGATGGGATGCCGGACATGTGGGAGGTGACTATGGGCCTCGACCCGCTCAACAGTGCAGACCAGGCAGTGGACAGCGACGGTGATGGGCTGTCGAACCTCCAGGAATACCAGCTTGGGACAGACCCCCACTCCGTAGATACTGATGGCGACACGTTCTGGGACGGCGCTGAACTCTTCCTCAAGATGCGACCTACGTGGTGCGTCGATGGATACTTCCTCCTAGTTGCATTCGGTGTTGTCTTGGCGCTCGCGCTCGTGTCGTTCCGACGTTGGTGGATTGAACGCGAGATGAGGCTCAACCCATGGAAGTATCCGCGCCACAATGCGCGGATTGCCCGTGAAACGAAGCGCATTTTCGACTGGATTGCAGAGCAGGAGGCGAAGGCCCGCACATGTGCCGGCAACGGGGACTACGAGGGGGCCGCCGGTCACATCACCGACGCACTGGAGGTGCTCGTACGAGAGAAGGAGCGGCTCTGTATCGAAGCCAAAGAGGAGTACAAGGGTGTGGAGATACGTCTTCGCAGAGCACTGGCCACCTATGGCATCCGTGCAATCAAGGGCTCCTTGGAGCAGACGGCTACTGACCTGCTCAATAGGGCCCGCGCGGCACGCTCAAAGTCGGGACTGAACCAGCTGTCATCTGAGTGTGACAGTCTGAAAGCACGGGTCGAGGCCGAGTTTGAGAAAGCATACTCCATGTTGAGTGATGTCGCTCATCCCCTGGGGGATAGCCTACTGAACCGTGAATTCGACGAGATCCGAGAACGTATTGTCGAAGTGGAGAAGACCATTCAGGAGCGCCACGACAGGCTCGACTCCTTCAGTCAGTCACTGGAAGCACTCAGGAGCACCATTAGGCGGAGTGGTGACGCAAGTCTGACGCTGGTCACCCGGATTCAGGAGCTCCAAAGGGCTCTCAAATCTGTGAAGGACAATGCAGACCAGGCCGGAATCGGTTTTGTCGACACACTACTGGAGGGTGGGACACAGGAGTCACTGGCGTACCGTGATAGGCAGCTATATGACGAGTATGGTATGGATGCCGTGGCGATAGCCCTGACACGCCTCCATGAGATGGTCGCCATTCTCAAGTCGGCACGTACCGAGGACAACGAGAGCGAACCCCCGGGTCTTGTGCGGTCGGAGGAAGAGGCTCGGAAGGCAGTAGAAGGCACTGTTTCTCAGGCATCACAGTTCACCAAGCAGAGCGCAGGCGCGAGTACCACTGACATCGACTGGGAGAGGTTTGAACAGCTCCAGAACAAGCTCCTCTCAGCCATGGATCTGACAGCACGTTTCGGTCTCGATGACTTGCGTGAACGGGTCGAGGCGGCCATCGAGTCACTCCGTAGGGTGGGCGAGTAGCGCGCATGTGTGCGCTACCCCGTCTCTGGCCGGTGTCATCCACTGTGACGTAACAACAGTTCTGCCAGACAACATGTCTGGGCCATGTGCATGGAGTCACCGGCCTACTTGGGTTGACACCCCTTGTCACTAGGCCTAGCGTTCGCTGGCCCTTGCGGAAGGGGTTCACATATGTGACGGTCGTACCACGCGTCCGGACAGCGATACGGCACACCGGGCTGTCTACATGCTGGCCGCAATACCCTACAGGTGGGCCCAGTCGCTGCTGCCCTCTGACTCACTGGCTTCGGACACGGCGGCCACGAGTGACATGAACCCTTCGTCTGTGAAAAGGCGGTAGTTTGCAGCATAGGAGTCCCCCGTAAGGGGCAGGACGTAGAGGGTGCACTTGCTGGAGATGACTCCTCTGTCTACGGTGGGCACATTGAACGTGTCGTGGTAGCAGTTCAGCTTGAAGCCTGCCACGGACTGGCGCTTCCACCACGGGACTGTGCGTGGCACCCTTATCTTGTCAGCGGGCAGTGCATTGAGCATGTCGAGGCGTACAAAGTATAGGCAGGCGTGGGAGCGGAGAGTAAAGACGGTGACGTCACCGACCTGCGTGACCGCATACTCCCTCGTAATCACTGGTACAGGGTCGATGCGTTTGAGGTAGTCGATACTCCCGAGATAGAGTTTGTCGCGCTCCGCAAGGGCCATCAGAATGATACCGACCACTGAGGACATCGCGACTGCAAGGGTCACGACTGTGCCAGTGCTCTCGTCAACGAGTCCACCCAGCAGATGCAGTACAATGGGCGGGCCCAGCAGTGCCACGAACACATAGACTGTGCCCACTATGTCCCTCCGCCGTGCCTCTCGCCTCATGGTCGCGACAAGACCTTCTGCGGTGTCCCCTGTGTTGTACCTCTGTGGCCCTTCGTCAGCCGGGTCCGACATGGTAGGTAGACCGTAGTGGACGCATAAATGGTCTCCGCGGTCGAGGTGCACCGTGCACCAACGTCGTGGTGGTACTGGGGGCAAAGGTCAGACGAGAGCACAGTCATGTGTGCCGTCGCCTAGCGGGCCCACCTGCGGCGGAGCCCCCACTTCACACGTTCGTCCCTGATTATCTCGGCGATGTCCACGACCCCTCTCAGTATTGTCCACTGCTCCGTGCTCTGGCTCAGCGCGAGTGCTATGTCATCGATGCGCCCTATGGCAGCAGCCCTTACGGACTCGTCCTCGTAGAGTCTGGGTGCATGCTGTTTGAGGCAGAAGAGGACTTCCCAGGGTTTCGGGTGTTCGCTGACAGCTCTTGCGACGGCCCTCACAACGCCCATGTCGTCGAGCAGGCTGGGCATGACCTCTGCAAGGGCTATCACTACGTCGCACGCACGGCGAGGTGTCATGTCTCTCACGATGTCAGGGGCCCGCATGACGGTGCTCTCAGCAATCTCCCTGTCGTTGTCTGCTCCGCGCGCATAGGCAGTGTACCAGAGGACTGAGATGGGGTCTGGATGCCCACGCATGAGTGCTGCTAGGGCCTTGCGGACGGGCGGTTCTGCGAGCACCCAAGGGGCGCACACCGACAGTGTGTGCAGCGCGCTGAGGTCTCTGCCGCACTCCCGTACAAGGGACGCAAAGTAGTCGGTCCGTGACTCTATGGCCGTCATCATCCGCGGGTCATCGAGGAGCCACCTGTAGTGCGACCATATCTGGTCTATCATCTCCTCCGGTCTGGGCGCGGTCTCCATCATGCGTGCTGCAGCCTCGACAAGGCCTTCCCTGATGGGTTGCCAGACGGCCGGGTCCCCGCTGGCGCCCTCAATGCTGTCGAGTCCGTCAAGCACAGACCATGGCTCAGGGTCGCGCATGGCTGCGCTGACGATGGCAGAATGGATGGTGGGCTCGCGGAGCAGGGCCGGCGCGTACTGCGCAATCTTGTACAGTACCAGGCCGAGTGACTTGCTCTCAGTGATGAGGTCGCGGACTGCCTCTATGAAACGCCTCTTGTTGTGGAGTGCTGGCACCCTCAGCAGGAATGCCATCACCAGTACTGGGTCGTCGGCCCTGGAGATGGCGTCGGCGATGGCCCCTGCCACGTCCTCGTCGTTGCACACTTCGGGGGTGTCCTCCAGTGCCATTACCGCTGCACTGAGGTCTGTATCAGGGCCGGCGGTGACGAACTCCTCTGCTATGCGCCGCGCCACAGCCGCACGGACCTCGGGGTCTGACAGGAGTCCGTGCTCACGGGCTGCATCTACGAGCCACCACGGGTCTTTCAGGGTCTCCATTGCACTGACAATGCTCTGCCTGATGTCGGGGCTGTCCCTGAAATCCTCGCACCGCATGACGGCACCCACAAGCATGTAGTGCCCGCTCTCTCTCAGCTGCCTGCACACGGCACCGCGGACTTCAGGGAACTCGACTACCGGTGTCCCGCATATCTCCTCGACCACACGCCCGGCCAGCTGGGGGTCTGACAGCGCGGTGGCGATGTCTGCGCTCCTGGCACGCAGTGCATCGACGACCTCGTGGTGCTCCCACACGGCACTGTGCTCTTTCAACTGTCGGGCAACGTAGCACGGCGTCTTGTGCGCCCGGACAAGGTCTGCCACTGCCCTCCGAATGTCACCTTCTTTGAGGAGCTGTGGTACGGCCAGCAGCCGGTGCAGGTCGTAGTCTGGGTTGGGGGACTGCCGCAGCGCTGCGGCGATGTCGTTGCTGCGTGAGACCGCAGTCCTGACAAAGCCTTCGTCTTTGACCAGCCAGTCCGTGTGTCTGACGGCATGGAGGACATCCAGTGGTACCGGACTGGAGGCAAGCACTTTGCAGAGTGCAGCGACCACCGTATCCCTCCCGCTGACGGGAGCGGCCTCCACAATGCTGACCACGGCATCCCACGGGTTGGTGCTCCGGATTGCCTCCTCTACGAACTCGTCAAGCCCTTGCTCTTCACGGCCTGTCATGATCCGTCACGACGGTGGGGACTCGTCCTACAGGGTTATTAGTCATACTCGTCTTGGCGTTGTGCCTTCTCCATGTAAGGGGCCTTCAAGCGGAGGGCAGTTCCCGGGCCATTGAGTCCTACTCGTCTCAATATTGTGTGCTCATTGGTGCCGCACGGGTGCACAGGCGGTGTCCTCGCAGCGGCAGTCCAGTACACGTGTGCGGCTGGTCCCCACGGGGTACCACTAGTGCTGATTACAACAACGACGTGTTTGTTAAACAAAGAACATCTAAATACGTTCCAGCGGCCGCTCTCATTGCCAACTGTGCGTCTGTCGCGTACGTGGCGACGGCGACGGACAGGTGTAAATGGTGTGTAGCATGGACTCCCCCAAAGTATTCGTTACTGCTACGATAGCCCTGACAGTTGTCCTGCTCGGTGCAGCGGTCGTCATTCCCGGGAACCCCGTTGGACCTGCTGGTGTGGCGCCCCGGTCGACCGACTACAGGCCCGAGCCGGCCGACTACATGGACTACAGCCTATTTGCATACAATGTGAGTGGTTATGAACAGTATGACCGGGTCCAGGACGCAGTGTCAGCACACGGTGGCATTGGCGTGGAACCGTACGTGTACGTGACTGGCTGCGTACCGGAAGACCCCACTGCACTGTACACGGACATCTACGTGGCAAAGATTGCCGCCAACGGCTCCGTGGTCTGGTGGACCCAGTGGGGGACGCCAGGCGTCGATGACTGTGGCTACGGCATCGAGCTCGCCCCTGGCAACCGGTTGCTCGTGACGGGGAACACTGGGGGCGTGGTACATGGTAACCTCGTCCTCCTCCGGTACACAACTGCCGGTCAGCTGGAGTGGTCGACGGTAGTGAGCGACCCGGCTGGCAAGGGGCTGACCGGTTACGCTGTCTGCGGCGACAACCGCTGGCAGGGCAGCCAGGAAGGCATCTACGTCACTGGCATGCGGAAGAACACAGTCCAGAACACCTCAATCATCCTCATCAAGTTCAGATACGCGGACGGCTCGCCACTGTGGAACCGTACGTACAACTACGGTGGCGGGCTCGATGTTGGCAGGTCTGTCATTGCCACCTGGGGCTCCACGTACTCGTCAGTTACGGTCGGCGGCTACGTGACGAACACTGCGGCGGACACCACCGACGCGGTGCTGCTCAGGTACGACCATAACGGCAACCTCCTGTGGAGCCGTGTCTGGGGGGACTCGGACGAGGACGAGGTCGTAGAGGGCCTGTCCTACGAGAACTACTTTACCGACAGTTACCTCTACGGTGGCGGTCAGGACGGCGGCCACGGCGTTGTCTGGGCGTTCTCGAACTCCACAGGCAGTATTTCCATCATCCGGCAGCGGACAGACTCCACGCATATCTACGACATCCAGATCTCGCGACACGATGTTTCTGGGACAGTGACCGGTTTCATCTACGCGGCCGGTACCAAGGATGTCGGCGGTCATGAGGACTTCTTCTTCTGGAAGCTTCAGGTGTCCAACATGGACAACCAGGCCGAGTTCTCATGGGACTCCGGCGACTCCCGCAATGACTACGGTCGGGGTGTTGGTGTCGCGAATGAGGGCGCCGAAGAGGAGCTCGTGGTCATAGTGGCCGGGTACTCCACCTATGGGCTTGGCCAGCCGCCACAGGACCAGTTCGTGTGGCTCTCCCTTTCCCACGACTTCGACGACGATGGCCTCAGTAATGCGGAGGAGCAGCAGGTCGGCACGGCATACAACGACGCCGACAGCGACGACGATGGGATGCCAGACGGCTGGGAATACCAGAACGGTCTCAACCCTCTGGTAGACGACGCTGATGGTGACCCTGACGGCGACGGCCTGCCGAACCTTTCTGAGTATGGCAACCATACTCTGCCGACGGACAGCGACACCGATGATGACCAGATGCCAGATGGATGGGAGGTCAGCAATGGTCTGGACCCACTTGCTGATGACTCGACGGGAGACCCCGATGATGACGACCTGACCAACCTCCAGGAGTACGTCACGGGCACTCTCCCACACAACAACGATACCGACTCGGACATGATGCCCGACGGCTACGAGGTGCTCCACCACCTGGACCCGCTAGCCAACGACAGCGCAGACGACTACGATGGCGACGGGTACTCGAACTATGACGAGTACGTCATCGGCACCCTGCCGGACAACAGCGACACAGACAACGATACACTCCCTGATGGCTGGGAGATTGCCAACGGGACAGACCCGCTCAATGGCTCTGACTCTGCCGACGACCCGGACAACGACGGTCTCACGAACCTGGCCGAGTACGCGGCCGGGACGCTCCCCTTCAACAATGATACTGACGACGACGGCATGCCTGATGGCTACGAGGTGGCCTACGGCCTAGACCCCACGCGTAACGATACGATGGACGACCTCGACAACGATGGGGTCTCGAACTACGACGAGTACCTCGGCGGGACCGACCCATCGCACGATGAGGTGCCACCGGAAATCCTGTCCGTGAACCGTGAACCCGCAGCCGTGGTCACTTCAGTGGACAACGTGACGCTCTACATTGATGCCAGGGACCCGAACGGCATCCAGGCCGTCATTGTTACTGTGAACGTCAGTGGCACATTCGTAAACTACACGGCCCACTACGATGCCAATCTCCACCTCTACGTCTGTGAGATCCCGGCGCAGCCGGCAGGCACGATAGTGTGGTATCTTGTAATGGCCGGGGACACGGCGGACAACTGGGACGCATGGCCACTGTCGTCGTACACGGTCGTAGAGGCCACTACGACAACAAGCACGACAACAAGCACGACGTCCACCACCACGACCAGTACCACAGGTACCAACACGACATCTGGTACTGGTGGGGGCATCTTCACCGTCTTCGAAATGCTGAGTCCGACAACTATCGGAGTCGTGGCGGTGGCTGTGCTGGTAATAGCGGTTGCAGTGGCGGCCAGACGACGACGGTAGCGGTCTGGCTGAGGGGCTGGGCCGGCAGTCCTGTTGCTCTGGACAGCGACCCGGCCCCACCTCCTGCCGTCATGGCGGGAGATGGTTGCCGAGCAGGTGTGGGACGTTGTGTGTCCTAAGGGCGAGTGGGAGTACGCGCTGCCTCTTGCACCTGTTGCCTGTCGGTAGCCCGGGCACGCTCAGGTTGGACGAGAGGGCCACAGTGAGGACACAAGTCTGACCTTGCCTTGCCCCTTCCCCTCCCCATCACTCTCCTTCTCGAACTTCGCTTCGAGCTTGCGACCGACAAGGTAGTTGATGATGTTGCCGCCTGCGACCACCTGGACTGGCCCACCATCCTTCTTCAAGAGCTCATCCAGAGTGCACTTGAGGGAGAGTTCTGCCAGCATGGGGAGCAGCACTGGGTGAAAGCGGTACTCGATTTTGAAGCCAGTGTTTCCGAGGTAGTTGTCCACTACCCACTCCAGTAGCAGTCTTGTTGTCAGTGTCAGTGGGGAGTAGAGGATTACAACTCTCGAGTCTGGGCGGATTACTGGGAGCAGGTCGAAGAGGTTCGTCTGTTCAGTGAGGACGACAACTGTGTGGCTGGCATCCTTCACCCGCGGCTCAGGGATTGTTCCCGTTTCCATGTGCTTGGCTATCCGGCCGAACACGAGGCCGTACAGTCGCGGCACCGACTTCGAAAGACTGGCAACTAGGTCTCCCATGTCGGTGTATTTGCTCAATGACTTGAGTGCAGAGAACTTGTCCCCCATGCACTCGTGCATCCCATCTATGTAGCGCCGCCACGGTGTCGATGTGAGGTATCTCGCTGTGTCATGCACTCTCGCAAGCCGCGCCGCATTGACAAGCACCCCTACAAGTGCGGCGGCGAGATCCTGACACGACGCCCCCCACTTGATGGAGCCACTGCGGTGCAGCCGGTGGAGTGCGACGAGGGTCTGGCAGCACGCAGTCCCGATGCTGATGCCTATCCTGTTTGCTGGGATCACGAACGGTATTACTGACAGGGGATGACTTGCGCTCATGTCGGGACAGGGTGGACAAGCGACGACCAAATCCGTGAGAGTCGCAAATGTGCCTACCTTCCCTGGTGGTGTCACAACGGACAGTCCGCACTCAAGGGGTAGCATAGGGTTCTCCGAGGCCCTCTTCAGGAGGGACATGGCATGTGCACACTCTCTTGCCATGTGAGGCTTGAGTGTCGACCCGAGTTCAACCGTCATCTCCTTGAGAAGAGTTCTCTGGTATTCTGCGCATGTCAGATAGACCGCTTCGACATTTCTGAGTGCGCCACCAGTGCTGTCTTGGAGTGTGAGCTTTGCCAGGGGGTCTAGGACTCCCCCGTGCCCCGGGCCGCCCACTTTGACTGTGATGCCTGTCATCGGTTGCTCCCACTCCAGAAGTCATTCATTGGGCCAACATAGTGGACGATACTGTGGGTGTCCTCCAGGGTCTTCCTGCATCTTGTCGATATAGAGATGACCTCAGCGCAGAACAGGTCGCCATCTAGGCGAGCTCCGTGGCACCAGTCGACCAGACGGTCGATAAGCGAGCGCGGATACATTGTCACAATCAGGGCCACGGGGTTCATACTCTCGTCACAGACCTTTTCGATATCATCTGACAGGTCTCCCTTCCACTCTTGCAGCACCTTGAACACCTCTAGCTGGTGCTCCTGCTGCCACCTCTCTTCCAGTTCGCGTCTGAGCTCTTCAGCGGTCGCGCTGCTATCTCTGGTACATATGACTCCGACCATCCTGCACTCCCGGAATTGAGGCCGGTCGTGGGCTAGGCGCAGGGCCTTTGCAGTCGCGTTGCGCTGAGTTTCATCCATGGTACCAACTGCGAGGAGGACTGCTCTGTACCTCGCGTCCTCAGGCGGCGGTACTCCGAGCTCGCGTAGTATCCACTCCTCTCTGTCCTTCTTCTGTCCTGGAGGCCTTACTCGGGCCGAGGTCTCAGTGCAGGTGGTCGTCTGCGTCAGGACGCCTGCAAGCCATCCGGCCTTATACCGTAGCGTTTCCAGCGAGGCCTTCAGGAGGGAGTTCCTGCCCTCACTGCCAATGCCGCTATGGAGCACACGTTCCAAGGTGCAGTACACCTCTCTGGCATGCTTCTCAAGTACCTCTATCTCTGCACATGCAGTCAGGAAGTTCAGGAAGACCTCCAGTTCCGGAATACATCCCCTCAGCATCACAGCAAGATCCGGAGTTTCTGCTCCCTCCTCGTAGTATACCGAGAAAGGTCGCATGAAGTATCGTGCAGCAGTACTCCGGATTTTCATGCAGTCATCTTTCAGTTTGCTGGAGGATGCCTTCTTCTCAGTGATGCGTACATAGATGTCCGGCCCGTTGGCGGGACGTTCCAGTTCGATATGGTCCACTTCTAAGAGGTCTGCAAGCCGGGTGCTCAGGAAGATGTCTGCAATCTCGAAGCTCTGGAACTCGTATCTCGTGGGTGACGGGGTTCTATCCGTGCCAGCACTGTCCGGGGCACCTCCTCTTCTTGGCGGGCTCAGGGCGCGTCACCCCCGCGGATTCCAATCCCGGTTCGTTCAATAGCAGCACGGACAATTTCCAAGATGTCCTGTGCACGAAGACCTGGCGGAAAGGCTGCGCCTCCAACTCTCTCGCGTCCGCCGCTCGTGACACCGTCGATATCCCTTAGTGTTTCGAACAGTGGGAGCAGGTTGATATCACTCCTCTTGGTGCCGAAACTCGCCTTCGAAACTGTACCGTCCTCTTCCTGCTGCAGCGCAATCACTACTGGATGAGTTTCCTCAAGGGTGAGCATGGCCTGACGCATTGCGACTCTTCTATCACCTACTTTGGAGTACAGGAACCAGACGACGCCGGGGAGGAGCTCCTGGCAAGAGGCTACCATCTCTCCGACTGCGCCCTCTACATGTCGCCACCTCTCTCTTGCCTCTCTCACCCAGCCCACGACTTCTTCCCACGCCCCTTCCCTGACCCACATTGCCACTCTCGTACGCATCTCCGCGTCCTCTATGTCGAGTGCATAGGCGTGGTGAAGGTCAACTGCCAGCTGAGACTCGTGTAGCCCCTGATCCAAGTCGGCCACCGCGTCGAGCAATGCCCTTCCGAGAGGTGTGTCAGGTAGGACGTCAGGTTTCAGCGCGACCACTATGTCAGATGCCGCACGCACCCCCTCGAACGAGACTGACATGAGGCAGTCACGCCCACGGAGCCACTGGACATGGGGCGCATTGTTATGGTGGTCTATTAGCAGGACATCGCCCACGTATCTGACGCCCTTCGTCGTCGGTAGCTCGATGACGAGTGCGTCGTGTACCTGCAGACCGTCGAGTTTGGCGGGCGGCGGGAACTCCGCGGTTGCGGGCACACCCACCGCATCTGCGTACCGCAACAGGAGCCCGGTAGCAAATATTCCGTCCATATCACCATCACTTACTATCCGGAGCTCGCCGGTCTGCCGCACAAACCTGTCAAGAACGCTCAACTTCTCCATCCACCTTCTTCCAACTCCAGCCTACCACTAGACCGGCTATGTGCGTCCATCTATATATGTCATGCCATTCCCGTCCCCGGACTGCGGCCGGCCAGTACATTGACATTGACCCGAGCGTGGGACATGTGCAGCGGTGGACAGTCCTGTGTAGGGACGTAACGGACACAGGCGGTCATCTGGCTGGATGGCCGGCACCCCTGCCCGTGTTTCCCCGGTGGGCCCGAGGGCTCCGATGTACGTGTAGTTGGAGAGGCCCACGACAGTCATAGGGCCGGTATCGCATGCCAGACCAACATACAGGACCGACCACCCGTCTGGTCACCAAAAGTCACATATCTGGAGGTGGCGTCATGCATCTTGCCGCGGCGCTGTTCTGAGCAGTGCCACTTGCACCCCGTGCCGGCGATGCTACGACAACGACTGCTGCTGGTGTACATGCATGGTCGCGTTGCTGACCGTGTCCACATGGCCCCCGTGGCTCCGTCTGGCATGCATCTGCTCCACACATGCCGCGGACGGAGAGACCGGAGAATGACTGACAAGACTGTCGATATAGTTGCACAGGGCCTGCGGAGGCTCGTGGAGGAGGGCAACCTCCAGGGGTCTTTTGCGATATTCGAGGACAGGACGACCGGCAAGTTCGTGCAGTTCGCACTTGTTGGCAACTCCCTGATCTGTGATATCCCACTTGTACAGCTGTCAGGCACCGAGAGGGCGCGTCTGCATGCGATTGCTGGGCCTGCTGCCACAGATAGCCCGAAGGCCGAGGCCCCATCCTTCCAGTTCGTGTTCGGTGCCAAGGACACCCGTGCTGCAGCAGAGTTCGCTGACAGGGTGTTCGTAGAGGTATTCAACATCCCTACCGACGCTGACATCAAGACCACCCTCAACCTCTAAGATGCGTTGCGGGCCAGCGGGCCCGCCTGTCTGTGCGTCCCACTATAGACGAGAGACCACCTACTTGACAGTGGGGCTACCTCCTGCATCGGTCTTGGTTCCTGGTAACGGCACCTGCTCTCTATAGTAGAGTTAGTCCGTCAGACCTGAGCCAAGGCATAGTCTGGGAGCAGGGAAACATTTCCTGTGTGTTGGAGTGGGGACAGGGGAGTCACGACAATGATAGGACTGGAGAGAAAGGCTCGTTCGGTACCAAGTCGGCCGCCTTTCATCTACTACTGCGCTTTGTTTGACAGCAGGCACTGCTCTTGCCAGTTCTTGCGTCGGCGAAGGTATTGCTCGGGACTAGGTGGCAAGTCCCAGTCCGGCCTCGACCGAATGGCCCTGCACCTGTCTGGAGCGTTCCCAGTCCCCATGTGTTTACTGAA
The DNA here is from genome assembly GCA_027031765.1 of Promethearchaeota archaeon. Classification (GTDB taxonomy): domain Archaea; phylum Asgardarchaeota; class Thorarchaeia; order Thorarchaeales; family Thorarchaeaceae; genus JALVPN01. Next base: position 3,945 of record JALVPN010000050.1, on the reverse strand, counting down.
CCGGCATAGCAGCGCAGACACCAGTTGTGCCGGTACCTTCAAGTCGGTGGCCGGTACCGGACCCGTGACACCAGCCAGAAGAGGACGACGAGCACGGCGAGCAGGAGGGTGACGCTCACTACCAGAATGGGCAGCAGGTCCTCCACAGTATGCACAGCGAGTGTAGTTGTCCAGTGGAACTCGTACTCTGACTTGAAGGCAAGACACAGGTAGCTCACGGCTGCCGCCACTGGTGCTACCAGTAGTGTCGCCCCTATCTCGCGCAGTACCAGTTTCTGGCGCGTGCCAATTGGCATGCCGCGGAGTGACAGCAGTTCAAGGTCTTGCCGCAGGTCCTGTAGGACTAGCAGGACCACTCCTGCGGTGCCGAACACGGACAGGACGAGCGCCCCTCCAAAGAGGAGCCGCGCTGTCTGGACTCTGGCCAGTGACTCTACGTTGAGACCCTGGTCTTTGAGGGTGTGGACGGCACATATGGACTCGCCAAGCCCTTCCACCATCGTGGTCACGTTGTCCGCCTGTGACTGCTCGTCCAGCCTGACCAGGATGTTGGAGAACGGCATGGTAATGTTGAGGTCACGGAACAGCGAGATGCTCACGAGTGAGAATGACTGGGATGTTCCCTGCCCTTCGCTGCTGTCATCAGGTGGCGGTGGGCCAAACTCAGGTGACCTGAAGGCGAGCAGTCCCCCTATGCCCGTCCGGCTCTGCAGCGCGGGCCCGAAGAGTCCCACTATGGTCAGGTTGACAGTGACCCCGCCAATCTTGACAGATATCCTGTCCCCGACGCCGCGGTGTATCATTGTGGCCACTCTGCGTTCGAGGACGATTGACTCATTTTCCGACAGTCCTTCAGTGACCGCCTGCGTCACCGATGGTATGAACCAGCGGGCCTCGTAGTATGCTGTTGCAGGCCACTCAGAGGGGTCAACTGCGAGGATCCGTGTCTGCCTCGAGCCTACAGTGCCCACACAGCTCATAACGGTCGTCGTAGCCCGCACACCGGCTATCTCCTCGACTGCGCCAGCAATCCTTGAGCTGTTGGAAGTGTAGGGCACCATTATGTTCATGTCGGAACCGACCTGATACCTGACCTCGTCTAGTGCGTAGTGTCCCTCAGAGGAAGTGACGAGCAGCGTCCACGAGATGGAGCCCACAATCAGGAACAGGGCTACGAGCACCCACCTCTGAGTCGTGTTGCGGCGCCGCCGTCTGGGAGATGTGGGCCGGTTGAGGCCTCGCGGAATGGGGCCGGACCATTCCCTGATGCGCTCAAGATGGCCTGACTCGGCGAGGAGGAGTGCCAGACCCACCATGAGGAGCACTGGACATACCACGTCCACTCCCATATCAATCCCGAGCCAGAGGAACCTGAGGAGCGTGACTGCCACCGGCCATACGCCACTGTATGCCCACTGCGGCACGTTCACGCCAGCTGCCCATGCAGCCGCTTTGTACAACCCGAGGGCTATGAACACCCAAGCTACCATGGTGTGCTGTGAGCCCTTGCGTCGGGCAACGACCTGCCCTACCATCTCATCCCTCGAAGTGCTTGTCATCCGAAGCGCTGGCACTCTCAGGATGACAACAGTGCCCTGGACAGCAGATGTGACACCACCTACAATCACCCCTATCAGCAGTGAGCGCAGCAGGTCGCCATAGAGTGGCACTCCCAGTTGAGAGGCGACTATGAGTCTGGAGATGCAGGCAGCAGCAAGTCCGCTGATGCACCCCAGCACGATGGCCTCGAAGACGACCGCGCGGCCAAGTCCACGACGCTCGACTCCCCTTATCCGCAGCAGTGCGAGTTCTTTCGACCAGCTGGTAGCCATCGTATCACCGAGCACCTGGACGAGGACGATGATGAGCACCAGCACCGGCACGGCCTGCGCCAGTGCCCATGTCCTGGTGGCTGCAACAGCCGCCTCGACGTCCTTGATGGCGTCCTCGACAGGCGAGACGACCTGGGCCTGGAAGGGGGCGGGGACTCTCTGAAGGACCTGGTTCTCAAGTGAAAGGACGGCCTCTCTGAGTGCCTGCGTGCTCACGGGCTGCTCCAACACGGATGTGTTGACCGACACGAACAGCTGGACGATGATTGACTGTCCACCTGGCATTGGCGGCCCCTGTGCACAGTTGTTGAGGATGTCGCTCCAGAAGGACTCCAGGTCCAGTAGCACTACTACATCAGGAGGTGACCTGTCAGTCCCGCCAGCGGTGACTACCGTGTTGCCCATCCAGACCCCCATACCAACAACGTCTATCTCGCGCGGCATGATAGGCCCACCTTGGCTCGGCTGTGCGAAGGGCAGTACGAGTACCAGCTCGTCACCAGGGCCGGCCCGGGCCCGTGCGGAACCCGTGTATGCGACCACGCACTCGTTCCCATGGGGTCCCCCTCTCCCCGTCAGGGCCTGGACATCATCCCACAGGACGGAGTCATTGCGGACACCCAGGCACACCCAGTCTTCAGAGCTCAGTGTGAACCCGTAGGTCACGACCGGTTCGACATGGCTGACCTGTGGGAGCGCTGCAACGCTCTCAACGAGTGGACTGAGGTTCTCAATGGTAGGCAGATGGGGGTTCTGGGCGGAAGAGAACTGTACCGATATCACGGCTGGCAGCTCCTCTACGCTCTCTTCGAGCAGTGGGCTGGTGGCAGCCGTGACGGTGTCCTCGATGAGTACGAGTGTCGTGGCGACCAACAGCGGGAGGAGCAGGAGGACTCCCAAGAGGCGCCTGTTGCTCAGCAGGGCTTTCATGACTAGGACGGTCTTCCTCACAGCCACGCCTCCTTCCTGGCCATCGACGTGTCGCGGCCTGGTCCAGACATCTTGCCACCACTAGTGACCGAGTCGGTGGAGCTCTTCGGTGAGCACGTCACGGGTCCGCACCAGCGTGGCATATTTCTCAGCATATTCGGGCCCCCGGATAGCACCCTGCTTGACCCTGTCCTCAAGTGCCGCCAGCTCGTCATCTATTTCGGACAGCCGCCTCCTCAGATGAAAGTCGTACGTGCCCGACTCGAGGTCTGGGGATCCGGCAGGCGTGAACACCGACACGGCCCTCCCATCGGCTATGAGACATATCCGGTCTGCATACCTCGCCATTGTCGGGTCATGCGTGACCATTATGACGGTCTTCCCCATCTCGTCCACACACTTCCGCAGGTAGGCCACGACCGTCCTTGCGTTCTCCTGGTCGAGGTCACCCGTCGGCTCGTCCGCAAGTATGAGCCAGGGGTCGTTGGCGAGGGCCATCGCAATTGCCAGGCGCTGACGTTCGCCACCACTCAGCTCCCACGGCATGTGCACTGCCCGGTGTTCGAGCCCGACTATCTCCAGTAGTTCTGAGGCCCGCGAGGCCACAGTGTCGTGGTCCGCACCGGCGGCCACAAGGGGGAGCTCAATGTTCTCCTTCGCATTCAGTCCGGAGATGAGGTTCAGGGTCTGGAAGACGTAACCCACCTCCCGGAGCCTGAAAGAGTCCCTCTCCTCCTCGGTCATGCCTGCCAGGTCGATGCCGCCCACGACTATCCTGCCTGCCGTGGGCTCGTCGATGCCCCCAATCAGGTTCAGGAGCGTCGTCTTCCCGCTCCCCGAGGGCCCCATTATGGCGAGGAACTCGTTCTCCCTCACCTTGAGAGAGAACCCCCGGAGGGCCTGTACCTTTATGTCCCCGGACACGTAGATCCTTACGACATCATCGCGCTCTACTCGCTGGATGCGATCAGCCCCAATGTGGCGTTCGAGATCGCGGATCCGGCGATCTATGTAGACATGTGGGGAAACACCGGCACCCAGGGCGTGATGGGGTGTGATCCCTATTTCATTCATGGCCACAATTTGGATCTGTTTGCGGTTGCCTCCCAGGTGGAGCGCGTGGTGAAAGAGGTGGAAGATGCCCGGGCCGCTGCCGCGCCGACCGCAACTCCCAGAGTGGCGC
>JALVPN010000049.1 GCA_027031765.1 Promethearchaeota archaeon | reverse complement strand
CAGGCGTTTCAGTGACGACTTGCCGCTCCAGCCAGCAACGGTGAAGGTGTGGACATGTCCTTCGGGCTTGAGCTTGACCCACTCGGTCTTCTCAAGGTTGCAGTCGAGGTTCCAGCAGTTCACCCGCGGTGGGAAGAACTTGTCGCCGCACTTTGGACACTGTGTGCCCCAGAGCTCTCCGTCAAGGAAGCCCCGGCCCATCTTGGAGATCTCCGCAAGCTTCCAGTAGTAGAGCTGGTCGTAGTGGAGATAGACCTTGAACTGTTCTTCCTTGGGGTCCCAGTCGTAGCCACAGAAGTGGAAGCCGTGTTCCCGGACATCGCCCCGGAAGTCATTGGAGTGCTTGTCCGTGTACTCGACCTCGTCGGGAATCCTGTGTAGCCTCTTGTCTTCAACCATCTTCATGGCCTCCTGAGGATGAAGTTCGAGATGCTGGTCCCGGTGCCCGCGTGGCTGTTCACGAGGCCGGTCTCGGCGTCTCTCACGTAGGTCTTGGAGCTCAGGTGCTTCTTCGGTATCTGGTCGGTCAGCTGGTAGTAGCACTCCACAGCAGACATGATACCTGTCGCACCCACCGGGTGGCCGAAGCCCATGAGGCCGCCACCTGGGTTCACTGGCAGGTCGCCCTCCATGAACGTCCTCTTCTCCCTGACGAACTCCTTTATGTTGCTCTCGTCACACCAGTACAGCGCCTTGTATATCTGTACCTCCGACGAGCTGAAGGCGTCGTGGATCTCTGCGACATCAATCTCCTTCAGGGCGTCCTTGTACTCTATCCCTGCCATGTCGTAGGCCATCTCACCAGAACGCCGGCACGCAGCGAACTCTGTCATGTCCGGGTAGCCGGCACCGTACCGCTCGGTCCAGCCGGGGAACGCCAGCCTGTCACCGGCACGGATTGTACAGCTGCTCAGACCGGCACCGTCGATTACCACGTACTTGCCATCGCTGTGCTTCTTTGCCCACTCCTCCGTGGTCACCAGCGCAAATGCCCCACCACGGCTCATCAGACAGCAGTCGTACCGCTTCAACGGGTAGCTTATCAGCCTGCTGTTCATGATGTCGTCCACTGTGAGGTCGCGCTTGTACTTCTTGTACTCTCCACGGTACCACTGCGACTTGGGGTTGTCAGCAGCATAGTTCCTGTTCTTGAGGGCCGCCAGCGCAAAGTCCTCCTCGGTGAGGTCGTGCTCCTTCATGAACTTGTAGGCCATCGCAGCATAGTATATGGGGTATATCCCCCCGGCCAACGCCTCGTACCGTGTGTCCGAGGCCAGCGCGATGAACTCCGAGCCCTGCGACTGGGTGACGTTGTCCATGGTCTCCCAGCCGGCAACACCAACGACATCGAAGAGGCCCGACTTCACAGCGAGGAACGCTGCGTACAGCGCCGACCCGCCCGTGTTCCCTCCGTTCTCCACGCGGAAGTGCGGTACTCCGACCAGTCCGAGGTGGTCATGCACTATCCACTCGGGGCACAGCTGCTTGCCAAAGTGCACGCTGAAGTGTGAGTACACCATGAACTCAAGGTCCCGGAGGTGAAAGTCCGGGATGTCGTTCTGGGTCTCTACGACACAGTTGGCAATCATCGCCTCGGGTGTGATGTGCATGGGGTAACCGAAGGGGGTCGTCGCACCGCCCGCTATACACACCTTTCGCGTCATCCTATCACCACTACGAGTGGTGTTCCGCCAGATGGCGACTGTATAGTCCTCCACCGCCGCCTTCTGTTCCCGCCTACTTATACATTCTCTTCCTTCATGACGTTTCCCGCACGGCCGTGTGGGTTCTCCCTCCCGTCATATCGGCGTACGTCTACGTGCAGACGGTCACCGGACCCCAGCGCAGTGGTGCCGCCACTCGTATGTCCATCCCCAGGGTGCGACGGAGCGTCCCGGTCCTGTCCCCGCCTCTCGGGACATACATCCCCAGGGTGCGCATAGCCATCCCAAGGGTGCGACCGCCACCCGGGATGCAGGACAACAGTACAGTCGTGTTGCTGGTAGTTGCCCCCTGTGTGTCCGAAAGCATTATTGCCCTGCCGCGTGCACGGCAAGGGGATATGGATGAGACTCGGCGTGCAGATCGAGCCGCAGTTCGGCTTCGAGTACGGGGAAGTGCTGGCGATTGCAGACCTGGCCTTGAAGGTCGGGGTCTTCAACATCTGGTTCTCGGACCACCTCCTGCTGGACAGGGATGCCACGGACAGGGTCCTGCTAGACCCGCTGCTCCTCATGACAGCCCTCGCGAGAGATGCCCGAGAGGTCCGGGTGGGGGGCCTTGTGTTCTGCAACTCATACCGCAACCCGGCACTCCTTGCAAAGATGTGTGCGACCATTGACGTGTTGTCCAGTGGACGTCTCGAGTTCGGGATTGGTGCCGGCTGGAAAGAGCTCGACTACCGCACGTACGGTTACCCGTTCCCCCCAGCAAGGACGCGCATCGAACAGCTGGACGAGGCCCTACACGTCATCAAGGGTGCGTGAACCGAGGAGCGCTTCTCGTTCACCGGTAGGTATTACTCTGTCGAAGACCTCGTATCTGTACCCAAGCCGCACCAGAGACCACACCCCACGGTCTGGGTGGGCACGATGAGGGCTGGACCAATGATGCTCCAGGTCGCTGCCCGTCATGCTGATGGCCTAAATGTCGCATGGTCGTTCTCGCCCGGGGACTGCAGGCGCATCTTCGAGGAGCTCGATGCGTATGCCGACAAGTATGGTCGTGAGCATGCACTGAAACGGTCTATCGGCGTCTGGACGAGGATTTTTGAAGACAGCTCGCAGATGGACGCCTATGTCGAGAGGGCTGCAAGGGCAAAGGGGATGTCTGTGGACGCGTACCTCCGGAGGACGTCAGGCGGCCTGTACGGGACCCCCGACGAGGTGGAGGCCAGGCTCGGAGAGTACGCAGATGTCGACATTGAGCACCTCATCATGATGTTCCCTCACGGTGACGAGGTACATCAGCTCGAGTTGCTGGCCGACATATTTGGGTCTGTCCTATAGCCGACCAGTGTCAGGCCGCATGCCCCGCGCCACACGTGTGTGGACGCCCCCTCTATCGCAGCTGTCGGCCGGTGCGTCCAGCAGACGTACACGGACAGGCACGGCAGCCATCCGCGCGGTCCAGGTGGTGGGCCCTCTGTCATGATGCCAGTGCCGACTGGTGCATGCATGGGCACGTACCAGTCACGACCATGGTAGTAGGGCCCGTCAGCACTGGCGGATTGGTCACCGCAACCAATAATAGCGTGGCGCACGTCTCTACCACTGAGAAACTGTTCTGGAGCACATGCACAAATGGGTTCCGAGTCGCAAGTGGGCAAGGTGTTCAAATGCCCCGTCTGCAATGGTAATGTAAAGGTGGGACCTGACGACGTTGTGATCACCTGCTCTTACTGTGGTAGCACGACTACCATCGAGGGCAAGGCGATTGGTGACCACCTTATGGAGACCGCCGTGGACGCGAGCAGGCGTGAGGCGGGCTTCCGAGAGTTCTTGGACAAGAACAAGGGGTTCAACAAGTCTCTGCCCAAGAAGGCCGAGGTGGTAGAGAACCGTCTGATCTACGTCCCCGTGTGGACCGCTAGGGTGAAGGCCAATACCTGGTACAAGGGCTACAAGACCGTGCAGGTACCTGTGACAAAGACCCGTACGGTCACTGATGCTGATGGCAGGACGAGGACCGAGACCTATACGGACTATGAAACAGGGTACGTGCCCGTCGAGGACACAATCAACACGGACACCCAGGAGAGCCTGCTTGCAAGGAAGGGCGCACGTTTCTACGGCCTCGAAGAGTACCTTGAGACAATCGACATCAGCGAGACCGAGCCCTACGACTTCAACAAGATAAAGGATCTCGAGCCAACGATGCTCAATGCCGAGATTGGCCAGGAGGAGTTCGAGAAGGCAGTGCACAGCAGGGTGGCTGACAGGCACCGCGCAGAGGCAAAGGCGGGCCTCACTGAGCTCTTCGACTGCCGCACTGAGACCCAGGTACGTGGGACGACATACCTCCAGGCGCCGTTCTCCCTTATCCGCTACAAGTTCCAGGGTGACCTGTACAAGTGTGCCATTGACGGCCGCACGGGACGCGTGGTCGTCGGTGAGATACCCATCACAAAGGGCCAGCGTGCACTGTGGACCATTGTCGGCTTCCTGGGCGTCATAGTGGCCGGTTATGGTGCGGAAATGGCATACTGGGCACTCGCAGCCGACGAGATGGCGACCACTGCGCTGGGCGGCGGCCTTGCGCTGCTCGGTGTGCTGATGGGGGTCTTTGGCTTCAGGGTGCTGCTGATGACGCAGAGGGAGAAGAAGGGGTAGACGATGGAGGTGTAGAAGGAGGTAGGTGACTGAAATGGCAAGGTGTGCATTCTGTGATGCTGATTTCGAGGCTGGCCCTGGCGACCTGCTCCTGGTGTGCCCGTACTGTGGGACTGCCCAGACGGTCAAGGGTGCCAAGTTCAAGGACCACTACATGATCCGTGTCCACTTCGACCAGAGCGAGGCACAGACCACGCTCCTGGACTGGGTGTCGAAACAGCTGGGCGCCCCCGAAGACCTGGCAGCGCGGGCACGGTTCGTCAAGAGCGAGCTCGTGTTCTATCCCTTCTGGGTGAGCCGTGTCGACGCACACTCCAGGTACAAGGGCTTTGGTCGTGACGCACGGTTCTACGACGAGTGGCCACAGAGGCCCGGGGCCTACAAGCGCATCGACTTCTTCCTGAAGCCCGAGTCCGGCGAGTTCACCAGGCGCTATGAGATCGTCCTCCCAGCCGTCAAGGACATAGACGAGGACGTCGCCAATTTCCCAATCCCCACCCGGGCCAAAGAGTACTTCAGCCATGCCCATGCCGAGGAGTTCGACGGCAAGGTGCTCCACAGCCAGGTCTCCGAGGAACAGGCACGGGAGTTTGCACGCAAGAGGGCGTTCGACCTCCAGACCGCACTGATAATGGACGAGGTCGTCCAGGTCGACTCGCGACACGACGACATCGATGTCGGTGAGACCCACCTCATCCACGTCCCTGTCTGGGAGCTGACCTACAGGTACGGCAACAGTAAGTACAGGGCCTCGGTCTCAGCGGCGACCGGCTACGTCATCGAGGCCAAGTACCCGCGCTCTGTGACGTTCAGGGCTGCCGCTATACTCTCCGGCCTCGTGCTACTTGGTGTCGGTGGCGGTCTCCTGGGCCTCGCGTTCGGAGTGTTCGGCACCACGCTGTTCCCTGCTGGGGGCGTGGTCTCTGGAGGCATGCTGTCACTGCTGGGGCTTGTCCTCCTCTACAAGGGCGTGTCCCGGAAGGAGGCCAAGGAACAGCTCTAGGCGTGCGTGTCAGTCGGGCTGACCGGGCCTGTCACGGCAGGTCGCCCAGCCCACGCACCTCCAGCGTTTCCAGGTACTTGTCCATGACGAACATTGTGAGCGTACGTTCGACAGCTGGGATCCCACGCAGCTTGTCCACAATGAAACTGTTCATCTCGGCGACATCTCTTGTACGCACCTTCAGCATCACGTCGTACTCGCCGCTCACAATGTACACTCCCTGTACGAGAGGTTCCTTTGCAATGTTCTCACAGAACTCCCTCTGGGACACGAGTGAGCGCTGTCCCGGCACCCTGTAGCGTATCCTGATGAAGATGAAGGCGAGCGTCGAGCGGCCAAGTGCAGTGGGGTCGAGGACTGCAGTGTACTTGCGGATCACCCCGCTCTCTTCCATGGCCTTTATCCGCGAGTGCACTGTCGAGACCCCCTTGCCGACACGACGTGCAATCTCGGCCATCCCCATCTTGCAGTCCTCCTGGAGGAGGGCCAGTATCTGGAGGTCGCACTCGTCCAGGGCTCTCGAAATGTTTTCGGTCATGGGCCTGAAGTACCGAACACAATTGAAATATTTTCCGCATTTCGTGGGAAAATATTATACGGTGCTCCGTCGCTCACGTGAATATGCCACAGGACACACCATTTCACAGTCAAGCATGTCGGGACTTTGTGGAGCTGGTCTTCAGTGACATTGTCGGCTGTGCGAGGAATGTCGAGATGTCGCGCGACCACTTCGACTCCCTCGACGATGACTACGTATTCTTCGATGGCTCAAGCATCCCGGGCTATGCGGATGTGAACGCCAGCGACCTCATGCTCAGGGTGGAACGGAAAGGGCTCCTGACGCTGCCCTGGGACCCCTCAGTATCGGTGGCCCTGTGCTCGGTGTACGGTGTCGATGGTCGTCCCCATCCCTGTGACCCCCGCAACGTCCTCAGCCGGGTGCTGGAGGAGGCCGGAGAGCTCGGTGTGTCACCAGTCGCGGGCTGCGAGCTCGAGTTCTTCCTCGTGCGCAGATCCGAGGCCGGAGTCGTACCAGCAGACCGTGGGGGATACTTCGTCACGCCCCCTCTAGATGGGGGTGTGGAGTTCAGACGCCTTGCAGTGCGCACGCTCCACGCAATGAGCGTCCCGACCACAGGCCACCACCACGAGGTCGCCATGGGCCAGCACGAGATAGGGATACGTCATGATGGCTTCAAGACCACTGCTGACAGGCTGCTGCTGGCACGGATTGTGATCTCCGAGCTGGCAACAAGACAGGGCCTCATTGCAACATTCATGCCAAAGCCCTTCCCTGACATGAACGGCAGTGGCCTCCATATGCACCAGAGCCTGTGGACCACCGACATGCGGACGAACCTGTTCGCAACCGACGGGCGGCCCGCTCTCTCTCCACTTGCCCGTCACTATGTGGCAGGCATCCTGGAACACGCACCGGCCCTGGCTGCACTCCTGTCCTCCACTGTGAACTCCTTCAAGAGGCTCGCACCTGGCTTCGAGGCACCCACAAGGATTGCGTGGGGCCCCCGGAACAGGACGACCCTGGTGCGTGTACCCTATGCCCGAGCCTCCTCGTCTGTCAGGGTGGAGATCAGGTGTCCGGACCCACTGTGCAGCCCGCACTTGGCAATGGCAGCAACACTGGCTGCAGGACTGCACGGTGTGCGTGAAGAGCTGGAGCCGCCCGAACCCACTTCCGAGGACCTCTACCATAGTGAGGTCCCAGGCGCCGACGGACTGCCATCGGCCCTGCCAGAGGCCCTCGATGCCCTCTCGGAGGACACTGTCCTGAGGGATGCGCTGGGTGCACCACTGGTCGAGACCTTCATCAGGCTCAAGCGGCGAGAATATGACGAGTACCTTGCCTCTGGAGGTCACAACGCTACAGACACCACCCGCTGGGAGATTGGACGTTACCTGTTGCTCAACTGAGGCCTCTGCTCCAGGCGTGTGCCTGTGGTGGTCGGTCGGCAGGCGAACGCCCCTTCCGGCGGCCACCGCGTAGAGGCCTCGTCCCCAGCAGCTGCCTGCTGTCACTGACATCGTACGTCTCACACGGATGCGGTCTCCGCAGCCACTTGCGTCTACATGGGCCTGTTGCTCTCCTCCCATGTGCACTTGCCTGTGGCAGCAGTGCCCAGCCGCTTTCCCGACTCGAAAGACTTTCAACCCACCGGTGTCACTATGGTCATGGATATGGTGGACTACCTTGCCGTACTTTGAGAGCAGCGAACAACTGAGAGAGGTCTTTGAGAGGTTCTGGGAGCGTGCCCAGGAGCACGCGGACGTAATGGAGAAGCTCCGGAAGTCACGGGTCGTCGTGCGTTTCGATATCGAACAGCCAGAGCTGCATGTCACAATCAACTTCCGTGACCCTGATGAGGACGGCAACGTCGGGACAATGTCCTTCGACTCCGATATCGAGCCGGAGATTGCCGTCTGGAGCACCTCGGAGACCACGAACAGGTTCTGGCAGGGCAAGCTCAACACCACGCTCGCGATGGCCCGCGGACAGGTCAAGCTCCAGGGGTCTGTCGCAAAGGCACTCGGCCTGCTGTCCAAGATCAAGCCGTTGTTCAAGGTCTTTCCAGAGGTACTGCGGGAGATGGGCCTGGACCATATGGTGCTCTGAGGAGGGGGTGTGTGGGCACGGCCCTGCGCACGGTCGACTCGATTGAGGTCACAGTACTCGTTGACAATGTGGTCTCCGTGGGCGCGCCACGGACACACCCCAATGTAGCGGCCCCGGGCTCATGGGCGCAGGGACGCAAGACTGGCAGGCTCATCGCTGCACACGGCTTTGCAGCCCTCGTGACGACCCAGACCGACGGGGAGGTGCACAGGGTACTGTACGACACGGGCCCAAGTCCGCAGGTCATATCACACAACGTGGATGTGCTCGGTATCGACCTCAGTGATATCGAGGCGGTCGTGGTCTCGCACGGCCACTGGGACCACATGGGCGGCCTTGAGTGGGTGGTCTCTCAGGTGTCGCGCCCCACCACAGTCTACATCATGGCCACAGCGTTCAGACGACGGGCGGTTGTAGAGGAGTCGGGCGGCAGGCAGCGGCTCCGTGAACTCGACCCCATACCCGGCCCCGATAGCATCGAGCAGCCGTCGGTGAGACTTGACACACGCGAGGGGCCCGTACCCCTGGCGGGCGGTACGCTTCTGGCCAGTGGCCCGGTCCCAAGGGTCACAGAGTACGAACAGGGCTTCAAGGGGCATGTTGCCTATGAGAGGGGGCGCTGGGTGCCGGACGAACGGATTCCCGACGACAGGTTCCTCGTGGGGGTCGTCCGTGGTCGCGGCGCAGTGGTCGTTACAGGTTGCAGTCATGCCGGTATCGTCAACATCCTCCACGAGGTGAGGCGTCTGACCGGGGCCCCTGTGTATGGAGTCGTCGGCGGCCTCCACCTTGTTGGCCGTGGTGCTGAGACCAGGACTGCCCGCACGGTGAGCGATGTCAGGTCGTTCGGTCCCACCCTTGTGGTGCCGTGCCACTGTTCCGGCCACGCGGCACAGCGGGCCTTTGAGAGGGCACTGCCGGACGCATTTGTACCATGCGGGGTCGGCCTGAGGTGCAGTATCACGGCGCGCGACTGACGTGCGAGCATGTCCGTCTACTGCGAGCGCCACAACAGAGACCCGCGGTATTGCCAGTGCTGGACGCGGCCACCGTGACCAGTCCTCTGTCCGGCCTGTCAGCCCGGTCTGCCCGCCCAGTCGTGACTGCGCCATTTGCGCCGTGGGCCACCTTGTGGCACCGTCAGTCCGGGCCGTACAGTCACAGGATACCCGGGATCTGGACTGCATGATGATACCATGAGTGTTGGCAGGACTCTCCCGGGTGCTCTCTGTAGCCCCATTGCCATATCACGCTGTCCGCTTGGGCCCCGAGCTGGTCGGCCAGACAGGAGTGGCATGACAGAGAGAGTACTGGGACCGAAAAAGAGGAGGACAGTGGGGCCATCAGACCCCTATCTGTCCCGAGTGAGAGGTGTCCTTGTGCACGCACACCTCATGCCTGGACCAGGCCATAGCCGTATGCCGGGTCCCATCCTGATGGGCCGAGGTCAAGGGCCGTACTGTGGAGGTAGCCGCGGACTGTCTCCTGACCGGTGTCGTCAAACGTGCCCACGGGCATCTTGCCATGGACCGCGATTATCAGTGCGACGAGTCCGGCCACGTGAGGACAGGCCATTGATGTGCCGGAGAGAGTATCATAGCCACCACCCTTGTACGTGCTGTAGATGTTGACCCCGGGTGCAGCGACCTCGATGTACGGGCCGCTGTTAGAGAATGATGCGATGGTGTCGTCCTTGTCTGTCGCGCCCACAGCAATCACTTCGGGGTATGCTGCGGGGTACGAGATCTCGTCCGTTGACGCATCGCCATCGCCCTCGTTCCCTGCTGCCGCCACAATCACAATGCCGAGGTTGTAGGCATGGATGATGGCATCGTGCACCTCCTGCGGGGCCGAGGAGCCTCCAAGGCTCATGCTGATGACATCGGCGTCATCTGCTGTGCCCTCCACCCCATCAGGGCCCTGGCAGGCAAGGTATATCCCGTTCACAAGGTCGGCCCAGTCACCACGACCACCGTTGCCCAGCACCTTGATGGCGTAGATCTCAACGTTGGCATACATGCCGACGACACCGGCGTTGTCCCTGACCGCACCAATGGTGCCGGCACAGTGGGTACCATGACCGTTCTTGTCGTCCGCACTCCTGCCACCAGTCGCGTCTACCGCCCATACGATGTTGGCTGCCAGGTCGGGGTGGTCCAGGTCAACTCCCGTGTCAAGTATTGCCACCTGGACCGATGTGGTGTACTGGTCGCCATAGTACTGACCGTTGAAGACACGCTCAATACCCCATGGTGTCTCAGGGTCGTCGTCCTGCCACGGATATGTGGTGTCATCATCACCGCCACCACCCACCCACGGGGGAGGGCCAACCAGCACAAAACTACCATCATGACGGTCGGCAGCGGTCACTGACACCACTATTGGGAATGCCGCGACCAGCAGCAATAGCAGCATCAGGCCGGTGGAGCTTTTCCTTCGCAACTTCTTCACCTGTAATGGATGGGGTGGCGACAGACCGCCACCACCTTGCGGCGCCACATCCGCGCCGCTCCTAATAAACTTTGGGTCGGCTATTAACACCAGATACCTTTTACTATAGACTTCACCCAGAGAGCATGCGCACCGGTGCCGGCGTCGGACTTGCCCACATACCCGTCGTTCGTTTCCCATTTCTGCCTGCTCCTACCTGCTGCTGTCGACCGGCAACAACCGGGTGGAGGTCCATTTGTGTGAGGGCCCGACCTAGACCGAGATAGGCCAGCCCTCCCGTGGTGCTGGTATTGCCACACAGCAGTCATCCGGTCTGTTGCTGGAGGCCGGATCTGTACAGAGACCCTTGTCCGGGTAGTGGCAGCGATGGACGGCGCATCACGGGTATCCCTGTGATTTGGTCTGACTGCACCTGGGTCTGGGTGCACGGACAGTGTATGCGTCTCATGTGTTGCGACTGCATGTACTGTGGGCTCCGGTGGCCCTTTGGTGGGCCATGTGTGGGTGGGCTCTTAACCCTCTCAGCCGATAGTTTAAATAGGTGTCATGCGGTAGGGGGCCCGATTGAAATGCCGAGGAACACGGCCACTGTACTCTTGCTTGTGGGCCTTGTGCTGGCGACGATGGCCTCTGTGACCGTCCCCGTGGCCGCCTCTGAGGTATCGGTACGGAGCACCAACAAGCAGGTGTGTGTCACTCTTACCATCCTTAGTGCTCAGTACCTCGATGCTGACGATGACGGCCTGGAGGACGATGTCGTAGCATACTTTGAGATACAGCTGAGCGGGAAAGAGCGCTACAGCCTTGAGCTGACGCTGTCGCTGGTGCTACCGTCTGGCAACGAGTACTCGTACACATACCTTGTCAACACGCGGCTCTCGCTGCTGGAGTGCACGATGCACTTCTATAACCATGCTGTTGAGGCCGGCGACTACGTGTTCCATGCACACATAGTGTCCCATGTTGGCGGCGTAGCGGACGGCTCGGTGGCCTACGAGTTCGACCCACCGGGTGGCTCTGGCGACTCTGACCCGTGTGCTGCACTGGTGGTAGCTGCGTAGTCTGTGTTGGCCCTCTGCCCCCGGTCTTGACCTGGTGTAAGACAGGGCCACCAACAGTCAGGGAATATGAGGTCGACCGGACATGCGCCTCTCGGACATCGACATCCGCATCCTCCACCTCGTCGAGCTGCAGCCGACGATAACGACGCAGGAGCTCGCACGCAGGGCTGGTGTCAGCTGGATCACTGCTGACAGACACCTGAAGAAGCTCCGGAAGGAAGGGGTACTGTCTGACCCTGTGGCCGTGTTTGACCCCTCCGCCCTCGGCCTCCAGCGGCATGTCGTGCTCATGGGTGCGGGTACCGAGGAACAGCTGCGTGGCCTCGAGGTGGCATGCGACCTGCACCCGTACACCCATTACCGTGCGCGCGTGTACGGCCCATTCCCCGGCCTCTTCTCACAGTTCGACGTCCCCCCGGGCTCCACGGCGCTGCTCGAAGAGTTCCTACAGGGCCTCTCGGATCTTGGCCTGGCAGAGAGCACCGTCGTCCGGGCCAGTACCGGCCACAGGGCCCACTCCCCGACGAACCTCGAGGCGTTCGACCTCAAGACACGCACCTGGGAATACTCCTGGGAAGAGTGGGGCAGGGCGATTGCGAGTGCAGACCCGACACTCCCTCCCCGCCCATCACCGCGCCCGGACAGCCTCTCTCTCAGCGAGGTGGACCTTGAGATACTGAGGGCGCTCACGGCCAATGCCAACATCCCACAGAGCGAGCTCCAGCGGGAGCTGTCACTCTCCCAGAGCACTACAAGCAGGAAGGTCCTCCGGATCATGCGCGAGTTCATAGAGTCTGTGAGGGCTCAGATTGACCGCGCACAGTTCGATGTCGTGTCGACAAAGCTCCTGTATGCACCGGGCGTCGACGAGGCCACCTGCGGTCGTGTCTTCAATGCCTTCTCGTCGCCGTCGGTGCCACCCTTTCCGCTGGCCATCGACCTCCTCGAAGGTGGTGACATAATGGTCTGGGGTCGGATGCCGCCGTCACATGAGCACAGCCTGTTCTACACGCTGTGGCAGCACCTGCCGAGGCTGCGTGTCTTCACAGTGGACACCGTGGGCCAGCACAGCTGCATGTACTGGTTCTACCCCAAGAACTATGACACCAGCCAGCAGGCGTGGCGTGCCGACCACGACTGGATGGTGGACACGCCGCTCAGCGCCCTTGAGACAAAGCTGCGCCGCAGTGGCTGAGGCGCCACCTGTCACCGTGCCATCTCCTGAGCCCGCATCGACAGCACCACGCAGGCTGCCGCTCTCTCACACCAGCGGGGTACCAACGGGCAAACTATTAGTGGTAGTGCACGCATGCTGCCTGCAAGAGAGGCTGGGGTGACCAACCATAGAGTCTGCATCGGTCGCTGTGTTCTGGGACATTGAGAACTGTCCGCCACCAAAGGGCATGCGAGGTACCCTCGTGATTGACCGGCTGCGCAGCCACCTGCAGGAGCGTGGGGCTATCCGTCAGGTCTATGCCTACGGTGAGCTGTCAGAGTTCCCTCAGCTGCTCCGCGTAGGCCTGCAACGGTCAGGTGTGCACCTCATCGACACGCCACACACGGGCCGCAAGGATGTGGCCGACTTCATGATTGTCACCGACATGGTGATGTTCGCATTTGACAACCCACCCCCACAGACGATTGTGCTGGTGGCCGGTGACATCGACTATGTCTATGCACTCTCACGGCTGAAACTCAGGGGCTATAGGGTGGGCCTCGTGCTGCCACCGGTCGGTGCGAACAAGGACCTCATTGACATCGCTGACTTTGTGCTCGAATGGGTCGACATCATGGGCACCGGCGTCCGTGAAGAGGGCAAGGCCCTGCGCTACGAGCCGCTCCTGGTCACCCTGCGGGAGCTCGCAGACAAGGGCCAGGCCCAGCCCACTCGCGAGACCGTCGCCGACTACCTCGATGAGAAGTACCCGAACTGGCGGCAGACCTCCACCTTCGACAACCTCAACGACTACCTCAAGAGTGCTGAGGACGACGGCTGGGTCATTGTCCAGCGGAGCGATGACACTACAGTCGTCATGCTGCGCGAGGAGGGCGCGGCCGCTGAGGAGCAGGTCTCACTGGAAGACCGCTTCGAACCCCTCGTCAGAG
Source organism: Promethearchaeota archaeon (assembly GCA_027031765.1). Lineage (GTDB taxonomy): Archaea > Asgardarchaeota > Thorarchaeia > Thorarchaeales > Thorarchaeaceae > JALVPN01. Next base: position 3,963 of record JALVPN010000049.1, on the reverse strand, counting down.
TCCTGGATGACCTGCACGAAGAGGGCTATGCCGAGGCTGAACTGGCACTTGTTGGCATCAGGCTCAGGGAGCACCTCCCAGACCCACTGAAGGCCCTCGGCGTTTCCAGGCTCAAAGAATACGTGCTCGAGGCCCAAGCCGCCGGCATCGTGACCGTCCGTGCAGACGGCCTCCAGAACTATGTCTCGCTCAAGACACACGACCGCCGCGTCCCCCATGACAACAGGAAGGTGCAGGCCCTTGCACTGCTCGACCGCGCTCTTGAGAGCCTGCGTGACGACATGATCATGCCCACTGACCGGGCTGTGATTGGCCGCATGACAGAGCTCGGCGGGGGCTGGCGTATCGAACACTCCGGGTTTGACTCCTTTGACTCGCTCATCGCAGCCGCTGGGGGTGAGGGCAGGGTCATGGTCATGATGCGTGGCGGCAGGCGGGTCATCTTTCCAGCAGCAGGCGAGTTCGAGTACTTTGACCCGGAGAAGGACGAGGAGTTCACAGGAGAACAGTGGGACGCGCTGGAGTCATACCTACGCTCTCATCCCAGCATCATCACTAGGGGCCGCTACTACTTCGCCAGACGAGTCCAGCGGGCCGAAATCCCCGCTTTCGAGGGCATGCCACTCGGGAAGCTGATTGTGCTCGTCCAGATGGCCATCAACCGCGGGTGGCTCGTCGTAGCTGGGCCATACCTGCGCGTGGGCAGTACATTCCTGTCGCGAGATGTGTTCTGAGCGTTCCAGTGCCCGTCGCCAGCCAGCTGCCCAGTGTCCAGTCAACTCGTTGTAGTGTGAGGCTGGTGGTGCCTTGGGTTGCCATGCATGCATCTGGTCGGCGCGTGTTGGTGCCCGGCTGTCGACCGTGGAGCTGGTGTTGACACAGCCCGGCTTCCGTACAGAGTAGCCTTATATTGACCCGTATGAGTGGCCCGACGCGGTGCACGTCTTGAACAGTGGAAGGGAACGTGGGGTACTTGTGACAGGGGGTGCGGGCTACCTCGGCTCGGTACTGGTACGCCAGCTCCTTGAGAGTGGGCATAGGGTGGTTGTCCTTGACAACCTGATGTATTCACAAGACTCCCTCTCTGACCTGCACGACCAGTGCCTCTCAGTGATTGTTGGTGACAAGCGTGACCGCAACACTGTCAGGCAGGCAGTACATGGTGTGGACACTGTTGTTGACCTTGCTGCGATTGTAGGTGACCCCGCGTGCCAGTTCGACCGTACCACATGCATAGACACAAACCTCCGCGCCTCACTGCTCCTTGCTGAGGAGGCTGCACATGCAGGCGTTGCCCGTTTCGTGTTCGCATCGTCATGTTCTGTCTACGGCAACTCGGGTGACCATCTGGTCGATGAGCGTACCACTCCGCACCCCCTTTCCTGCTATGCCAAGGCGAAGCTCCAGTGTGAGAGGGGCCTCCACCACCTTGACACAGATATGGAACGTGTTGTCCTGCGTCTGTCCACGCTATGTGGGCCCTCCCCACGCATGCGCTTCGACCTTGTCCTGAACCGGATGACCGCCTCAGCCTACTGTGAACGGGCAGTCACGGTGTATGGCGGCCGTCAGTGGCGTCCCCTGCTCGATGTCCGGGACGCTGCCCGTGCCATTGTCCACCTCATGGACTACCGTACAGACAGCCCGTTCGAGCTGTTCAACGTCGGACACGAGTCGGGCAACATGCGGATCTGTGACCTTGCAGGACTGGTGGCAGAGGTCGTGGGCGATGTGGAGGTCAACTGCACCGGCAGCCGACACCCACTCCGCTCATATCGGGTGGACTTTGGCAAACTCCTTGCCACCGGGTTCGTGCCTAGGTTCAGGCTCCACGAGTCCGTCAGGGATGTCCTCAGCATGCTGACAGATGGTGTGGTCACAGACCCGTTTGAGCCCACGTACTCCAATACGCACCATGGGGTGGCAGCTGCACATTAGCAGTCGCCTTGCTACAGGCCCTCGTACAGGAGCACACGGGTGCACCACTAAGCCACGTCTAGGTCTGGGCTGCCACCCTCGCGGTGTCCGCAGCCAGTGTCTTCCGTCCGTCCGTCCGTCTGTCTGTCCTGCCATCTCCATAGTATGCTGGTCTTCCACTCGCGCGACCCGCAGGAAGACAGAATTGCACTGGTACAGCTGTCATCACTGCCGTGTCCTGTCGCCACGTCGTAACAGACCATACCCGCCGTAGCACGCCCCCTGCTAGCCCCTTTGACCACACACCCGGGCCTGACCAACAAGACCGGTCACTAACGGCTCGTGCGACGTTCTGGCCGCTTGTTGCCGCCTCGTCTACTGTCCAGCCACTCGAAGAACTCTGCTAGTTGTCTACCAATTGCATCGACCGTCAGGTGCTCTTCAACATACCTGCGCCCGTTCTCACCTAGTTGTCTGGCCCGTTCAGGGTTCTGCTTCAGGAACAGCACGGCCTCTGCAAGGGCCTTGGCGTTCCCCGGCTCAATGACTATGCCTGACCTGCTCTCCAGTACATAGGCACCTGGCTGGCCACTGGAACAGCAGAGGATTGGCTTTCCCGCCGCCTGGTACTCGTACAGCTTGGACGATATCCCCATTTCTATGGAGCCGACACCGCACAGGGGCAACAACAGTGCATCTGCACCCACCAGCTCTCTCGCCACTTCCTCGCGACTGACAATCTTCTCGACCACATGGATGTTCGCTACACCGGCCTGCTCCTCAAGCCTCCTGAGTCTGGCTGCCTCCTCGCCGCCGCCCTGTACCGTGAACACGATGTCCTCATGGGCCGAGAGTTGTCTTGCTGCCTCAAACACCTGCTCGAAGTTATACGCTGGTGAGAAGGCCCCAATATACAGCACCCTGAAGAGGTCAGCACCTCCCGCTGTCCCCTCGTCATGACAACAGAACCTATCAATATCAACACCCGCTTTCACCACACGGATCTTCTGGGGCGGCACATGGTACTTGTCAGTCAGGGTGCTCACGTACCCTTCGCTTATTGGTGTGATCCCATCGACGAGGCTGTACGCCATCTGCGCAACAGCAGGCCCAATGCTGTCGATGAGGACGCCGTTCTTTGTCCCAAGGTCGGCAAGTGCCTCCGGCCACAGGTCGTCGACGTTCTGTACCAACAGACACCCGAACAGCTTGCGGTATACCACTCCAGGAAACACCGATATCACATTGGGGTTGGCGGTCCATACGACATCGGGTCTCCTGATGTAGAAGAGCGCCAGCAACGACGAGAAGACGAATGATAAGAACAGGATGATGCGCCTCAGCAGTCCCTGTGAACTGACTGGTGGTACGAACGTCCTGATGAGCGTGATGCCGTCATGGTTCTCAATCACGAGTGGCTTCCATCTGTACCTCTTAGGGATATCACCTCTGGGATAGTGTGGCACGGCCGCCACAACCGTCACGTCGCAGCCCACGCTGGTCAGTCCACGGGCCGCATTCTGTGCCCGCGTTGCACCCCCTCCCATGTCCGGGGGGAAATACTGTGAGATGATGACTACTCGCATGTCTGTGGCCTCTCCGAGAGCCATGTCTTCTCCCGTGTGTGCGGCACCGTGTGCAACTGCCCGCGGCTTATAACTCTCTCTAGTGTGCCCCTCCTGTGTCTAGCTTGTCGGGCTTACTCCTGACGCGGCGTGCGTTGTTGGCGATGCCCGGCCTGTATCCTGCAGGGACTGCTCACCAGAGTCGCATGCTTGGTGGTACGGAACGCTCTATGTCTTCGCGGTGCTCCACCAACCACCTGTACACGTTCTCGAGCCCATCCCTGAACTCGGTCTTGGGTTCGTACCCGATGAGCCGCCTTGCCTTCTCGATGGATGCACGCCTCCGTGTGGACTTGTCCCACTCCCGCTTCGGGGCGTACTGTATCCCACCTGTGCTGCCCGTGATCTCGACGACCATTTCTGCGAGTTGTCTGATTGACACCTCCTTGCCGGTGCCAAGGTTGATTGCCTCTCCTATGGC
>JALVPN010000048.1 GCA_027031765.1 Promethearchaeota archaeon | reverse complement strand
CAATTAAACCGCAAGCTCCACCCCTTGTGGTGCTCCCCCGCCAATTCCTTTAAGTCTGCTGTCACACCAGATAGAGTCTATACTGCCGGTCTGGTATGATTTCAGCCTTGCGGCCGTACTTCCCAAGCGGCCCGTTTATCGCTTTCGCTACAGCACTGCAGTGGCTCGTGGCCAATGCAACACTTAACGGACATCGTTTACGCCCAGGACTACTCGGGTATCTAATCCGATTCGCTACCCTGGGTTTCATCCCTCACCGTCGAGCGCGTTCTCGGCGACCGCCTTCGCCACTGGTGGTCCTCCACAGATCATCGCATTTCACCGCTACCTGTGGAATACCGTCGCCGTCTCCCGCCTCCAAGTAGCGCGGTATCCCTACCAGGCCGACCGTTGAGCGGCCGGATTTGAGCAGGGACCTACGCAACCGGCTACGGATGCTTTAAGCTCAATAATCATGGGCACCACTCGAAGAGCTGGTTTTACCGCGGCGGCTGGCACCAGCCTTGCCCTCTCCTTTCTAGCGATCCGCCCTACGGATTCGCCACAGATGGAGTTATCCCCCATCACTCGGCTTCGCCCACTCGCGCTTTCGCGCATTGGTGAGGTTTCGCAACTGCTGCACCCCGTGGGGCTAGGGCCCTTGTCTCAGTGCCCTTCTCCGGGCAACGACTTACATCGCCCGTACCGGTTATAGGCCAAGTGGGCAATTACCCCACTTGCAGCCTGATCGGCCGCAGGCTCATCCTGTGGCGGTGACTCCCACATACCTAGGAGCCCCTTTTGAGGGCTGGATCATTTCCAGAACCCAGCCCCTACCCCGTATTGTCCCCAGTTTCCCGGGGTTATCCGGGTCCACAGGGTAGATTACCTACGGATTACTGAGCCGTTCGCGAGGGACCAGGATGCTGACCCCTTACACTTGCATGTCTTAGCCCGAAGCCGATAGCAGTGCCCTCTAGCAGGATCAACTAGAGTTGATCGCCTCATGTGTGTCCGGCAAGGAGGAGGACTGACGTTGGATCAGTCACGCACACACGATACATGCACACTTGAGCTTGCTTGGTGAAGTACAGCGTCAACGGATGGCAGGGAAGAGCCTACCCACTTCCGCACGCTGTTGAGCCTATCTTAGGCGCAAGGTGCTCCCAACACACACGTTGTAGTGCTGGTCTTTCTTGCGTCCGCATTTTGTACTCGCGCCCGGAAGCCACCGTCATCATTGCTGGGCACAAGCCTACGGCATCCGACATGGCACCGATAGACGCGAAGCAGTAGAAGAAGTGGTGCATCCGAATAAAAACGTTTCCAAGGGGCGGTAAGGTGCTCCCCCCGAGCGTGACGGACGGTATCAAAGATGGGGCACAGAGAAGGGCAGTACGGGACTGGGACGGGAGATACAGCCCCCAGTGGCCGGTATGGATGCTAGTCGTCTGTGCCCTCATCCTGTCTGACCAGAAACTCAAGGCGTGCAAGGCGGTCCTTGAGTTCACGGGTCTCCTTCTCCAGGTCTTCCACGGTCTTACGCAGGGACTCGACCTCCACCTTCTCACGCTTCTTTGAGAGGGAACGTATCGCTTCTCGTGAGAGGCGTACAAAACGTCCCTCGACCTCGGCTGCAGCGACTCTCTGGAGGGACGACACCAGAGATGGGTCTTCGTACTCCTTTGCGGCGAGGAGTGCGGCTGCTCGCACCCTGAATGAGCGGTCATCAATCAGGCGGACCAGCACATCCTTGACCTCCGGGTGGTTGTCCTTGTAGCGCCTGCCGAGCTTTGCGAGCAACATGGGGATGACCCTCCGGAGCTCGTCGGGCTGACCGGCCTTGAGGTGGTCAAGTAGTACCGGGATGGCCTCTTCCTTCTCTGTCGCGGCGATGCCCTGCAGGTAGCCCTGTTTGATGATGTGGTGCCAGCTCGGCCTGACCGACGCTAGCCCGTCAATAAGGACCTCGAAGGAGCGTCCGTGCTGAATCTTGCCGAGTGCATGTGCTGCAGCAGCCGGTACAAAGTAACTCTCAGTGTCGTGCAGCAGTTGCATGAGCGCCTCAAAGGCCTGCTCCTCCTGATAGAACTCGCCGAGAGCCCTTGCCACACCGGTGCGGGCACGCGAACTTGGTAGTCCGATACCGCGGAGTAGTTGTTCCAGTGCGGACCGTGTCTTTACGGAGCCGAGGGCCTTTGCGACCTCGACCTGCACACCCCAGAACGGGTCGTTGACCAGTGCATCCCCGAGGGCCTTGAGGGCGGCGGGAGTGGGCTTCTTTGCGAGGGCCTGAGCGGCCTTTATCCTCTGGACTACATTCGTGCCCTTCTTCAACTGTTCAGTCCACATGTCCTCGGGCTTGTCGATGTCCCAGTCCATCAGCACTGCGTAGTCAGGGTCAATCACAATCTGGGACGGGCGTCCTGGTGCAGGGTAGTAGAAGTCGTGTACGCGCTCACAGGCCTGGGTCGTATGTCGTTCGCGGGTTCCGTCGCTGTGCACTATCTCCACGGTCAGCGGGAACCGGAACACCTCGGGGGTCATCCCATCATCGTGCTTCTGTGTCTGTTCGACCCGCACATGGACGAGCGACGCGTCCTCGTCATAGGTGCACTTTATTTTGCACTCCGGGTACCCGGCCTTGTACAGCCACTGCTCGAAGAACCAGCCAAAGTCCTCACCAGTAATCTCGGTGAACGTGCGTTCGAGGTCGTGAGTATATACCGACTTGAACGAGTACTTGCGCAGGTACTCTCCAAGGACATGCCACCAGCGGCGTTCCCCAACGAGGTGCTTGAGCATGTAGTACCTCCAGGCCCCGCCGGGGTACAGGTGGCTGTCAAAGACATCAGATCCCCGTTCCCAAGTGTTGCAGACGACTGGCCGGCGGTACCGTTCCTTGTCCTCCCGGAAATAGGAGACCTGCTTCTGGTACTGTTCGTACAGGTACTCGTCATCGCCCTTGTCGTGCCGCTTCCACTCGTTCTGCATCTGGGTGGCCCACCCCTCGTTGAGCCAGCCATGACTCCATGTCCTGCAGGTGACAAGGTCGCCACCCCACTGGTGAGCGAGCTCGTGGCTGACCAGGCCATCGGAGTCGAAGTCCAAGTGGGCCTTCTCATCATGCAGTGTCGCATCCGTCTGGGTGGTGGCACTCACGTTCTCCATCCCACCGAAGATGAAGTTTGCAGCGGTGACCTGCGCATACTTTGCCCAGGGAAACTTCACACCCAGCTTCTCCTCGAAGAAGCGGATCATTGCAGGGGTCTTGCCAAATGAACGGAAGACTGTTTCACGGTCCCACTTTGGGTGTGCGTAGTACCGTACCTGGAGGTCATCGAGGTCATCACAATACTCTTCGGCCTCACTGACCCACGCACTGATCAGATATGCCGGCACTGGACGGTCTTGCACCCAGTGGAAGGTCACAGTACCATCGTCGTTCTCAGTACGCTCCTTGAGGTGACCGTTGCTGATTGCCCAGTACCCTAGGGGTACCGTGATGGAGACCTCGGCCGTGAACTTGTGGCTCGGGTTGTCGTAGATGGGGAACGCATATCGGGCATAGTCGTCTTGGAACTGTGTCCACATGCTGAGCTCGGTCTCAGGGAACTCGGGGCATGGGCCGGTGAAGAACACGCCGGCACGCGGTTCTACGATGCGGTACTCGAACAGGATGTCCCCGGTCGAGCCCTCATTGAGCGGTCGTGCCAATGACACGGTCATCGACTCTTCTTCGGGGTGCATCTCGAACATCAAATCCTGGCCACTCCCACCCCTGACCGAAACAATGTCGAGTTCGGCCGCATGGAGCCGGACGGTCACCAGTCCGGGCCGGATTGAGCGGATACGGAGCTTGGCGCTCGCATCAATCCTCCGGGAGCTGAGGTCCACCCGCCAGTTGAGGAGGACATGTTCGACCTCAAAGTGACGGGGCGGGGCCCACTGTGGACGGGCAGTGGGAAACGTGAAGTCCTCACGGTCAGCAGTCAGCGACCGTTCCGCCTCATGCAGGTTGCCAAGCATGAGGTCCATCAGATAGTCATCAAAATCGGGCATCAGGCAGGTCTCCAACTCGTTGGGAGTAGTGCCAGTGACGAAACACCAGTGTGGATATCAACATTTCCAACTCGGCCTGCGACTCTGTTGCAGAGTACTGGACGACTGTGACATGGAGAGGGGCATGGAAACAAGATACCTGCCGGGCCGGGGGAGCGAACAACAGCCCCCATACAACACGGTCATGAACAATCAAAGAAGGGGGATGGAAGGGCGGGGGTTGCCCCGCCACTTTGTCGTGCGTGATCTCTTCACGTCACGACCCGCAGCCACTCGGTTTCTTCCATCATGACTGGACTCTGTGGGTGCGCGCAAGCAGTCTGACCTGCCATGTGAGAACACCATCATCCAGACGGGCACGGAACCCAACACGTGGGTGGCCGTCCCCATTCCGGACTATGACGCCACGCAACAACATCCTTGCTGGATGACCATCAGGACTGGTCAGGTTGACCCTGAAACCGAACCCAATGGAACCCTCGAACCTGCCACTCCGCAGCCGGGCAGCAACACCTCGACCACAGGAAACAATGTATCCCGTGTCATTCAGCACCACCCTGCCGGACTGTACGGCCAGCACTACACGGCCCGTTTCTGTGGAAACGACTGTGAATACCAAGTGCATACGGGTGAGAGCATTTGGCCCGTCAGGGACATCCTCAACGCTTGCAGTGCCGCGCGCATGAATCTCAAAAGGCTGGCCGGGCTCGACCGAACTGGCTGTGAGGGACGACCCCACTTCTGCGGCGGTCGCGCCGGGGGCCATGAGGGGGAGCACAAGAAGAGAGGCCAGAGATGCGACGACTGCAACCAGCAAGAACTGCCGCCTGTTCATGGTCATTTCCAATAATTACAATGCCACAGATAGTATAAATGAGGGATGAACAATTGATATGTATGAATCATCTAGATGATTGGTACGTGTACCAAAAATAAGGGGAGAGGGGGTTAGTCCTAGATTCAGTCAAAAGCACTTGCGGCCCATCATTAGTGATGTCCTACGACGGCCGACAGCAGCATGGACAGGCGCTAGAAAATGCAGACACTGTCGATGATACGGTTGGACCTGCTACTCGAAACGATTGGTGGAACAGTGGCACTACTGATATCCCATTTTGCCCATGGTGCCTTGAAACTAACAGGGGAGAGTCGCCTCTCAGACCTCTCGACAGGGTTCCTCGTACTCTCAGCTGCGATGTTTGGTCGTGTCATCGGCACCATATACTTCTTCGTACTGAGAGGCGGGGGCACTGAGGGGTCAGAAACAGCACAGACACTGATGGCAGTGGTCACAATAGCATATGGTGTCATGAAAATCATGGCATACGTGTTGTTTGCATTCTCGACCAGACCAGCTGCCTCATCGACCAGACCCCAGCCCACTGTGCTGCTTGCCTTGCCAGCACTGTTGGATTCTCGCCTTGAGATAGTTGCAGTAATCATACTGATAGTCGTGGTGCTGCAGTCCATACTGAACTATCTTGCAGTGCGCACAAAATACGCGCTGTACGTGCTTGTCGGCTTCAGCCTCCTCCTACTGGGACACCTGACACTGATCTTATCAAACAACCCAGCGCGCGGATACATGATGCACCAGGTGTTCCAGTTTGGTGGCCTATTGTCCCTTCTCGTGATGTTGGTCAGGGTGGGCCAAGTAGATTGAAACGACGACGCTCCTACCGCTCAAAGGTGCGCATCCTAGTGGACATGATGCGTGCCATACAACAGGAGGGCGACGACGGGGCCGGGCCCACAAAGATACTGTATGCAGCAAACCTGTCACACGACAGGCTCACGCAGTACCTAGAGGAGTTGATTGAGAAGGGGCTTGTGTGTGCGGTCGAGGAAGGGGGTAGTAGCAGGGTTTTCCTCCTGACGGACAGGGGACGTGAGTTCCTCAGGGAGTTCACAAAGGTAGAGAAGTTCTCTGAGGCCTTCGGTATTGAGATATAGGGACGGGTATAGGTCTGGTGCGAACATAAAGAAACAGTCTACGGATAGTGACACTGATGTGAAGCGCCCATAGCGTGCCAGCCACATGAGAACAACATATGTGTATACATGGGCATACTTGAGTGGGGTCAGAGCAAAGACTAACAACAGGTCGGAGAGCAAGAAACGGGACAGGGGGCGGACGAGGGGGACTGGGAG
>JALVPN010000047.1 GCA_027031765.1 Promethearchaeota archaeon | reverse complement strand
GGTTCGCACAGCGCAGGGCTGCCATGGACCTCATGGACGAGCTGCGCCGTGGCACGGGACCGGAGGACGCTATGGAACGCCTCAAGGAGATGGGCAAGAGCGACCTCCTCGTCCGCCTGGACTATATCCGGGTCGCGAAGGAGCTGACACGTGCCAACTATGTGAAGGTGGTGCGCACGATTGAGAGGGCACTTGCTGCCGAGGACATCCAAGCGCTGTCGGAGCTGCGCGACACCCTGCTGGCACAACACGGACTTCCCAACAGGACGACTCTGCTGGGCCGTGTTTCCGAGGCCCTACACAGGCTCACACTGACACGGTTCTCACTCACCTTTGAACAGTGGCAGGACCTGTGGACTGAGGTCAGCATCCGGCACCCGGCCCTCACAACGGCCCTCAAGGAGACCCTCACACCGCCCAAGCGCAAGATCCTCCGGGCTGATGGGCTCACCCTCGTGGTCTATACCACAGGGGCCTCACCAGAGTCCGCAGTGTTCATCGAGGTGTCTGGTGGTGCCGACGCACAGGAGCTCTGCGAGGTCATCAGGGCCAACACCGGAGGGTGATGCTGGCGGCGGGACAGGAGGTACGGGCAATGGTCAACGTCTTCAGGAGATGGCTCAGGGGGGCACGCGAGAGGGCAACACCAGGACGTGACGGCGACAGGGCGACGCGCCTCAGACATGCAGCACAGCTGGCATGGGCGCAGGCACTTGAGGACTTCTACACACCGCCACTACCAGATGTCATCGTCGAGTACGAGCCTGATGGGAGCAGCTTCTTCTACATCGACCCGAAGACGTGGACGGTGCACCTCAACACGGCCGGTGTGCCGGAGGGGCTGACGACCGAGGAGGAGCGTGAGTACCTGAGGTCGGTGTGCCACCATGAGATGCAGCACTACCTCCTGTGCCCGTACGACGGCCCGACCCATGCGAGGATGTTCAACGCAACGAGGAAACACGTGAGCGCCCAGACGGGCATGTTCGTGTGCAACCTGTTCGCAGACCTGGTGGTCGACAGCTTCCTCATGGAGAGGTTCCCGGGACTGACCCGTTCCCGTGTGCAGGCGTCAATCGCCAGCTCGGCCTCGGCCGTGGACGCCGACGCACACTCCGACCTCTGGCGCCTCGCGGTCACCTGCTACCGCCAGATGTGGGGCTTCGAAATACCGCCGCACATCCCCATAGACACGCGCACGAAGGACGCTGCAACGAGGATTGTACAGGTGGCAAGAGAGCGGCTACGCGACGAGCGGCGCTGGCCAAAGGCCACTGCTGAGATTGCAAAGATAATCGCTGAGTGGGAGCCAGAGGTGGCGCAGGAACTGTCAGGTGCCGGTCAGGTGCCGGTCAGGCTGGTGCCCGGCGGGACTGGTGACCACGACCCGGACAGGACGGCGCCAGTACGCGTCCCGGTGGACGTGGACGCATTGATGGGCGACCCGACAGAAGTACGTGATGGCGACCGGGCCAAGGCGTGCATGGGACACGGGGACAGGGATGTCGGGGCAGAACGTGAGAGGGTCGCCATTGAGGTCGAGCAGCAGGGCGGCAGTCTGGAAGACCTCCGGGTGGCACTCGGGTTCGCCGGCCTCGACGGTGACAGGGAGGTGGCCCTCAAGTACTGGTACAGGGCCAAGGTGCGGGGGATGCTCGAGTTCGATGTGTCAAGGCCGAAGCACCAGGGTGACACACCCGTGAGCCCCGTGGTCTGGCGGCTCGGTGACCCGGCAGAACAACTCGATGTCGTACAGTCACTCCAGACGTTCCCGCTCCTCATCCCAAACGTCACCACGCGTAAGTGGGACACCACCAGTCTGTCAGGCCATGGGTCGATGCCCGGACTGCCAGACATGCTGCTGGTCATCGACTCCAGCGGTTCCATGGAGTGGTCGGTGGGCAAGAAGGGCCCACGTGGACCATACCACACTGCACTCCTGTGCGCATTTGCAGCCGCCAGCGTTGCCTTCAGGAAGGGGTGCAGTGTTGCAGCCATCAACTTCTCTGACGACTGCAAGACCACCAAGTGGACACGCGAACGGGACGACATCGAACGCGTCCTGCTCGACTACCAGGGCGGCGGTACGGTCGCGCCCACGGACGAGGTCGTTGCACTGTGCAGGGGCCACCCAACGGCCATGGTCCTCACTATCACAGACGCGGAGATCTACAACTGGGACGAGTTCATCGACATGGTCAGACAGATTACTAACATGGGGCACCTCTTCTTCATGTTCTACATTGGACGCCTCGACAAGGAGGTGGCCGCTGCCCTTGAGAGCGCTGGCGGCCATGTGGTCTCTGTGCGCAGACCCCGCGACCTTGAGGGCTTGGTCATAAGAGAGGTCAGACGCATATACGTGGACCGGGAGGACCATAGCGCAGCACCTCCCAAATAGCACCCCCTGCTCCTATGGGCTGCGCTCAGGAGAAGCAGTCCGGCAACGCTCACCGGCCGTGGACATGGCGACTGCGTCAGTCCCGTCCCATGCACCACAGGACACCACGAAGGACGCCACTGGGCCCACATCACTTATGATGGTGCAGTGCGTCGTGTACCCCGACTGGACATGAAGATAAAGGGTCTTGACAACGTGCGACGCAGGCTCCCTGACCATCCTGGGCACCGCCTGCTCGTGTTCCCGGCAACAGCACTGTCGTGTGGAGTGCTTGCACTGCTCCTGATGTTCTGGCTGGAGACCGCTGCACGAGTGTCCACGGGTGTGCAGGTGCTGGCGACACTTGAGCCCCTCATGCCAGTCGTTGGCCCACTGGTCGTGGAGGCCATCGGGCTCCTGCTTGTGGTCAGTGCACTGACGGGCCGTGAGCGCCTGGTGCGGGAGTACGGGCGCAGGCGCGCATACCCACGGGCGCTAATGCGTGGTGCCACAGGTGTTGCCCTCATGATGTCAGTGCTCGCCAATGGGCTGCTCCCTGTGTCTGCGCTGCCACCGGGGCCACCGGTGAACGGACTGACGACGCTCTTCTCAACGTCGTTCCTCGTGCTCCTGGGTGCACCAGCATGGGAGGTGTACCTCAGGGCCGTTGCCGGGGGCATCCACATCCTCCTTGCGGTCCTGACAGCATGGGCCGGGTTCCGGACCATCGGGATAGACTACGTCGTCGTACTGTACGTGTACTATCCTGAGGATGCGGAGGTGCAGCAGCACCGTATCTACTCGGTCCTGCGACACCCCATCTACTACACTGTCAAGCTCTTTGCCAGGGGGATCTTTCTGCTCTACCTGTCGGTGTATGGCCTCGCGACCTGCGCAATCGCATACGTGGGGATCAGGCTGCTCATCAGGGCCGAAGAGAGAGAACTGCTGGAGCGTTTCGGCGACGACTATCGGGCCTACATGGAGAGAGTGCCACAGTTCTCCGTCCCGCTCCGCAGGCTGAAGGACTACCTGTTGTTCATCACAGGGCGCGGGGACAGGGCGAGGGGGGACAGCACGGACAGTGGCGCGACCACCGGGGACACACCCGGCCATGACCGGGGTACGGACGCTCCAGCACGAGGACAGGCCGACACGTGAGCTGTACCAACATGTGCGACGGGCCCCACACCACGGTCAGGACAGCCGGGCCACAGCCTCAGAGAGAGGACAGCGCCACCACATGTGCTGCTTGGAGTGCAGGCGAGGTGAGGGGCTGGGGCGACACTTGCCGCCAGCCACCGGTCACTGTTCTCCCTCAGCGCCCTCCTCACCGGGCTGTGGCAGGCCCATGAGATAGGCGTGGATTGAGCGTGCAGCAATCCGGCCCGCACCCATCGCAGAGATTACGGTCGCCGCACCCGTGACTATGTCGCCACCAGCCCATATCCGTGGGTCGCTCGTCCGGTTGTTCTTGTCGACCTCTATGTAGCCCCACTTGTTCAGCTTGACGGTCTTGAGGGTCTTTGTGAGCAGCGGGTTGGCAGCGGAGCCGATTGCAATGACCACTTGGTCGCAGTCGATATTGAAGTTTGAGCCCTCAATGGGTATTGGCCGTCGACGACCGCTCTCGTCCGGCTCGCCAAGGCGCATCCGGATACACTCCATGCCCACGACACGGCCGGCCTCCCCGATGATCCGCACCGGGTTCGAGAGGAGCTGGAAGTGGATGCCCTCCTCCTCGGCATGGTGCACCTCCTCAGCACGAGCTGGCAGCTGCTCACGTGCACGGCGATAGACGATTGTCACATCAGCACCGAGGCGACGCGCCGTGCGTGCGGCGTCCATGGCCACATTCCCACCACCGACAACGCAGACCTTCTTGGCGGGCGGCAGCGGACAGTCATAGTCCGGGAACAGGTACGCCTTCAGGAGGTTGGAGCGTGTGAGGTACTCGTTCGCCGAGTAGACACCGTTGAGGTCCTCGCCGGGTATGCCCATGAACCTCGGCAGGCCGGCACCGACCCCGATGTAGACGGCATCGAAACCGAGCTCGTCAAAGAGCTCGTCCATGGTATACGTCATCCCGACAACGGCGTTCATCTCGAACTTGACACCCTGGCGGACGAGGTAGTCCACCTCTGCCCGCACGATGTCCTTTGGCAACCGGAACTCGGGGATGCCGTACACAAGGACGCCACCAGGCTCGTGCAGTGCCTCAAAGACCACCACCTCGTGCCCCAGCTTGATCAGGTCGCCGGCCACGGTCAGACCGGAGGGGCCAGAGCCAATGATGGCCACCTTCTTTCCAGTGGGCTCTGCCTTCGGGGGTATCTCGACAAGCCCGTGTTCACGCTCATAGTCCGCCACAAAGCGTTCCAGGGCACCGATTGACACGCCACCGTACTTCTTGAAGAGCGTGCAGTTGCCCTCGCACTGTACCTCCTGCGGACACACACGCCCCGTGATTGCAGGCAGCACGTTTGTCTCCTTTATCAGCCGGGCGGCCTCGACGAACCTGCCCTCTGCCACGAGGGCGATGAACTCAGGGATCTGTACGCCCACCGGACAGCCGGCCACACACGGCCTCTTGCGGCAGTTCAGGCACCGTTCGGCCTCACGCATCGCCTGTTCCGGTGTCAGGCCCAGTGGCACCTCCCTGAAGTTGGTGGCCCGGGCGGCCGGGTCCTGCTCAGGCATCTTGGCACGCGGTATTGCCATCCGCTCGCGTGGAGTGAGCTGCGGCCGCTTGCTCATGGCCTCACCTCCTCACGGACCGGGCTGGCCCTCACGGAGCCCGCCTCCCTGCACTTGAGGTACTGGTACGCGAGGTTCTCCTGTGGGACGTAGGCCGCGAGTCTTGAGAAGACCTGGTCCCAGTCCACCTTGTGGCCGTCGAAGTCGGGGCCGTCAACACAGGCGAACCGGGTCTCGCCACCTACCAGCACCCTGCAACAGCCACACATGCCAGTGCCGTCCACCATCAGGGCGTTCAGTGACACCACTGTGGGTATGCCGTAGGGCTCGGTCGCCTTCGAGGATATCATCATCATGTAGGTACACCCCACAAAGTGTGCGTAGTCGAACTTGCGTCCCTCTTCACTGAGCGCCTCGAACGCCTCCTTTACGTGCCCCCGGATGCCGCGCGAGCCGTCGGCGGTGCATATGATGACCTCGTCAGCCACCTCACGCACCTTCTCCTCGTTGTAGATGACGTACGAGGTGCGCCCCTCCATGAGCGCGACCACCCTGTTGCCCGCCTCCTTGAAGGCACGTACGAGTGGATACATGGCACCGAGGCCATAGCAGCCACCGCCGACCAGTACGGTGCCATACTTCTTTATCACGGTGGGCCTTCCCAGTGGCCCCACCAGCGCATGCACAGACTCTCCGGGCTGCATCCGCGACAGCTTCAGCGTCGACACACCAGCCTCAAGATAGAACGCCGTGATTGTCCCGGCATCAGCGTCCCAGTCCGCAAGTGAGAACGGGACACGCTCGCCCACCTCGTCTGGTATCACGATGATGAACTGTCCCGGCCTTGCACGCCGTGCTATCTGCGGGGCCTCAAGTACCAGTCGCCGGACGTTCGGCACGACCTCTTCGTTCTCAATTATCCTCCCGGCCATCACTACACCTCCTCCGTCCTCGCAGCCCACTTCTCACGGGCCTCTCGCATCATGTCCTCAAGGGACTCGGTAGGTGGCGGCGCCCGCCGTCCAGGTAGCGCCTCGATGAGCACCGCCAGGTCTTCAATCCGTTCTGCAAGTGTTGCCCCACGGTACCGTGGGTACCACTCGGTCTCCTCACGTGGTACCGGCTGCCACGCATCACCTGCTGCAGTATCTGTGGGGCCGACCCTGCACTCAAGCCCGGCCAGCTCGTCCCAGACCTCCCCGGGGCTGCCGTACTCGAAGCCTGCAGCCCCCATCCGACGCGCAAGCTCGGCAAGCACCTCCCAGTCAGGACGCGCCTCGCCAGGGGGCGGCACAACGGCCTTCAGGGCCTGTTCCCGGAACTCGTGGTTGACCATGGTACCGGACTCCTCAATGGACATCGCTGACGCCAGTACCACTGACGCGTGTTCGAGCCATGGCGACGGGAACGGGGACTGGTAGACAATGAAGGGCACTCCCTCGAAGCCGTCGACAGGGATGGAACCGTCCAGTACGATGACAGCATCGACCTGGCCAGCGCGGGCCTTCTCCCGGAGGGCACCAAGGTCAGCACCCGCAGCGACAGCACGGCCCCACTTCTCCTCGTAGGACGCGGCACCGGCAGCCACCGAGGCGGGACCGGGCAGCATGTCGTGGACAGCACCGGCCCTGACAACGCCGGCCTCGTTGCCGTTCAGGAACAGGGGCACAAGACGCCCATCATCACCCAGTAGACGCAGCACATCACGCAGCAGGTCAGAGGGGCTGTCGAGCTCAAGCACCCGCGGCCCGACAAGTACGACACCACGGCCCTGCGACACGATATCGATGACCCGTCTGAGCTGCTCTTCAGGCACGCCCTCCACAGCACCAGACCCCTCGACGAGGACACGTACCACCGCGGGTGCCACCGGCTCGTCCACGAGGACGTCCTCCACCGTCCACCGCCGCAGGTTCTTTCCGGGCTGGCCTATGTGGACAAGTGGGACGCCACGGCGTACTGCCCCGTACACAGTCTTTGCGACCACCTGGTGCGACTCCACGAAGTCCCCGCCAAGTGAGACAATCCAGTCAGCCCTGGAGATGTCTTCCAGCTGGGCCACCCTGTCGAGGGCCCCGTCTGCACCGAGGACACGGTATACCAGCGACGCGAACTCACAGCCACGTGACGCAACGTCTGGAGTGCCGAGGGCCACTCGTGCCAGCTTCTGCAACAGGTAGGCAGCCTCTGTGGTCAGGTGGGGGCCCCCGAGTACTGCGATACGTCCAGGGGGGACACCCTTGAGGCCCTCCACAACCGCCTGCAGTGCCTCGTCCCAAGACACAGGCACCATCTCGCCGTCACGACGGACATGCGGTGCACGCAGCCTGTCGCCAGCGTTCACAAGTGGCGGGATACAGAACCTGCCGAGGACGCACAGGTGCCTGCCATTGGGTGCACTGTCAGGCGGTGCCGGGCCCGTGGCCATGACCTTGCCCCACTTGATGTCAGCACGGAACTGACAGCCGGTGCCACAGAGCATGCAGGTCGTCACCTCTTCCGACTCGGGCATGCCGACCCACTTGGAGAGCCGCGGGTACAGGGCGCCAGTGGGACAGACATCGATGCATGCACCGCAGAACCAGCAGCCACAGTCGACATGGCTGGTACCAAATGCAGTGTCAACACGGGTCTCGTGGCCACGCTTCACAAATGTGATGGCGCCTGTGCCCCGCACTTCCTGACACACCCGTACACAGCGCGCACACAGCACGCACAGGTTGTAGTCCCTGTCATAGAACGGGTCTGAGCGTTCGACCGGGATGTCACGGTACTCGGGTGTATAGTCAAGGCCTGTGATGCCGATGTGCTCGACCACCTCGCGCAGCTCGCAGTCATCACGGCGGGGACAGGTGTTGCAACCAGTGACACGGCCAGCCCTGTATGCCTGTGTGCGGTACTGCAGGCAGGCAGGCCACTCAGCACAGACAAGACATGCGCTCGGGTGCTCTATGAGCAGCAGCTGGAGGATTTCCTTCTTGAGCCGCATGAGCTCCTCGGTGGCCGTGCGCACCACCATGCCGTCCTTGGCCGCAGTGGTACACGCAGGGACGTAACCGCGCAACCCCTCAATCTCAACGATGCACAGTCGACAGCCGCCGTAGGGCTCCAGCTCGTCATGGTCACATAGTGTGGGGATGTAGATCCCTGCGGAGCGGGCCACGTCCAGTACGGTCTCGCACTCGGGGCCGAACTCGACCTCTCGTCCATCAATCGTCATCTTGGGCATCTACTCAGCACCTCCCTTTGCCCCCTCAAGGGTCTGTCCCACCGGCACTTTCATGACCGCCCGCGCCCTCGGCGGACAGACCTCGTAGCATGCACCACACTTGATACACAGTTCCTGCTCAATGGTGTGTACGCTCTCCTTCTCGCCCCTGGCCGCACCGGTGGGACATATCCGTGCGCAGGCACCACATCCGATGCACTTGTCCGGGTCAATGACGAACTTGATGAGATCCTTGCACACCATCGCAGGACATACCTTGTCACGGATGTGGGCCTCGTACTCGTCGCGGAAGTACTGTATCGTCGTCAACACAGGGTTCGGTGCGTTCTGGCCGAGGCCGCACAGCGACCCTTTCACCACGGTATCACACAGGGCGAGGAGCTTCTCGATGTCACCCTCCTCACCGCGTCCGGAACGGATTTTGTCCAGGAGCCGCAGCATCTGGAGTGTGCCAACACGACACGGCGTGCACTTGCCACACGACTCGGCCTGCGTGAACGACAGGAAGTAGCGTGCAACATCGACCATGCAGGTGGACTCGTCCATTACAATCATCCCGCCGGAGCCCATGATTGCACCGGCAGCCTTCAGCGAGTCGAAGTCAACAGGCAGGTCGAGCTTCTCAGCAGGGAGGCACCCACCAGCAGGACCACCCGTCTGGACAGCCTTGAACTTGCGCCCCTCCTTCACACCACCGCCCACGTCAAAGATGATGTGCCTCAGTGTCGCACCCATTGGCACCTCGACGAGGCCCGTGTTGCGCACCTTGCCCGTGAGTGAGAATATTGCTGTGCCCGGACTGCCCTCCGTGCCGATGGAGCGGAACCAGTCAGCACCGTTGCGCAGGATGAGCGACACCGCAGCAAGGGTCTTGACGTTGTTGATGACAGTGGGCTTGCCCCAGAGGCCCGACTCGACTGGGAACGGTGGGCGTGGTCGCGGCATCCCACGGCGCCCCTCAATGGAGGCCATCAGTGCGGTCTCCTCACCGCAGACGAAGGCACCCGCACCCTCCATCATCTTGATGTCGAGGTCAAAGCCAGTGCCAAGGATGTCCTTGCCGAGGAAGCCGCGCTCGTACGACTGTGCAATGGCCCTCTTGAGGGATGCCACGGCCGCCGGGTACTCGTGGCGCACGTAGATGAAGGCCTCATGTGCACCAATGGCATACGCAGCAATGGACAGCCCTTCGAGCACTGCATGGGGGTCTGCTATCAGTATGGAGCCGTCCATGAACGCCCCGGGGTCGCCCTCGTCGGCGTTGCAGATAGCGTACTTGACATCGCCCGGTGAGCGCCGTGCGAACTTCCACTTGAGGCCTGTCGGGAACCCCGCACCACCACGTCCCCGGAGGCCTGACCTCTCGACCTCAGCCACGACCTCATCAGGCGTCATCTCCTTGAGGGCACGTTCAAGGCCCTTGTAGCCGCCAGCAGCGACATAGTCGTCAATCTCACCGGGGTCGATGTGTCCCGACTTGGCGAGGATGACACGCTGCTGTTCGGAGTAGAACGGGATGTCGCGGTAGTGTGGTATCCTCTTACCGTCCGGGGCCTCGTAGAACAGGCGTTCCACGGGCTGGCCCTTCACAAAGTGCGACTCCACGATCTCAGGGATGTCTGACTCCTTGACCTGGCAGTAGAAGAGCCCCTCGGGCTCGATGGCAATCACAGGCCCCTGCTGACACAGGCCATGGCACCCCACACGCTTGACCACAACGCGCCCGTCAAGGCCGTGCCGCTGCACCTCCTCGACGAGTCTCTCCTGGAGGACATCGGACTTTGAAGACTCACAGCCAGTGCCTCGACAGACGAGGACCTCAATAACATCGTCGGACTCCATTCCTCACACGCTCCCTGCGCACTGGTACCTGACCGTGCTACTTGCCCCCCATGGCCTCCCGGTCCTCACGCTCGATGCGGTCCAGGAGGCGCTTCAGCGAGCGCTGCGTCATGCGCCCGTGGACCTCTCCATCAACGACCACCGTCGGCGCGAGGGCACAGGCACCCACACAGGCCACACGCTCCAGACTGAACCGTCCATCAGGGGTGGTCTCGCCCGGCTCAATACCGAGCTTCTCCCGGATTGTGTCGAGGAGCTTCTCACCACCACCCACATGACACGCTGTCCCAAGACAGACGTGGATCTCGTGCCGCCCGGGAGGGTTGAGCCTGAAGAAGTTGTAGAATGTCGCCACACCGAATATCTCCTGCTTGCTGACACCCAGGTGCTCGGACAACCACTCAACAGCCTCAGGTGCTATGTACCCGAGCTCCTCCTGGATCTCCTGCAGCATCGGGATGAGTCGTGAGGCTAGCTCAGCACGCGTCTGGTCGGGCATGGTTGGGCCTGCGCCTGCTAGGGTCATAAAAGCGTTTGCAAAGGGCACGCGGGTCGGAGGGACAGAGCGGACTGGACGGGCGCAGAGGTGCAGAGGCGACACACCATACCTGACCACCGGCTGACCGGATGCCAGACATGCGTGCTGCCGGACTGTGGTGGTGCTGCGACCGGGGTTCGAGTGGGGCGCGCATGGCACAGCCTTCAAGAGGGGTATTGACACACGACCAAGTGTTCATTAACGTGCTGTGACAAGAAGGCGGCGCACGGAGGTAAGGATGATGGACACCAGGCCGATGACCACCAAGCAGATGCGCGTTCTGGAACTGAACTCGGACTACCTCGGTGTTACCCTGTCCATGCTGATGCAGAACGCCGGCAGGGAAGTGGCGAGGGTCATAGGACAGACGACGCCCGTGAGTGGACGCAGGGTCGTGGTCCTGTGTGGCCCGGGTGGCAATGGCGGCGACGGCATGGTCGCAGCACGGCACCTGTGTGAGAGCGGTGCCGACGTCGAGGTATACCTCATCGGGCCGGAGGAGGGAATCCGTAGTCCGGACACCGCCATGAACTGGCGCATCCTGGAGCGGCTCCACGACATCAGACACGGTGTGCTCAAGACCGAGAGCGCAGTGGTTTCCTGCGACGCCGTCCGTGAGGCTGATGTGGTGGTCGACGCACTGCTGGGCTTCGGTGTCCGGAGCCGCCTCAGAGAGCCCATACTGACAGCAGTGCGGACAATCAACGAGGCCCCGGGCATAAGGTACGCCATTGATGTGCCTACGGGCATCGACTCGGACACGGGAGAGGTGCACGGCGACGCGGTCAGGGCACACCACACAGTGACACTCCATGCCCCAAAGGTCGGCCTCCTGTCGGCAGAGGAGTACGTCGGCCAGCTCCACGTCGTCCCTATCGGCATCCCGCCCGAAGCTGCACGGACATGCGGCAGGGGTGACCTGTGGCTCTTCGCCAGGCCACGCCCGGCCAGGGCCCACAAGGGCGACTTTGGACGCATCCTCGTCGTTGGGGGCAGCAACGTATACTCTGGTGCACCAGCACTTGCTGGAATGGCTGCACTGAGGACCGGGGCCGACCTCGTCACCGTGCTCGCACCCGACCCGGTAGTCCCGGCCATCAGGGCCTACGGCCCAGAGCTCATGGTGCACCCGACAGGGACTGAGGTGTTCTGTGAGGAGGCCCTTGCGACCGCGGTGTCGCTCGCCCAACGTTCGGATGTCGTTGCCCTTGGCCCCGGGCTCGGCCTGGACAGTGCCACGAAGAGCGCTGTTGTTGAGTTTGTTCGCGAGCTAATGGGGATGGGCCGGCGAGTGGTCATTGACGCAGACGGCCTGAAGGCACTGGCAGACTCGGGCGTGAGGCTCAGCCCCGAGGACAGCATCCTGACACCTCACTGGGGCGAGCTGTGCGTGCTGCTCGGGAGGAGTGCACCCGCTCCAGAGGACACCCAGCAGAGGGTCTCAGCAGCAGTGGAGGCCGCCGGGCGCTACCAGGCAACTGTCCTCCTCAAGGGCCCAGTGGACGTGGTCGCAGCCCCGTCCGGTGACTACAAGCTGAACAGGACCGGCGTCCCGGCAATGACCGTTGGGGGCACAGGCGATGTCCTCACAGGCATCACGGCAGCCCTGCTGGCCCGGGGCGAGGGGGCAATGAGTGCGGCCGCGGCAGCAGCGTTCGTGTCGGGTGTGGCAGGCACACTCGCACAGCATGAACTGGGCGACCACATAGCGCCCACTGACTGGATCAGGATGCTCCCGTCGGCTATGCGGCTGGACCGGGGCCAATGACTGGCATCTCTTCGAGGAACCTGCGTGCCCGTGTACGGTTCTCCTCCGTCACCGGCACCCAGACAATCCCAACGTCCGGCTGTCCATAGAGCATGACAGCACCCTCTGGTGCCAGCAGGACCGCAGGGAACCCGAGGAGGTCCTCCTCACCGTCGACAAAGACCACGGACTTGCAGCCATCGTCCACCGCAGTGCCCACAACAGACCAGGCCTCGGGGTATAGGACACCTGCCGGGTTGTAGACGAGATACTGGCGCTCTGCATGGACCACTCCGCCATAGGCACCGCGCTTGGTGGCCCCATCGACAATGCAGACATCGGGCTGGAAGCCGGCACGGATCAGAGTGGCGGAGGTGACGTCACCTACTGCGATGACGAGTGGTGGTGTTTCCCGCTCAATCATGCGCACAGCCCTGTCCTCCGGAGGGCCGTCACGCTTATCGAGCACCTCGCCCTTCGGCGTCTGCAGCCGCGCCCGGTCGTGGAGTGGCAGCCGCCTCGGTGGCTCCTCAGTCCCTCGCAGGAGCCGCCCCATCCGGTCGACCTCCCCTTTCCGTACCCTTGCTGACGTCAGCTTCTCACCGTCCTGCGCCCGCACCGGCTTGAGGTATTCCAACTTGTCGTCCGGCCAGACCTGGAGTCGGGCCCTCAGGCCGTGTTCCCTGATCTCGTCACAGCACGGCCCGGCATACATCAGGAACTGCGTCGCCCCCTCGATGCGCAGGAGCTCCCTGAATGACGTGAGACTCGTGACCTGTATCGTGTCGTCAAGTCCGACGTCACGCAGGTACTCCTTGAGCCTCTGGACGCGCAGTGCCAGTGGCTGGACTATCTGTGCCAGTTCGAGGTCGTGGGCCACCAGCTCGCCGCCAGTGACACAGGCAACGGGAGCAGGCATGTCAGCCAGCCGTTCAAGCATGACGTGGTGTCCGAGGTGGAGCCGGTCAAAGAGGTTCAGCGCCCAGGTTCCGCCCATATGGGTCACCTGCTGACCTGTTCAACATCCAGACTTTAATATCTGTGACCCGTTGAGGAGACCACCCAACGCAGTCAGAGTGCTGGAAGATGAGGATACTGGCCGTCGCCGATATCCACAGTCCACGATACCTCGAACAGTTCAGAGAAGACCTCACCGGGCGACAGCGGCCCGACCTCTTCCTGATTGCAGGCGACATGATACTCCGGGGCAACGTGGAGGAGTACCCGAGGGTACTCGATGTCATAGACGACACGCTGGGCACCGGGTTCCCACTGGTGGCCTGCTTTGGAAACGAGGAGTACACAGATGTGCGTGACCAGATAAGAGAGGCCGTGGGCCGCAGGGTCATGCTGCTCGACGAGACAGCGACCATTGTCCGTCGACGGCGGCGCCGCGTGGGCATCGTGGGGACACAGGGCTCCCTGGACAGGCCCACAGTCTGGCAGAAGAGGAACATCCCAAACGTGAAGAGCGTCTTCGAGAGGCGCGCAGAACGTGCAGCCCAACTCCTCGTGTCTGTATCGCACAACGCAGACATCACTGTGCTGCTGATGCACTACAGCCCCTGCATCGAGACCTGCGAAGGGGAGGACTCACGCGCCTTCGGCGTCCTCGGGAGCAAGAAGTTCTACTCGGTGGTCCTGGAGACCCAGCCAGACCTTGTCGTCCACGGCCATGTCCACAACTCCGTAAAGCACCACGCAGTGCTCGGCCGTTCTACCGTCTACAATGTTGCATTCCCAGCAGTCCGCTCGACGACAGTGATAGAGGTATGACGGCCTGTCCGTAACCCTCCCGGATTGGTCATGCCGGACTACCGTACCGCGACCATGTGGGGGGCGACACACCGCAACATTGTCCCGTGTCGTGACACAACGGGTGTGGGACCGGTCTCCTTCTCTCGCCGGAGTATCACCGTATGGTGACCACGTCGTGTGGTGCGACACACCGGCCGTTGGCGGTGACCACGCCAGACCTGCAGTACAGTCCCGTAACGAGGTAGTCACGTCGGGCCATGAAGTGAGCCCCAGTCCCCGTGGTCAAGAGGGTGGGCACCCGGGGCACGCAACGTTGCCCCGGGCCATAGCGTGCACTCAGGAGTCAGTCGTGGCCGGTCACACGCATGGTGGGCTCGAACTTGTAGCCGTAGACGATGATCCCACCGTGGCCGTACTCTGTGATCTTGCGGAAACACGCACGCACACGCATACCGATGTGGACGCTTGATGGCTCACAGTTGACTATCTGTGCTGTCAGCCTCGGGCCCTCATCGAGCTGCACCTGTGCCACCACATAGGGCACCTGCCTCTTGAAGTCCTGCGGCGCCTGTCTGACAATGGCAAAGGTGTAGACCGTGCCAAGCCCCTTGAACCGGTAGTCCTCAAGCTTGCCCTTGCGCCTGCACTTCGGACACACCAGGCGTGGTGGGAAGTAGTACGTGTCGCATGTGGTACAGTGGTTGCCCTGGATGTTGTAGATAGAGCGAATCCTCCGCCAGACCTGTGCCACTCCGCCTTGGTCAGCCATTATCATATCACCTCCCGAGGATGTGCACTATTGAGGTGGCCCCAGTGCCACCGATGTTGACCGCCATCCCCTTCTCCGCGCCGTCGACCTGGCGCTTCTCGGCATCGCCACGCAGCTGCAGCACGAGCTCCACGATCTGGGCGACACCAGTGGCCCCAATGGGGTGTCCACGTGCCTTCAGACCACCCGACGTGTTCACTGGGAACTTGCCGTCAATCTCAGTGAGGCCCTCTTCAACGGCCTTGCCGCCCTGCCCCTTCTCAACAATGCCCACATCCTCCGTCAGGACAATCTCACTGATCGTGAAGCTGTCGTGGAGCTCGAACACGTCGATGTCCTTGATGCTGACACCCGCCTGTTTCAGCGCCTCGCGCGCGGATATCACAGCAGCGTCCATCCGGGTGATGTCCTCACGGTCGTGGAGTGCGAGGGTATCGCTCGCCTGTGCAGATGCCTCAATGTAGACCGGCGTGTCCGTGAACTCCTTTGCCCTGTCAGCAGAGCACAGCACCAGGCCCGCAGCACCGTCGCTGACCGGCGACGCATGGAGTACCCGGATCGGGTCTGCTATGAGGCCCGAGTTCATGACCACCTCAAGTGGGAGCGCCCTCCGGAACTGTGCCCACGGGTTCTCGACCGCGTTCTTGTGGTTCTTCACGGCGACCATTGCGAGCTGTTCCTCGGTCGTCCCGTACTCGAGCATGTGCCGGCGGGCGATGAACGCATAGAGGGCAGGGAAGGTCGCCCCGAACATGCCCTCCCACTCCCAGTCCGATGCCACGCTGACCGTGTACATCGCCTGTGACTGGTTCACGTCACTCATCTTCTCGCAGCCAAGGACGAGCATCACATCGTGCTCGCCAGACTTTATTGCCATGTAGGCCTGTCGTACTGCGGCGCCGCCACTCGCACAGGCGGCCTCGACGCTGTACGCCGGGATGTGTCCAAGACCGCCCATGTCCGCAGCCAGGGCACCGAGGTGTTCCTGTCCGGTGAACCTGCCGGCACTCATGTTCCCGATGCACACGGCGTCGATGTCCGCACCGCGCACACCAGAGTCGAAGATCGCGTACATCCCGGCCTCAAGGGTGATGTCGCGCAGGTTCTTGTCCCAGAGCTCACCGAACTTGCTCATGCCAACGCCAATGATTGCAACGTCCCTACTCATCTGTGCCATCCCCTGAAACATAACATCTCATGCCAGTGCCTTGATCTTGCGCCGGTACTTTGCATAGGTCGAGTAGTCAATGTACGTCTTCCGTGCAATGTAGTCGTCCACTGTGGGCACCTCACCACGCCTCTCCAGTATCGCGTCCTCCACCCGGAAGACGAAGGCGTCACTGCCGGCCCCAGAGCCGTACGAGGTCATGAATATCTTCTGGCCCGGCTCGGCCCTGTCGAGTACCCTCGCCAGACCGATCATTGACGACCCGCTGTACGTGTTCCCTATCTGCCGCACGACAAGGCTGTCCTCCAACTTCTCCTTGGGTATCTTCAACTGACGGCCCATCGACACAGGGAACTTGCCGTTCGGCATGTGGAATACGAAGTAGTCGTAGTCAGCAATCGTGGTGTCGGTCTTGTCAAGGAGCAGCCGCGTCGCTGCACCCACATGCCTGAAGTACGCGGGCTCTCCCGTGAAACGTGCACCGTGGCTGGGAAAGTCCTCGCCCTCACGACGCCAGAAGTCCGGCGTGTCCGTCGTGAAGGAGGCAGTCGCCTCGATGGTGGCCACCACATTCTCCTTGCCAATGATGTAGGCCGCGCCACCAGCAGCGGCCGAGTACTCGAGGGCGTCACCAGGACGCCCCTGGGCAGTGTCAGCACCAATCGCAAGTCCGAGCTTTATCATGCCCGACTCGACAAGGCCCATGCAGGTCTGTATGGCAGCGGTGCCGGCCTTGCAGGCAAACTCATAGTCCGCACATGTGATGTCCGTCGAACACTCGATTGCCTCAGCAACTATTGTCCCGGTCGGCTTCACAGCGTAGGGGTGCGACTCGGACCCCACATATATGGCCCCAATGTCCCTCGGGTCAATGCGGGCATACTTCACAGCATTGCGGGCAGCCTCTACACTGATCGTTGCCACATCCTCGTCAGGCCCGGGCACAGACTTCTCGAATACGCCCAGCCCACGGGCGAGCTTCTCTCCGTCCTCGCCCCAGACCCGGGCAATCTCTTCGGTCTTGATACGGTATCGCGGGATGTAGACACCATATCCTACAATTCCGACCATCCAACTTGTGCCTCCTTGAGTTCGGAGATTGTCGAACTCCGTTACGTCAATTTACTGTAGTGGGCGCACGGCCCATGACTGTCTTATGAACGTTCCCATTGTGTACCAGGCCCGGCCACACCGCCAGGTACGGGTACACCGGACAGGGGGGTGGCGTGTGGCCCGGACTATTTATCCATAGCTACTCGGACGCGGCGGCCCGGGTGTTAGCATGCACTGTACGTGCGAGTGACCGCACGCACCGGACAGGACAACGCTACGTCCGCTTGGAGACCGGTACACGCCGTCCTGCGACTGCTGCGTCTGACCCACGGGCACTTGAGGGTGGTCTCAGGACTGGACAGCCGTCGCAACACTCGTGGACATGGCCATCTTGGGCAGGTGGACCGTGCAGAGCAGTCCGGCCTCCTGGCCGTCGCAACACTGCTGGAGATGGCCACCCTCATTAAGGC
>JALVPN010000046.1:676-17725 GCA_027031765.1 Promethearchaeota archaeon | reverse complement strand
AGCTCTTTGTGGTCGGCACCATCTGCACCCGTGAGCAATTGCACCGCTGCTGCGGTCGGTCTCGGGAACGACACATGTGCGGCCATGGTGCCTGACACTACGGGCCTGTTTCGGATGGGGCTCCGTTGACTCTTCAGATGTGCAGGCAACAGAGCACTGCATGACCGTATTCGTACGCACGTAATGGAAATTGCCACCACGTACCATCCAGAACTGGAGGTATATGCTTAAATCATTACCGAGAATACAGTAGAATGGTGGCCACCATGACCGTCGACGACTACGGGGACGACCTGCTAAGGAGGCTAGTCGAGGCCCTCGAAAAGAACCCAGAACTGCGTGCGAAAATCGCGGAGCTCCTCTCAAAGGAAACGTATGTTACACGGGATGAGATGACAAGAGTCCTAGACGAGATTCGGCTGCTGAGGGAAGACAATGACAGACGTTTTGAAGAGGTGTTCAGGCGCTTCGAGGCCATCGACAGGCGCTTCGAGGCCGTCGACAGGCGCTTCGACAGGCTGGAGATGGCTTTCCAAGATGTGCGTCGCGACGTGGCCACAATCTCTACTCGTTATGGGCTCCGTCTTGAAGACATCTTCCGGGAGATATTCCGGGAGGCGCTGTTGACCGAGGGTGTCGACCCGGAAAAGCTCCGCCGCTTGGTGGTCGTTGACAAGGACGGTGTTGTCTGCCCAGCAGGGGAGATGACCGACATCGACATGATGGTGACGGACTCGCAGTGTGTGTTCGTTGAGGTCAAGGCACGTGCTGACCTGCACGACGTGTGGGCGTTCCTGAAGAAGGTGGAGCTTGCAGAGGCACAGGAGGGTGTCAAGGCCACGAGGCTCATCCTAGTAACCCTTCACATCAGCCCAGTAGACAGACAGAAGGCCGAGGAGATGGGTGTCAGGGTAATCACCTCTGAGACCTGGGAGGACAAGTAGTCGGGCCGCATGGAGTCCACTCAAGTGGGCTTGGCCACTGCACAGGAAACACTGCTGACGAGGGGCCGGTCACTCGCGAGCGGTACCGGCTGTATCTTGATTCGGTTGCAGCCCCCTGTGTGAGGGCTCCGGGGAGATGGGGCAGGACAGGCATGTGCAGGCAGTGAGATGTGGGCCGTGCACGCGGTCACACAGGCCATTTCCCAGGGGAGTCCCAAGTAGACCTCACAGGATACGGTACAGGAGACGACTTATATCGTCGAGTCGGGGGCACGCGTCGATGTCACGTGAGCGTAATCAAGGCTAGTGCGGTCCACCCGCTCTACCGGCGTCTGTGCGACATCCTTGACGAGTCGCGCGTGACCGACAACCCGCTTGTGACCACAGCATACAGCAGGGACGCCAGCCACCTCACAGCCGAGCGCCCTGGTGTGGTGGTCATGCCGGAGGACGTAGAGGAGGTGCAGGCCATTGTCAGACTGTGTGCCGAGACCAAGACAGCGCTCGTACCAGCAGGCGGTCGCAATGGGATCTGTGGTGCCTGCCTGCCGCGGACGACGGGGGCTGTGGTGGTGGACATGTCGCGGATGGACCGCCTCGTGCAGCTTGACGAAGAGGTCATGACTGTGACTGCAGAGGCCGGGATGCGGTGGGCTGAGCTCATCCACCGGCTGGACGAGAGGGGGTACAAACTGGGGTTCCGGGGGCCGTACGGTGGCAATGTGGGCACAGTCGGCGGGTCGGTGAGCATCAACAGCATAGGCTATGCGGCCTCAAAGTTCGGGCCCTCCACCGAAGGTGTCGTGTCACTGGAGGTGGTACTGGCCAGTGGCGAAGTGCTCCGCACGGGGACTGGCTGGAACCCTGCGGCGAAGCTCTTCGGGCGGTACTCGGCATTCCCAGACCTTACGGGAGTGTTCCTTGGCGACCACGGCACGCTCGGTATAAAGACCAAGGTCACACTGAAGGTCTACCCGAAGGCGGAGCACATCGCCTACGGTGACTTCGGGTTCCGGACGTTGCAGGACGCCGTCGCTGCGTTCAGGGAGATACAGGCCCATGGCCTGACCGAAGAGCTGAACCTGCTGGCGGACAGGGAGTCGACAGACACGTTCTTTCCGGGCTTCCTGGACAGTCACAGAGAGGTCAACGCCATGTTCGCAGCAATCGTCCAGGAAACCGACGAGGCGCTCGCAAGGCGGAAGATGGGACTCGTACGAGAGACCGCGCTGCGACACGGTGGGAAAGACCTTGGTAGCTTTGCATCACAGATGCACTGGCGCGAACTGTTCAACCTGGTGCAGCCGCTCTACAACAACGGCTTCTGGCTGAACACATGTCACCTGAGGCCCATCACGGCGATACCGGCACTGATGGAGCGGGCATGGAGGATATTCAAGAAGCACAAGCTGAAGAAGCACGGCATCAAGTGGATTGCAAGCTGTCTGGGCTCCGAGCGCACCTATGCCACCGGCTGGGTCACGCTGTTCATCCCGTCAAGGGACAAGACGGAGCTGGCACTCAGGGCGTGGGACGAGCTGCTGGACGCGGTCATGGAGACCGGTGGCTGCCCGTACTGGAACGGCCTGCTGTGGGAGTCCAGGGCGTTGGCCCGTGCCGACCCCGTGTTCATGGGGGTGCTACGGGGCATCAAGCAGGTGCTCGACCCCGACAACATATTCTGCCCGCACGTATTTGGGGGTGACGAGTGAAATGGAGTTCCCCAGCCTGAGAGAGTTCGAACAGGACCTCTGGGTCTGTGGACGGTGCGGTGACTGTTCCCTCGCCGACAAGACTGTGTCCTCTTCGCGAGCGGTGTACCTCCCGTGTGCGGTCAAGAACGTCCTGGGCTTCGAGGTCTACTCAGCGCGTGGCAGGATAATGGTGCTGAACGACCTGCTGGAAGGGCGCATCGAGGTCAACGATGACCTTGTGAGGTGGGCCTACGTCTGTACGACCTGCAAGAACTGTCAGGAGACCTGCATGGCCACAGCCGACGGCATCCGGCTCCCGGAGATGATTGAGGCGCTGCGACGCGACCTCGTGGCATCCGGCCTCGGCATTGAGAGGCATGCCGTGGTCGAGGAGTCCATCAGGGAGCACCACAACCCGTACGGCGAGGATCACGGGCAACGTCTGGCCCTGTTCGGCGAGAGGGAGTGGCCGGGACAGGCGGAGGTCGTCTACTTTGTCGGTTGCACCGCTGCGTACCGGGAACAGGAGATTGCAAGGGCCACAGTGGCACTCCTGGACATGGCAGGTGTCGACTACACAGTACTTGAGGACGAGCACTGCTGCGGCTCGGTACTACTGCGCACGGGCAGGACAGCGCCGTTCGACAGGCTCACACAGCACAACATTCAGGCCATTGAGAGGACCGGTGCAACGACCGTGGTCACAGCATGCGCCGGCTGTCTGCGCACACTCAAGGTGGATGTCCCCCAGCACGGTCACGACTATGGCTTTGAAGTGCTGCACATCACGGAGTTCATAGACAGGCTTGTGGAGGAGGGCCGCCTGTCATTTGAGGCGCCGGCAGGGACCACGGTCACGTACCACGACCCATGCCACCTCGGACGTCACGCCGAGGTCTACGAGGCACCACGGAGAGTTATCACGTCGGTGAGAGGTGTGGAGCTGGTGGAGATGCTGACGAACAAGCGCTACGCCCACTGCTGTGGCTCTGGTGGTGGTGTCAAGAGCGCCTTCGGAGAGGTCGCAGACAGGGTGGCTGCTGACAGGCTCGCGGAGGCCGCGGACACTGGTGCCGGTGTACTGGTGACCGCCTGTCCGTTCTGTCACAGGGGCCTGACCGATGGCGCCGCTCTCACAGACAACAGCATACAGGTGGTCGACCTGCCGGTGTTCCTGCTACCCTACGCCCGCGCCGGGGGTACCAGGGCCGAGGCTGGCGAGGAGTCCCTCAAGCACAGGTTCATGGAGTACTTGAGGGCGCACCCACGCATCTTCGAGGGACTGAGGCGTGGCGCCGTGATTGACTACGACGTAGAGGGTGACCGGTTCCACGTACGTGTGACCGGCAATAACCAGATTGAGGTCGTACCACGTCGTGCCGAGAACCCCGATGTCGAGCTGATGTTCTCACCGGCGGCAGTGGAGCAGCTGGTTGCGCTGGAGGACGAACTTGAGTACGCATCACGCTTCGGGCTGCTGTTCAAGGAGCCGACGGAAGAGGCATGGATCCGGTTCAACTTGAGGCTCAACATCCCGAAGCTCCTGCTCAAGGGGTACCGCAAGTTCGCCCAGCGGGCCAAGCTCATCTGACACTCACGCGTCGTCGCGCAGCATGTCCACAAGGGCTGACAGGCTGAGGACGTCGGTACCGAAACGGAGGCACTTGACCCATGGGAGTGCCTGTCTGACAGCCTCGATGTTGGGCCTGTGGTCGTCAACGAACAGGACCCGGTCGAACTCTACACCACGCCGGCCGTAGGCCCACAGGATGTGCCTGAGCTGGAACTGCTTGGGCCTGAAGTCAGCCATGACGTAGGTGAACAGTGAGAGGACGCCCAGACGACGCAGCACCCTCTCAGCAACGTAGCGGTCGTTGCGCGATGCAAGACAGAGCTCACAGCCCATCTCTTTGAGCGCCCGCAGTATCCCCACGTCCTCGTGGCGCCCGTCCTCATGGACGAGGGTCTTGTCGAGGTCGAGTACCACCAGCGCCCTAGCCCGAGTTCTCCCAGACCCTGCCTTCATACTCGAACAGCTCCAGCCACACTCGCTGCATCTTGAGGCCCCAGCGGACCTCTGGTCTGAAGTCGTAGTCGAACTCGCGGAGTGCCATCTGTACCATCAGCTCCGGGACGTTGACGCCACCAGCGACAGTGATTGTGGTCGTGCCCTGCAGACGGGGGTTGACCTCGAGGAGCAGGGGCACTGAGGAGGTACTCTCCTTCAGCTGGATGCCCACGTTATAGGAGAGGCCAAAGCCCTCCACGATACTCTCAACGGTCCTGCTGATGACCCCGTAGTTCTCGTCCTTCGCGAGGACGCCCTGTGTGGTGATGCCACCGGTCATGCGTAGCCTGAGGCGTGGCACAACTGCAAAGGTCTTGCCCTTCCTGCACAGCACGTCAACGGTATACTCCCGTCCAGGCAGGTACTCCATGGCGACCATCTCGGGGAACTCGTCGCCGATGTCACGGAGCACATCGTCCAGTGTCGAGTAAATGCCTGTCGGCTTCTCGTTGAAGAACAGGTGCTTCCGGTCAATGTTCTCGTCGAGGACTCTGAAGCCGCGGCTCCCGTTCGAGTAGCTCGGCTTTATGACCACCGGCACATCCGGGTAGCCGAGGCCCATGACAGCCTCTGTTAGCGCATCCGCGTTGGTGGCGTAGTCGAAACGTGGGACATCCGTCCCAATGACATCCCGACAGTACTCCATCAGGCGCCTCTTGTTGAGCAACATGTCCATGAGCTCCGGGTCGGTCACGATCAGTGCGGGCTCGACACCAGCATCTCTGAAGGCCTCAAGCTGGCTGCATATGGGCATCTGGTCGTCCGTCCTGATTGGCAAGACCACTTCCACGCCCAGCCCCTCACACAGGTCAAGCAGGGCCTGTGGGAAGTCGGGGCTGCGGTTGTCCGGTAGCACATAGCACTCCCCTACGTAGTACCGCGAGGCAATACTGTCACGGTAGTCGCTGCCAACAATCTCAAAGCGGTACCGTTCACTCGCCCGCAGTGCCTTTACAATACTGATGAAACCGGGTGCGGTAGCACCTGTCACCAAGACCTTGCAAGTCCTCATCTGACAGTCCTCGCGACCATGAGACAGACCGACACAGCGGTCGTCAGGCCTGAGCAGAGCAACAGGTATCGCCTCTTAATTGTTAGCCAGACGCAACCACCCGGCACACCCACACCATCTCCCGGAGGTATTAGACCAGTGGTCGCAAAGGGACGTGGACACGGGCCCCATGCGGGCGTTGCACCCGTGCACAGTGCTGTCGACCGGTGCGCAGGCGGGCTACAGTGGATTGGGCCATAGGCAGGGACACCACGACAGGGCACAGCACCGGGTGACGGTGTGGAAAAAGAGTTATATCAGTAACAGGGCCGGAGATTGACAGCAAGAAAAGGCGGGATGCGAACTCCGTAGAAGAGGACGAGGAAACTGCGCGAGGTCAAGGGCTGAGAGCGGGCAGATGGGAGTATCTGAGTTTTTCTTGTCATGTATGCACCTTGATACCGGAGAGACAGCGTCCAGCATCCTAGCCCTCACCACTGAGGAGTGTGATAGCCGTTGAATAGATACACGAGTGAGACCCCTGTTCTTGTGACCTGTGGACTACCCTATGCCAGTGGGGAGATGCACATCGGCCATCTGAGGACGTACGTCCCCGCGGATGTGTTCGTCAGACTCCTCAGGAAGATGCGGGTGGAGGCCACTTTCGTGTGTGGCTCCGATACCCACGGCACTCCAATCCTCACCTCCGCGGAGAGAGAGGGTGTGAGCCCAAAGGAGCTGTACATGCGGTACCACACGCACTACGTGGAGACGTTCCCGAAGCTCAGGATAATGTTCGACAACTACGGCACGACGGACGACCCGGAGAACGTTGAGCGGACACTACAGATAGTGAGGACGCTCATGGAGAACGGCTACATCTACTCGAAAGACCTCAACACTCCATACTGTGACAACTGTGGCCGCTCTCTACCCGACCGCTTTGTCAGGGGCGAGTGTCCGTACTGTCATGCGGACGCCCGTGGCGACGAGTGTGACCAGGGCTGCGGGCGGTACCTGGAACCCGGTGAGATACTGAACCCACGGTGTGCGGTCTGTGGTGCGCCGACGCGTGCCATCACGCGGAAGCACTACTACTTCAAGCTCACAGCCTTCGAGGACTTCCTGAAGGAGTACCTCCAACAGGTGGACGGGACGAAGAACGCGAAGAACTATGCCCTGGGCTGGGTCCGGGAGGGGCTGAAGGACTGGTGTATAACGAGGGATATCGAGTGGGGGATACCATTCCCTGGAGATGAAGACCTGACACTATATGTCTGGGTGGACGCCCCCATCCACTACATGTCGAGCACGGAACAGTGGGCCAAGAAGACTGGCAAGCCCGATGCCTGGGAGAAGTACTGGAGGCCCGGTGACGGGCGTATCGTCCACTACATCGGCCAAGACATTGTGTACCACCACTGCATCTTCTGGCCGTCCATGCTCAAGGGTAGTGGGTACAACCTGCCATATGCCATAGTGGCGTCCGGGATGGTCAAGATCGAGGGCCACAACTTCAGCAGGAGCCGCGGCTACGTCGTGTGGATCCAGGACGACTACCTGGACAACGGGCTTGACCCGGACTACCTGCGGTACTACATGGTCAGTGCCACGAGCCAGACGAAAGACCTGGACTTCTCATGGAAGACCTTTGGCGAGAAGGTGAACAACGAACTCGTGGCCACGTTCGGCAACTTCGTCTACCGCAGCCTCCACTTTACACACAAGCACTTCGGCAAGGTCCCAGAGGGCACCTTCGACGAGGGCCTCCGGCACGAAGTGGAACGGTCAATACAGGTCATCACAGATGCGGTGCACGAGTACGAGCTGAAGAAGGTCTGCGACGAGATCATGCACCTGGCCTCCCTAGGCAACGAGTACTTCCAGGCACAGCAGCCGTGGAAGCTGGTGCGTGAGGACGTGGACAGGGCGGCAGGAGTGTTGTTCAATGCCGTTGCCCTCGTAAAAGCGCTCGCAATACTCATCGAGCCGGTCATGCCCGGCATCGCCGAGGTGATATGGGAACAGCTCGGTCTTGACAGCTCTGGTAGCATACATGACGCAGTCCTGGAGGACGCACTGGTGCCGCCAAACCCTGGCTCCGAACTGCGCAAGCCAAGGCCAGTAATCTCAAAGGTAGACGACGCACTCATAGAACAGCTCTCGGGCATAATCAAGGAGCGTGTGAGGGCCGCGGAGGCTGCCGAAGAGGGAGGGGAGACCGCGACAGCGGCCACCCAAGAGGACGAGGGCAGGGAGCGACTCGTCACCTTTGAGGAGTTCAAGCGTTTCGACTTCAGGGCTGGCAAGATACTGGAGTGCAAGAAGGTGCCGAAGAAAGACAAGCTCCTGGAACTGAAGGTCGACATCGGCAGCGAGGTGCGGACGATTGTGACTGGACTGGCAGACCAGTACGGTCCGGAAGACCTCGTCGGTATCACGGCACTGTTCCTTGTGAACCTCGAACCGAAGAAGATAGGTGGTATCGAGAGCCGGGGCATGATAATCGCCATTGAGAAGGCCGACGAGCCCGGACGATGGATACCTGTGACAGTCGAGGGAGTACCGCCCGGCAGCAGGGCCGCATGAGAGAGTCCTCAATCGGGGTGCAACGGCATAGACGGCACCCTGCCCGTGACACCCAGTAGCAAAGGGTGGCGGTGTCAGACAGGTGCGGTCTGCCCGTCCCCGGTGCAAAACAAATGCTCGACGATATCGCCGGCGCCTCGGAACACACTGACATTCCCGAAGTCCTCAATTGCACTGCCGTATACGAGGAGGAACGTGTCAACGAACTCCTCGATCTTACTGAGGAGGAGGCTGTACGGCTAGGTCGCAGTCAACACCACCGTAATGGGGCCCGCCTACGTGAAGAGGATATGGTACTTCGAGTGGACACGTTGTGGAGCCCGGAGGACGACCGCGTGAGCTCCTTGAACAGTCCCTGGACACCGGCGATGCCGGCGGCCGTGAGCTCCTCGTCGTGCTCCATGGCCGCGGTGAACTCGTAGTGATAGGGGAGGACACCGCTCTTCTCCTCAGTCACGTAGAGCTCGACCATATTCTCAGGCCAGTCAGGCTGGTCCAGGGCGGGCGAACCTATGATGGCAACCCCAAGCATCAGGAGGCGCGTCACGAGGAACACTGCTGCGAGGATATATACAGCCGGCCCGAGGTTGTTGAATACATAGTCACTGCGGTCGATGTGACCGAGGGATCCTATGAGGCCCCAGAAGAGGATGAAACGCAGACTCGACTTGACCACTCCACTCGTGGTCGAGACGTAGTACCTGAAGAAGAACGGGAGCAGCACGAGCACGATGAGCGATGCTGACAAGGCGAGGAGTGTGAGCATCTCTTAGCTGGCAAAGACCTTGATAACTGCGACCACTGCTACGGATGTCGAGAACGCATGGTGGGGCATGTATGGGAGCATCTGTTCCAGGGCGATGAAGAACCCGAGGAGGGCCACCATCATGGAGACGCAGCCCGTCTCCGTCCACAAGAACACGCCCCCCTGTTGGCGAGTAGAAGTCCGACATGATGAAGGAGAAGGAGTTCGCGGCCATCCCGTAGAGAAACAGCGCCCATGACTGTGGCGCGTCCAGCATCCGCCTCACCGGGCTGCGCGACCACTCGACGAGCAGGATTGATGCCAGTAGCAAGTGTAGAATACAACTCCCGAGTCAAGGACGAGGACGATGCCGCGTATGAGGCCGGGGCCCTGAAGGACTGGCATTGCCGCGCACTCCTGTTACCCGTGCCGACCCGGGACGACTGCACCACAGTCAAAATACTTGTCTGTGACGTGTCCCCGTGTTGTAGCAGCGGAGAGTTGTGACAGGAGGTATTACCATTCCTGTAGCAGTACGTGTGGTGCCGACAGAGTTCGAGTCCAATGGACAACTGGTCAGAGGCGACGTCGTCGTGCCGGAGCGACCGGGCAGGTACCCCGTGATATGCAAGTTCCATGGTCTGCCCGGCTCGCCAGACCAGGTATCGGGCATTGCCTCCAGCCTCGCCAGACACGGCTTCGCTGTCCTGACCTTTGACTTCCGGGGCTTCAGGAGGAGTGAGGGGTGCTTCTCCCTTGCCGGCATGGTGGAGGACGCCCATGCTGCAGTGACCCACATCCTTGGACACGACATTACCACTGGGGACTGGGTGGGAGTCTATGGGGCCAGTTTTGGTGGGGCCATCGCAGTCTGTGCTGCTGCGCGTGACCCCCGGGTCAAGGCCGTCTGCGTGCGGGCACCCGTATATGACACCCACCTCTTTGCAACGACCCCACGGGTCATGACCGCTATCGAGTACACCCTCAGAGAGTCCCCAAGTGCCGTCCACGGACTTGACGACCCCGTCCTCCGTGAGACCATGCTCCGACGACTGGTTGAGGAGTCGCGCAGGTTCAACCCCGCGTGTGACATCGGCAGGATTCCGCCACGCCCCTTCCTGGTCGTGACGGGCGACAGCGACGAACTCATCGAACTCGACGGGGTGCGTGCCCTGTTCGCCAGGGCCGGAGGACCAAAGCAGCTCGTTGTGGTACCCGGTGCAGACCATGTGCTCAGCAGTCCCGCTGCAAGGACGGAGACCGACCGGACTGTGGTCTCGTGGTTCAGGAAGGCGTGGGAAATGGCATGCGACTGACAGCCAGCAACCCCAGTACCGACACGGCAGCAGAACGTGGAAAACGGGTGAGAGGCACAGTCATGATCACCACGCGCACCCCTAGATGGCCGGGACATTACTGAGGAATCACCACACCGGCCCTTGTAACGGGGGCGTGTCGGGACAAATGGCGCCAAACACTGCCGAATTATGGACGGGTGCGACCGCAATCAGTCACTCGCCGAACCGTATATAATACGACACAGAGCAGTGGGATGTAAGTCATTGCCGCCGGGAGGAAACACGCGATGACGATAGGGAACAGACCGGATGCCAGTCCGGGCCAACGGGCCGCTGAAGACGACAGTGTGAGCGCTCAGGGGACATACGAGGACCTGCTGTGGATGAGGGCAATGGCATTCCCCAACGTTGCGGTCTCGTGGTACCGGCTGGGCTGCCATCTCAGACACGCCCACCGCATGGCCGAGGCATGCACCGTACTCCAGAGGGCCTTGGCGCTCGACCCCACGGTGCCGGAGTTCTGGGCAGAACTGGCCCTCACCCTTGAGGCCATGGGTGACGACGGTGCTGCCCGCGAGGCCTGGGCACACGCAGCCGCACTGGACAGGAGTGCCAACGATAGCGCCAGTAGCGGCGAGGCCGCCACAGGGAGTACCGGGGCTGGTCAAGGCCCCCCCGTGGCAGAGCCGACCCACGAGATAGACCTGCGTGGCGAGTCGCCGTGCATGGAGTGCCCTGACTTCAACTACTACGGTTGTCGGCGGGCAGAACCTTGTGGGAGGTTCGTGGCGTGGCGTGAGGCTACCATCACCAGACGAGGTCAGACCGGCAACAGCACCGTACGATGAGTACAGATGGACAGGGGTGCTGCACTGCACCACCAGCAGGGAGTAGTGGCATACAGAGCCGGTACTGACGCGGGGGGGAGAGGGCATGCATGGTACAATGGACATATCACCGTTGTGGCAGACAGCAGTTGGCCAACAGGCCCGACCCGGTGTCCGATGGACAGATAAGGTAGGCCACACCACTGCATGGCGGACCGTACACCCACTGTTCCTGTCGGCGGGCCCGTTGTGTGCATGGAGAGCGGAGCAGGTTGATAGAGATCCGGTATACACGTATGTTTGGTGAGGCGGGCGTCCTAAAGCTGCAGGGGTGTCCAGGAATCCTTGACGTGTCCCGGAAGCACCTCATAGAAGTCGACCTGTCACCACTGGCGGGGTGCACATCATTGAGGAGGTTCTCACTCTTCCGCAACGCACTCGAGTCCGTAGACCTCTCGCCGTTGGCGGGCTGTACCGGGCTCGTGTCACTGGACCTCGCCTCGAACAGGCTGCTCGGTGTTGACCTGCGGCCACTGGCCGGGACACCGCACCTCCAGGAGCTGCTGCTGGAGGGGAACAGGCTGACAGGTGCCGACCTCAGTCCACTGGCCAGCTGCCCCGACCTCGCTGTGTTCCGGCTCGACCACAACGCAATGACCGAAGTGGACCTGGCACCACTGTCCTCGTGCACCTCACTTCGGGTACTGCGGCTGGACGCGAACAGACTGGCCAGGGTCGACCTGGAACCGCTCGGTCGCTGCGTGGGACTGACGGTCTTGGGGCTTGCTGACAACCGCATCCGCTGGGTCGACCTGTCACCATTGGCCACACTCTCGCACCTGACAGAGCTGACGCTCGCACAGAACAACATTCTCCGTGTCGACCTCAGGCCGCTGGCTGGCACACGTGTCAGATGTGCCGACCTGTCTTCGAACAGTCTCCAAGAAGTGACACTGCCGGAGGCGCAGGCGCTCAGGGAGGTCGACCTGTCATCGAACGACCTGGAACGGGCCGACCTGGGACCGCTCCGGGGCTGTCCGTCACTCCGTGTGCTGGTGCTGGCAAGGAACCACCTGGAGGCGATAGACCTTGGCCCTCTCACTGGCTGCGGGGAGCTCCGGATCCTCGACCTGCAGGAGAACGCGCTCACAGCACTGTCACTCTCACCCCTCAAGTCCTGTCCCGAGCTGATAGTGTTGAGGCTGGCACGGAACAGACTGCGCAGCCGCGACCTGTGGCCACTGAGCCTCTGCACCGGCCTCCAGGTACTGGAACTGCACGGGAACCCCATTACGTCCCTAGATGTCCTCCCACTGCTTGCCTGCGGCACCCTGACCACGTTCTCGGTCTCGAAACGCACAAGACTGCACACATTCTATCTGCCAGAGGAGCTACCACCAGGGCTCGCACAGGTGCGCGACAGGATTGTCGAGGAGGACATCGCGAAGATGGTACGGAGCGCAGGGTGGCCACAGGTACTGAGGCGAGTGGAGGGGACACTGAATGTGATACCCGCGTCGGAGTCACAGGCATTCATGGCCAGCATCGTGGAGCGACTGGGCCTCGGGTCTGTGGGACAGCTGGACTTCGACCTGTTGCCGACACTGCGCACGGTGCCCCCCGGTGCAGACCTTGAGGTCGTCAGAGAACACATCCGTCTGCGCCTGACCGAGGGGTGAGGGCCAGGCCGGCCGTCACATCTCACCCCGCGGGTGCACGACATGGTGGGCCGCGAGCAGTGCACGGGACGCTGGGCCTCACAGACCCAAAGAGTTACTAGCTGCTGGGACCAGGTGACCGTGAGCGAGGCGTGACAGAGATGGCCGAGTTCATACTGGAGGCACCCTATGAGCCGACCGGTGACCAGCCGCAGGCAGTCCGTCAGCTGGTCGAGGGGCTCCGGCGTGGTTACAGGTTCCAGACGCTGCTGGGTGTGACCGGGTCAGGCAAGACGTTCACGATGGCCAACGTGATAGCACAGTATGGCCGTCCGACACTGGTCATCTCCCACAACAAGACGCTCGCAGCCCAGCTGGCCTCCGAGTACCGCCAGTTCTTCCCACACAACGCAGTGGAGTACTTTGTGTCATTCTACGACTACTACCAGCCGGAAGCATACGTGCCCAGCAAGGACATGTACATTGAGAAGGAGGCCGAGATAAACGCGGAGGTCGACCGGTTACGCCACTCGACGACCCACTCACTGAGGACACGAGAGGACGTGATTGTGGTCGCATCGGTGTCGTGTATCTATGGTGTTGGTGACCCCAGGGAGTACGCACACCTCTCGCTCTTCCTCCAGGTGGGACAGCAGGTCAGTCGTCGCGAGATACTGGAGCGCCTCGTGGCCATGCAGTACGAGCGGAACGACATGGAGGTCAGGCCGGGCGTCTTCAGGGTGCGCGGTGACGTTATCGACGTACACCCGGCGCACTCAAGGAACAGCATCAGGATCGAGCTTGACGGGGACACTGTGGAGCGGCTCTCAATACTCCAGCCCCTCAGCTCACGCAGACTGTCCGATGAGTCGTGGGTAGAGGTATACCCTGCGAGGCACCACGTGTCACGGTACGAGAACGTGCTGGGGGCCCTTGACGCCATCGAGGAGGAGATGAGGGAGCGTGTGGAGTGGTTCAAGCAGCAGGGGCGACTGGTGGAGGCAGAGCGGCTCCGCCGCCGGACACTCTATGACCTGGAGCTCCTCCGTGAGACCGGCTACTGTCCCGGCATCGAGAACTACTCGCGGTACATAGAGGGGCGCGCGAGTGGTGAGAGGCCCTACACCCTCCTGGACTACTTCCCAGAGGACTTCCTGATGGTCATAGACGAGAGCCACATGACTGTGCCCCAGATTGCCGGCATGTCCCGTGGCGACAGGGCCAGGAAGCAACACCTTGTGGACTACGGGTTCAGGCTCCCTTCCGCATTCGACAACCGCCCCCTGACATTCGACGAGTTCGAAGCATACATGCGACACGTCATATTCACAAGCGCCACGCCCGGGCCCTACGAGCGACGTGTCAGCCAGCAGGTCGTCGAACAGCTGCTGAGGCCCACGGGACTGCTCGACCCCGACGTGACAGTGCACCCCGTGGAGGGACAGATGGACCACCTCCTCGCAGAGATACGCAGGACCGTGGCCCTCGGCGACCGCGTCCTGGTCACCACCCTGACGAAGAGGACCGCCGAGCTGCTCACAGAGTACCTCACTGAGAACGGCGTCAGGGCGCGGTACCTCCACTCGGACATCGGCACCGTCGAACGCATTGAAATCGTGCGCGAACTGAGACAGGGCAAGTTCGACGTGTTGGTGGGCATCAACCTGCTCAGGGAAGGCCTCGACATCCCCGAAGTGTCCCTTGTTGCAGTCCTCGATGCTGACAAGGAGGGGTTCCTGAGGACGGACTGGGCGCTGATCCAGACCATGGGCCGTGCGGCAAGGAATGTCCGCGGGCGCGCAATACTGTACGCTGACACTGTGACGCCTGCCATGCAGGCCGCAATCGACGAGACGCGCAGGCGGCGGGAGTACCAGATGCGCTACAATATGGAGCACGGTATCGAGCCGCGCTCAATCTCCAAGACGATACAGGACATTGCACAGGGCCTGCCATCGGGCCGCCAGCGCCGACGGGGACCAACAGTGCAGGAGCAGCTACCCGAAGTGGCGCCGGGGGACATCCAGGACCTCCTCGACTACATTGTTGACCTCGAAGAGCAGATGCACGAGGCGGCGCAGAGACTGGAGTTCGAGCGTGCTGTCGAGCTCAGGGACAGGATTGCAGAGCTCAGGGGGCTTGTGGGCGACCTGATGGAGCATGCCGCCTGAGCCGGGCACCACGAGAG
Organism: Promethearchaeota archaeon; assembly: GCA_027031765.1. Lineage (GTDB taxonomy): Archaea > Asgardarchaeota > Thorarchaeia > Thorarchaeales > Thorarchaeaceae > JALVPN01. The sequence continues at coordinate 2,723 of JALVPN010000046.1, read as the reverse complement.
GTCACAGGCCCGCGACAAGTGCTGGGACGTGCGTACTACAGGACGACAGTATAGGGCGAGTCCTACTGCTGGACGTAGCAGAGGCCGTGGCCCCCTAGAGTGGTGTGCACAGCGCTGCACTGCTGCTTGCACGGGCCTGTGTGGCCATCTAGTGGCAACGGTGGTGACTGCCACGTTGCAAAAAGTCTTTAGCCAGTACGACGCCTCCCTCTCTCCGAGCAGGAGTACGAGTTAGGCCCAGTCCCGGGAGGGCGAGAGGAGTGCATATGCCAAGTGTCAGTGATGCCTGATGCCAGACTCGACAGGAGCACTACAACAGGAGAGACGTGGCGCGCCCCCGACCGGGCCCCCGCCTGGAAACGGGACACATACGCTCAGGGTTGTGGGGGCCTACGAGCACACTCTCAAGCACATCACGGTCGAGATCCCGCGCAACAGTCTGACCGTTGTCACGGGTGTGTCCGGGTCCGGTAAGTCGAGCCTTGTGTACGACACCATCTACGCAGAGGGGCAACGACGGTTCGTCGAGTCGCTGTCCGCATATGCACGTCAGTTCCTTGGGATGTTGGAGAAGCCACGCGTCGACCTAATAACCGGCCTGTCACCAGCAATCTCGATTGACCAGAAGAGTGCCGGCCGGAACCCACGGAGCACGGTGGGCACCATAACCGAGGTGTACGACTTCCTGCGACTGCTGTTTGCGCGCGCTGGGACACCGCACTGTCCAAGGTGTGGCACTGAGATCAGGCCGCAGACAGCGCAGCAGATCGTTGACCAGGTGCTCCGGTTGGAACGGGGCGTGCGCATCATGGTGCTGGCCCCAATTGTCCGTGGCCGGAAAGGGGAGTACCGCCGGGAGTTCCGTGAGCTGCTCCAGAAAGGCTTTGTGCGCGCACGGGTGGACGGTGAGCTCGTGGACATCGAGGAGGGCATGTCCCTTGACAGGTACTACAAGCACACGGTCGAAGTGGTCATAGACCGGCTGCGGGTGGACGGAGAGGAGCGCGACAGGGTTGCGGAGGCGGTGGAGACCGCCCTCGACATGGCGGACGGTGTCGTGGTGGTGGTGACACCGGAGGGTGAGATGACCCTGTCTGAACACTTCGCCTGCGTGCAGTGTGGTGTCAGCCTGCCCGAGATGGAACCACGACTCTTCTCGTGGAACACCCCACACGGCGCGTGCCCTACATGTACCGGCCTTGGCAGTACTTGGGACTTCCACCCCGACAAGCTTGTCGATGACCCGTCGCTCTCGCTGGCGGAGGGTGCCATCAAGGTCTACAAGTGGCTCATGAGACGTGGAGTGATGGAGGAACTGGCCAGGCACTTCGACTTCAGCCTGGACACACCGTGGAAGGAGCTGACACCTGAGCAACAGCATGTCGTGATGCATGGCTCTGGGGATGTCGAGTTCGAGATGGGCTGGGACTGGAGCGACAGGGCCAGCACGGTCCAGGTCTCGGCCAGGTACACTGCGCCCTTCGAGGGGATCGTCCCGCGGCTCAGGAGGCAGTACAGGAACACCCGGTCAGCAGCTGTGAGGGCGTCGCTTGAGAGGCTGATGACGGTGACGCCGTGCCCGGACTGTGGGGGCTCGCGGCTGAGGGCAGAGGCCAGGGCTGTGACCTTCCAGGGCAAGACCATAACGGAACTCAACGCGATGTCCATCCGCGAGCTCAGGGAGTTCCTGAGAGGAGTGCGTGTGGAGCCCCGGCTGGAACCGGTGGTGCGTCCGATACTGAGGGAGATTGAGGGACGGCTCATGTTCCTCTGTGAGGTGGGACTGGACTACCTGACACTGGACAGGCCTGCACCATCACTGGCCGGCGGTGAGGCCCAGCGCATCCGTCTGGCAAGCCAGATCGGCTCCGAGCTCGTGGGCATAACGTACGTGTGTGACGAGCCGAGCATCGGGCTGCACCAGCGGGACAACAGGCGACTCCTGCGTGCCCTCAAGCGGCTCCGGGACATGGGCAACACGGTGATCGTGGTCGAACACGACGAGGAGACAATCCGTTCTGCGGACTACATAGTGGACCTCGGGCCC
>JALVPN010000046.1:0-666 GCA_027031765.1 Promethearchaeota archaeon | reverse complement strand
GTGCAGGTGCCGAGGGCGGCGAGGTGGTCGTCGCAGGGACACTGGAAGATGTCATCGCCTGTGAGCGCTCGGTGACGGGCCGCTTTCTGCGTGGTGACGACTCGATACCTGTCCCGGAACAGCGACGGCGTCCTGATGGCAGGTATATTGAGGTGAGGGGCGCGCGCCACCACAACCTGAAGGACATCACAGTACGCATCCCGCTGGGACTGTTCGTCGTGGTGACCGGTGTTTCAGGCTCCGGCAAGTCGAGCCTCATTGTCGAGACCCTCCAGCGTGAGCTGGCACGCAGGTTCCACGGTGCAGAAGCCATCCCCGGCGAGCATGACGAGATCGTGGGTGCAGAGCACCTCGACAAGGTGATAGTGATTGACCAGAGCCCGATTGGCCGCACCCCACGTTCCAACCCGGCGACCTACGTGGGCCTGTGGACACCACTCAGGGAGCTCTTCGCCAGTCTGCCAGAGGCACGTATCCGTGGCTACAGGCCGGGACGGTTCAGTTTCAATGTCAGGGGCGGGCGGTGCGAGAAGTGCAAGTGTGCAGGCGTCGAGGTCATCGAGATGCAGTTCCTGCCACCGGTACAGGTGACATGCAGTGAGTGCAGGGGCCGGAGGTACAACCGTGAGACCCTGCAGGTACGTTACAAGGGGAAGAACATTGCCG
>JALVPN010000045.1 GCA_027031765.1 Promethearchaeota archaeon | reverse complement strand
CGCACGCACAAAGGGCCTCAGGCCCTTTGTGCGTGCGTGGCGGATGAGTTCGGGGAGGTCGTCCCGCAGTGTGGGCTCGCCACCGGTGAAGGAGAGGCTCGGTACGTGGGCGTCGTCCGCAATGATATCGATGACGCGCTTCACCTGCTCGGTTGTCATCTCACCGCTCTCCCGGTAGGGCGAGTACGCATAACAGAACAGGCACCTGTTGTTGCAACGGTATGTCACTGCTATCTCGCTCAGCACCGGGTACCTCACCTCTTGGGAGCCGAAGGGTGCAGTCCGGGCGGTCCTGAGCGCGTATATGTTGGTCACACCACAGGTCATGTCACGCAGGTCGCTCACGAAGGCCATGAGGTCGTTGACCACACGCTGCCTGTCTGCACCACGCTGCTCAACGAAGTGCTGCACGACCTCTTCCGGGGACGCACCATCGAGTAGCATCCTCAGCATCAGCGTGGCAGTCTCGTTGAGGTGCATGACACGGTTCGGCCGCAGGATGAGCAGGTTGTCCTCCTCTCTGGCAAAGAAGTAGTCCCTGACCTCACTCATGAACCGCGGCACCCAGCTCAGGTCGTCAACAGTATAGTCATACGAGCTGTCGTGCATCTTGTGACCCCGTTGCAACGTCCCGTCATAGGTCTTGTGCCGTGCCCCCAGTAGAGCTACTGGGGTGACATGACCTGGTACTCAGGTCGACATGAAAGCCTTATCTGTCCATGCGTACAACAACCGGTGTAGCTTACTTGAGGAGAGAAAGTGATGAGTGCTGGCGAGACACGGCTGCCCTACGGTGTGATCAGCGGCAGGAAGCTTGTGATGACGTTCTCAGCCTTTGACATCGACCTCCCTGTGATAGCAGCGGGGATCCGCGAACGGATAGATGTCCTGCGTGAACTCGACGTGGCCTTTGCGGGCTTCGGGACCGAGGTGCCGGAGGACATGTCAGCACAGAGGCCTGCCGTTGTCAAGTGCTTCTTTGAGTATGTTGGTACGGGCGGGGATGTGGGAACTGTCCTCAAGCGGGCGTACCACCTTGTCTGGAGCGGGATGGTCCAGAACTTTCCAGACCTCGAGACCTGGGCTGCTGCCAAGGCCGACCTGTCAAACCTCACCATTGCACAGGCCGAGGTAATCCGTGCCCGGCGGGGCGACTGACTGGCCCCATGAATGAGAGGGGTGACCACTGTGTGCACTTCCCGTGTCGCGTGCCTACGGCCACCTCCCGGCGACCGTCTACAGTGGCCGGACACCTGCTGGGGGTGAGCAGGATGGGGCGTCGTCAGACTGGAGTGTACACGGTCCTTGTGTTGCTCGTACTGACCACAGTGTTGTGTCTGTCCCTCCAAACGGCCCCGACACAGGCATCACCCCACGTGCTGTCAGCAGTGTGTGCAGAGCCCAGTCAGGACCTGGAACTCACCCTTGACAGCATCGAAGTGCTGCTCGTCGTCCTGCCGAACGGACGCGTAAACGTCACCTACTGGATAGCCATCAGTGTGCAGACCGGGTCAGTCGGGGGCTTCGACCTCTTCGGCATAGAGGAGTCAACGGTGTACGACACGGGACGGGCGTATGTGGAGGTCGACGGCGAGCGCGAGGACCTGATGGTGACAGTGACCGCGGACGGCTACAAGCTCGACTGGACCCGTAGGATTGAGGCCGGCGAGACCGGTACCGTCGTGTTCGGGTACTATAGCACCTCCCGCGTCATAGAACATACTTACGACGACACTGCCGGTGACCTCGGTGTCCTCCACTGGGCCCCTGTGCGGTGGTCGGTGCCAGTTGAGTTCGAGAGGGTCACGGTGGTGTACCCGATTGAACTGAACTCGTCGTGGATCACTCCAGAGGGTGGTGTCCTCCCTGCTGGCGCAGACCACGCGCACTACATCACAGACTCACGTCAGGGGGTCTGGGATCTGGACACATCGTCCCACACACCGTTCGACAGCGTGGAGCTGCTGGCATATCCTCACGATGCCTCGGCCACCACGAGGTACTTCAGCGTGGTCATGCAACACTCCCCGGTCGACACAGAGTTCCAGTTCCTGGTGTTCCAGTACACTGACTGGGCCTTCTATGCGCCGTTCGTACGGCCCGGCCATCTGGGCTATGACGTGCAGCGGACGGTGAACGCATACGCTCAGCAGGAGTTCGGGCTGCTCCTCTCTGTGTACAATGACGGTGACTCTGCACTACACGACGTTGTGGTGAACATGGCGCTGCCGGCGAACCTGACCCTCGTTTCTGGCGAGACGGTCACCGATATTGGCACGCTCCCCGATGGCGGACAGACCACCCTTACGTACCAGCTCCTCGCAAGCGACGCAGGACAGGTGCTGGACATTGAGTTCACAGTGTCCGCGTCGGACGTGAACATGACGGACTGGCTCAGGTTCACAGTATCGGTCTATATCTCAGAGGCGCCACCGTCACCAGTGGACACGCCGTTGTTCAGGGCCATCTTCTTCGGTGGCCTCTCGCTGATGCTGTTGGGGGTTGTCGTCTCATGGTACAGGCTCGTGCGCCGCCGGTATGGTGCAGACTGGACCAGCGAGGACACAACGTCGGTGTACATCAGTCCTGAGATCACAGTCGAGACCTTTGGTCAGCCTGGTGAGGCTGCCGACCTCGACCCAGTAGAGTCTGCACTGTTCGCCAACGAGACCCGCCAGAAGATTGTCTCAATGATACTGATGTCATGTGTCAGGAAGGGTGCCGTGCGTGTACTGTCGACAGACCCACTGCGCCTGTCTGTGACCGGTCTGAGGTTCGAAGACCTAACGTACTACGAGGAGATGTTTGTCAACGCAATCGTTGACGACCAGCTGGACCCTGGACGGGTCGACGAGATGCTAGATGCCCTGGCAGAACGGGTACAGGGGAAGGTATGGGACGCTGACTTCGAGGCAACGATGGACCGGCACAGGGAGCGTATTGATGGTGCGTGGGACGAGCTACAGGGCAGGCCCACCATTGATGGACGCACACAGTACTACCTTGACGGCACGTACGGTGACGACTGGGCATGGTACTGGCTGTACCTGCACAGGGGCCACGACCACATCGACAGGACGATTACCGAACCGGGGGCTGTCGGTGGTGAGATCAGGCTCCCCGAATGGTTCTCTGGCATTGCCGACGCTGCCGGACGGACCATCTCGACCACCGGAGAGATAGTTGGTGATGTTGCTGCGACCACCGCCAAGGTCGTCGGGAAAGTGACATCTACGGTCGGTGAGATAGTGTCCGGTGTCGCAAAGACAATCTCGGCACCGTTTGCACCCCTCCTCGAACACACGTCCAAGTGTGTGTCGCACGATGCGTGTCACTCCGCATGTCATTCTGCGTGCCATTCCGCATGCGTGTGCCACTCCGCATGTCACTCCGCATGTCACTCCGCGTGTGTTTCCGGCGGCTTCAGGTAGCCTGGCCCCGCCGCTGTCCGTACGCTGGGAGTGATGCCCGCCTGTACATCTGCGGAAGTTACAAAGACTAGTATGTAGAATCCCTTACGGCTCTCACACCAGAGGGGTGACAGACGCATTGATTGTCCAGGTACTGGTATTCTCACCACTGACGACCGAGGTCATCAGGATAGTCCATGCCCCTCTGGCTGTGGAGTCTCACCAGCTCCAGCAGCTCGTGCACAGGACCAGTCAGCAGGAGGTCGTTGGGATTGACCCCGACTTCGGCATGATGCGGCTCACTACCATGAGGCTTGAGATGCCATCCGGTCTTGAGCTCACGGTGGGCGTGGCGGTCGATAGGGGGACCGCAGTCGTCGTCGTTGGCGATGCCCTTGAGCCACCAGCTTCAGTACGCGTACGTGCCGGCATGGTCCTTGCGGAACTGCAGTCGCGGTTCGAAGAGGGGTCGGTACCCTCACTTGATGGGGCCGAGCGGCGAGACCTCATCTCCTCAATAAACGAGGTCGTGTTTGAACGGGTGAAGATTGTCCTCTTTGGTGGTGCGCGGACGGGGAAGACTTCAGTGTTCCGCCTGGCGAGCCGGGGCTCCGTGGTCAACGACTATGTCCCGAGCACAAGAGTGGCCCAGGCACCACCCGTGGGTGCTTATTGGCGCGTGGTCGCTATGGACGACCTGAGCGCGTCAGAGGAGTGGTTCCACGTATCGAACAAGCTCATCATGTTGTACGACCTGCCGGGCAGGCGCCCCTATCAGCGTGCCTGGCGCTCCTATCTCCGGCGCGCTGATGTCGCAGTACTGGTACTGGACAGCTCTAAACTGGGGGTGGTGGAGGCACGCAGGTTGCTGATGGCACACAGGCGTTTCCTGCCACGTTCTGTCATTGCGATAGCTAACTTTCAGGACGTCGAGGGTGCAGTACCACCACCAGTGGTATCGCGGTTCCTCGGCATCGAGGCCTACGACATGGTCGCGACCGACATTGACCGTTGCGAGCAGCTGCGCGACATCTTCAAGACGGTGGCCGTGTACGAGCTGGAGGGGCCACCGGAGGAGAAGGGGTGATATCGGGTCCGGGTGGTGCTGTCCATGCCGGGTCACTGCACCACTGCGGTGCTCCCGTCCGATGCCATGGACTCCTGAACAGGGGCCACAACGTGCCACGTCCTGTTGTTGCCCACTCCCGGTACGTGCCAGCACCTATATGCAGCGGTGTATAGCGTCCATCCGGACGAGGACCTGACGAGGTGCAGGCATTGTTGGAGATCACGTCATCCGAGCCGGGGCAGCACGCTGACGACAGACACAGCCATGCCCCGTGGAAACGTGGTGTACGTGTGCTCGGTGTCGCCGAGAGCTTCGTGAAGGGCGACCGGTACAGTAACACAGTCGGCGTGGTCATGCGTGGCGACCTGATGATTGATGGGCTCGGCTACTGTCGCCCCACGGTCGGCGGCACTGATGTGACCTCTCAGCTGCTGTCGATGTTCTCGGCCCTCGGCCGCGAGGACATCCGTGTGTGGGTGCTTGGTGGCAGCGTGGTGTCATGGTTCAACATAGTGGACCTGCACGAGCTCTCCCGTGTCAGTGGTGTCCCTGTCGTCTGTGTGTCATACTATGCGTCAGAGGGCATCTTGGAGTACCTCAAGGAGTACTTCCCGGACGACTGGGAGGCGCGCTGGGACACCGTACGCAGGAATGGTGAGCGGCAGGCCGTGCGCCTGAACAATGGGCACGAGGTGTTTGTGAACACGGTCGGCATCTCCACGAGACGTGCGAAGTCCCTGCTCGACATGTTCACGGTACACGGTCGGGTGCCGGAACCCGTACGAGTGGCCCGGGTCGCCGCAGCCGCCCTGCGCAGGGACCTTGGGGACTGGTTCAGATGACGGTCCTGCCGTCTTCCACGACCACCCGCGTGTGTCCGTCGCTGTAAGTGACAGTCACGGTCGGCCGTGCTATGAGGAAGTCCTGGTGGTTTGCTGAGTTGTTGGCGACCAAGCCCGGGTAGTCCATGTTGTTCCCGAAGGCCACGTGGACCGTGTTGGCCACCTTCTCGGACTCGAGGAACTCCCTGACAACTCTGGCCCTCGGGTTCAGCCCGATGGCAAACTCGCCGACGTGCCTTGCCATTGCGTCCACAGACTGGGACTGCTGTACCACCCTGACCGCATGCCTGTCGTCCGACCTGACCTTCTCCACGCGCCCACCACGTACCTCCAAGGTCACAGGGCTCTTGACAGGGCCGATACCACTGATGGCAACATCGCAGACAAGCGTACCGTCCATTGATGTCTCGACAGGCCCGACAAGCACCTCGCCCGTGGGCAGGTTCATCCACTTCATGGTCTTCCAGTCGACGTACGTGTCAGTGAACCAGGTGCGTCCCCTGACGCCGAGCGTGAAGTCAGAGCCAGTAGGGGCCTGCACATGTACTGACTCGACCCCCTGGAGCACGGCCAGCAGCTCGCGAGCCTGTGCCTGCATCTGCCTGTGCTCCTGTTGTGTCAGGGCCAGAGCCCCCTCTGTCAACATGTCCATGGTGATCCCTGGACAGTGGCCCAGCCGCGACCGCCGCTTCCTTGTTTCCAGGTGGATTATTTCAATCCTGAACGGGGTCTCCTGGGCGGGCCCACGCAGGGTGTTGATATAGATGTCAGGTGGGTCTGCCGAGTTGAGTATCTCCAACAGGTGTTCCGGGACGGTCTCACGGGCCATCTCACTGGTCTCAAGGACTACCATCCTCGTCCACAGGCCAAGGGCGAGGGCACCCCGGGCGAACGCGCTGCCAACATCCTGCCGGACATCATCCGTCACGACGAGCAACGACTCTCCGC
>JALVPN010000044.1 GCA_027031765.1 Promethearchaeota archaeon | reverse complement strand
GCTCGTACACCCAGCAAAGTTCCCAGAACAGCTCGTGGCGAGGTTCGTCCGTTTCTTCACGAGGGCGGGCCAGTGGGTCCTCGACCCGTTCGCAGGCGTCGGCAGTACAGCCATCGCCTGTCGTGCCCTCGGTAGGAGTGCCGTCGGCATCGAGCTCAACCCCGAATTCGTGGCAGTGGGCAGACGCCACCTGTCACAGACCAGTGGCTCGGGCACGCAGCTCCTTATCGAAGGCGATGCGATAGAGGTGGACAGGCTCCTCCACAAGGCCTTTGACGAGCCCCCGGTGTTCCACTACTTCATCACCTCGCCACCCTACTGGACGATGCTCCACAAGTCACGTGGCGGCAACGAGACCGTCCACAAGAAGAGGCGACGCAATGGACTGCCGCAGACCTACAGCACATCCGACCGCGACCTGGGCAACATCGAGGACTACGGTCGGTTCATAGAGGAGGTCTCGACAGCGATTGCATGTGCAGGCGCATACCTGGCAGACGGGGCCTACCTCACCGTCGTGGCGCAGAACGTGCGCGATGTTGATGGCACCCTCAGACCCGTGGCGTGGGACCTCGCGAGGGCGCTGTCCGATACGTACCGCCTCCAACAGGAACAGATATGGTGCCAGGACAACAAGCAGCTGGGTTGCTGGGGCTACCCGACCACGTACGTGTCCAATGTGCACCACCACTACTGCATCATACTGCAGAAGGTAGCGACCTAGGATGTGCCCGCTCCCGCACCGCTGGAGTGCAGCTCCCGCACCGCTGGAGTGCAGCTCCCGCACCGCTGGAGTGCAGCTCCCGCACCGCTGGAGTGCAGCTCCCGCACCGCTGGAGTGCAGCTCCCGCACGATTCAAAAGAAGCCCTGCAACTCTGTCTGACCATGACTGGAGAGACCAGCATCAGACGCCTGCACGCTGAGGACCTGCCAGCAGTGACCAGCCTGTGCACCACCCTGTGGCAAAACGACTACGTGCCCGACGAGTTCGCCACCTGGACAGACTCGCAAGTACACTTCCCTTTCGGTGCGTTCACCGGAGAGGAGCTCATCGGCATGGGCATGCTCCTAGTCGACCGCGCCAACGACTGCGGCTGGATCCGCGCACTGAGAGTACACCCGGCCTACCAGAACCGTGGGGTGGGCACGGCCATTGTCAGGCACCTCGTAGATGTGGCAGCCGGCGTCAGGGTCTCGCTGTTGAGATACGGCACGTCCTCCAAGAACCTCCAGTCGCTGAGAGTTGCCACGAAGACCGGCTTCAGTCCCCACGTGTCAGTGGGCTATGCCCGGTTCCAGAGGCCCTTCCCGGCGCGGCCCAGTCCAAGTCCCAATATCCATCCACTCGAAGTCGACGTCGAACGGGTGCTGCAACTGGTCAGGGATCACCCCGAGCTCGTGCCCACTGATGTCGTACCGTTCCTATGGGAGTTCGAGCCCCTGGACGAGAACGGCCTGCGCACAATAGCCATGCGTTCGACCCTGCACGTTGTCTTTGCGGAGTCCGGTGAGCCCGTCGCCCTGTACTACACGACGCCACGGGACAGACGTGGAGCGCTCACACTCGTATACGGTGTCTACGCTACTGACCGGTCGACCTTTGTCGACCTCATGGCCCGCCTGCTCCACAGCGCCGAGTCGGAGGGGGCTGAGTACGCAGTCTTCTTCATGGGCCCACGTGCCACAGAGTGGGCCCAGCACCTAGGCTACGTCCCCGAGGAGTACCTCGACAGACGCTACGTCTTACTAGAACGACGCCTCCAGAAGTGACGTAGGGCCGGTGACCAGCCCCCAAGGCCCGACAGCCAGCTGCGTTGCGGTGTCAGTCCGGGCCCGGCACAACGGTGCACACGCACCATTACGGGAAGACTTTTCTCAGACGTCCCGTACTAAGTGGGGGAGGAGACAGTCGATATGGACGGGAGGAATGAAAGCGCAGAAACATGGAAGCACCGCTACAAAGAGGCAGCGGACACTGTCTTGAGAGGCATAGACCATATCAGTGGACTCGTTGTAGGCTTCAACACCAACGTGGACGTCATCGTACACTACGACCCGGATGCAATACGCGCCCTGATGGAGCACCTGCGGCTCGACGGGAGCAGGCTCAGGCGTGGTGTTGAGGAGTGGAAGGGACGCATCGATACGCCCGCGGACTTCTTGGTGGGCCTGTCTGGGTGTTTCCGTGACGGCAAGGCTGCCGAGTGGTTGATTGCACGGCCCGAGGTCTACCGCGAGATCCGGCGCCTCCTCCCCCCAGACCAAGAACTGGCCATGGGTGGGCAGGCTGGCATCATGGCGAACACACTCGCACGGCTGGGGGTGCCACAGGTCATTGTGCACTGCTACTCGCGGTCACACGAACAGATGGGACTGTTCTACGATGAGCCGGCGATAAAGCTCCCCATAGTCGACAGCACCACCGGTGCCCTGCGCCTCGTACACCCCCATGGAGCTGTGAACCCCTCGGAAGAGTGTTTCCAACACATGATTGCAGAATTCAGCAAGGGCGACTGTATCACAGTCGATGGCGAGGAGTGGTGCTGTCCCAGGAGCAACAGGTTCATTGCCACCTATGACCCACCCAACGGCCAGCTCTCCATCATGCCCGCCTTCAACGACCATATCGAAGAGCTTGCAGGGATGGCGGGCGCAATGGTCTTCGCCGGCTTCCACCTCATTGACACGGACAAGCTGGGAGAACAGGGACTCCGCGAGAGGATATCCGCTGCACTTAGGCTCGTGGCACGTGCACGCTCCGCACACCCACGGCCCATCATACACCTCGAACACTCCAGCACCCGGCCCGAAATCATGTCAGCTCTCCTAGGGCTCTCCGCGCCCGGCCACGGGACGACCGGTGCCGGGACAGGTGACGCACCCGGTAGACCGTCCCCGGACGACAGCACCGCAGCCACCGGAGCGACGGGAGAGAACACGTACTGGGACAGCTTCGGCTCCAACGAGGAGGAGATGAAACAGATACTCACTGCCCTCCACGAGGAGACCGCCGCCTCGGAGCTCGGCAGGGGTGGGACGATTGACCAGGGCGTGGTCGTCACGGCAGGGCTGAAGATATGTCAGAGGATGGGCATCGCAAGGTACCACTTCCATGAACCGGGCTGTTTCATCGTCTTCGTGGCGCGTGAGCGGTACCAGACACCGCCAGAGACCATACGTCAGGCCCTATGTTTCGCCGCGTTTCAGGCTGCCAGCCGTGCCCATACCGGTGATGTCAGCCGCGACCCTTCGCTGCTGGCCACCCTGCTCACACCGGAGGTGTCCGGGGGCCTGCCCACACCCCAGTTCCAAGACCTGGCGACAGCCCTCGAACAGCGTGGGGCCGTTGACGCAGCGGACGACTTCCTGATGGACGGCACTGCACATATCGGGGACTACACCATAGTTGCCGTACCCACCATCATGGTCGCACAGCCGGGCCAGACAGTCGGCCTCGGCGACACGATATCTTCTACTGCGCTCGTCGGCGAACTCGCAGGCATGGCCCTGACAGTCCGGAGTGGAACCTCATAGTCCTCGCAAGAAGAGAAACACAGAGCCATGCCAGACAAGGACAGGTACAAGCTAAAAGAGACCAAGAACAAGTCAAGTAGTATAGGCACTGACAGGCTAGAATAGGGTGTTCTGGTTTGAGAAGGGAAGTGTATCTGTGGATGGCTACGGCAAGGGAGGACCTCAAAGACGCCGGGGACGCCTTGGAGAGGGATAGGTGGTTCAGGACAGCCTTCTTCTCTCACCAGGCTGTTGAGAAAGCGCTCAGAGCGCTCTTTTTCATAGTAAGACGAGAGGACCCGCCCAAGATTCACACCGTAACAGAACTCTACTGGCTTCTGAAGGAGGAAGGGTTCGTACTCCCCGAAGGACTTGAAAAACAGATCTACATGTTCAACAAGTACTACACTGTCACAAGATACCCTGATGCAGCCAACGGCCTACCTCACGAGTCCATAGATCAAATCGAGGGTGAACGATGCTTTGAAACAGCCAAGAGAATTGTCGACCACATCGAAGCCCGCATTGGGGAAAGCGATGAGGACAGTGGCTGAGCTGCTAGAAGAGCTGGCCAAGACAAGAGATACAGGAAGTGTACCTATTCGGTAGCTACGCCAAGGGCACATGGATAAGGACAAGCGACATAGACCTCATCATTGTTTCACAGGACTTTGACGGAATGAAACACCTGGACAGGTTGGACTTGATATATCGGTCTGAGTGGATGCTGAAGACACGTCCCTTCATAGAAGTGATACCCCTGACACCAGAAGAACTCAGAGAACGGCTGAGAACAAGCACCGTGATAAGAGACGCACAGAAATACTGGACGGGAATAGCCTAGAACAAGTCAAGAACTAGGAACGGGTCTGGGGGGGATTCAACTTCCCAGTCTTCTTTTGCAACACAGTAGTCCTCCACCGCCCATTCATTTCTCACCTGATAGTCCATCAGTCTTGGAGCCATACCTGCGAAGGGTGGAGCGTGCAGTCACACAAGTAGTCGACAGTATCCGTCAGGGCCCTAGCGGTTCAGGCGAGCTGGGCCTGGATAATGCGGTTGATTGCCACCTCGCCAATGTCAGCACAGTACGATGCAATCCGTTCAAGGTGCAGCAGCAGTACTACGTCCTCACGGGACGCCTTCTTGTGGTAGGTGCCAAGTCTAGCAAGACGCCTGACGAGCCGTACCGCAGCATTGTGGGCAGCAAGGGCGTCCTCAGACTGGTCGCCGGCCGGTGACCTGCCATCCTTGTGAGTACCGAAGAAGGTCTGTGATGTCGCCTCGCACACTTCCAGGATTGCATGACCCAGGCCAGCAACACGACCGTCAATGCCACCAGTCTTTGCGAGCTCCCGGATCGCACCGCAGATGTGGTCTGCAATCCGCTCCACGTACTTCGCCGCGAGACTGAAGTGGAGGGCGTCAGACGGTGAGATGGCAATGCGCCTAGCGTACGTCGGGTTGCGGAGTGCAAGGTGGCACAGCCGTTCCACAAAGTACCTGTGACGGTCAACATCCTCGTCCCTGTCCAGTATCTTCGACTTCTCTGGCACCGCGCCCGACTGGAGGCCCATTGCAAGGCTCTGCAGCATGTACTTGGTCGTCGCAAACTGCCGCCGCAGTATCGGCATTATCACCTGCTTCTCTGACGTGTCACTGATCGTGACGCTCGTGCTCGTCTCTTCAAGTATCTCGTAGCCCGGGAGCCGCCGTATCCACTTGCTGATACGCTCCCGTGTGCTCATGTCCAGCACATCGTCAAACCGTAGCTCCAGCCGGTCGGCCCCAATTATGTAGGCGCCAATAAGGAGGCTCTCAAGGCCCTTCTTCGCACTCACTCCTATCGACAGGTCGAGGGCCGAGGGCCGCACGCGTCCGCCAGACGGTGGCATCACAACAAGGTCGCCCTCGGACGTGATACGTATTTGCACCTGAGAGTCCTTTGTCAGACCATACGCCTGACACCACTGCCTAGGCAAGTATATGTAGAAAGAGTTCCGCACCCGGTTGAGCTTCCGGGTCACCACCGACTCCTCGCCACTGTCCATCCTCTTCCCCTCGGGAAACTTCATATGAAGCATCTGCATGCATTGTACGGGCCAGTACCAGTGCCATCGCGCCACAACGCGCCCGGTGGCCACTGTGGCATCCAGAGCAGCACCACGGTCACTGGCCCCGGACACCAGTGCCACAACAGTACCGGCACCCGAACGTCCACCGCCTGTACATGCAGCATTTACCATCATATGAAGTATATGGAATGCCCTTTAATGGTGACAGTCCCCGTCTCAGCCCAGTGGTGAACGCCAAGTTGCAAGGATGGAACTCCAGGTCCTGCGTCGCTCTCATCATAGGTATCATGGTCGGTGCACTCGGTGTGGCGGCCTTTGGTGGAGGTAGGCAGGTGCTGTATACGATAGGCACCGCCGGTTCGTCCACCGTGTTCCCGCTGTCCCAGGAGTGGTCGGTCCACTTCTCCGAGGACTACCCTGCCTTCGCACTGAACCCGACGACCGGTGGCTCCGGACTTGGACAGTCACAGATTGCAGCTGGCCTCATTGACATCGGGGCAACGAGCTCGTACCCCCCTGCAGAGTACTTTGAAGACCACCCCTACGTCCAGCCACTACCAGTCGCTGCGGACGCACTGGCAATCGTAGTGAACCCGGCAGTCAACGGCACCACATTCAAGATGGACTGCGACATGGCAGTGGCCGTGTTCCAGCGAGAAGTGACGACCTGGGAGGAGTACGAGAGCACCTTCGGCGTCACAGTGAAGACCGAGGGGCC